>DATLDP010000057.1:0-14901 GCA_035525825.1 Candidatus Limnocylindria bacterium
GCGGAGCGCTGGCGACGCCCCAGAAGCACGTCGACGACGCGCCCATGGAATGCTTATCGATCAGGAACTTCGTCGCGCCGGTCAGCGCCGTGACCGTCGCCTCGTCCACCAGCGTGCAGGCATCCAGGGTGTTGAAATCGATCGCGGCCGCCGTGCCGGCGGGCGCCGATGCCGCTCCGGTTGCGCCCGGAACGGGCGTGCCGCCACCGGCCCCGCCGGTCGAGGCGGGTCCGGACGTTGCCGTGCCGCCTCCGCAGGCGGAAAGCGCGAGCAGCAGCAGAACAGCTGCGACGGGACGGGCGCGCATGAATGCTCCTCCGAAATCCTCGAGCTGTTGCTCCGGAACGCTACGGTTCGCGAGGCGGGGCGACTGTCGTTCGGCAGACACTAGCGGAAGGCACCGGGCGCCGGGCTGCACGGGCACCCTGTGCTACTATCCCGCGGCGACCGGAGAGGTTGCGGCTTTGCCGTGGTCCGCCCGGTGGCATCAGAGCGTCGTTCGAGAGGGAAGCAACCATCAGCCGAGACCTGCGCATCAACGAGATGATCCGGATCCCACAGGTCCGAGTGATCGACGAAGAGGACAACCAGCTGGGCGTCATGCCCACGCCCCAAGCCCTCGAGATGGCGCAGGAGCGGGGCCTCGACCTTGTCGAGGTCGCACCGATGGCGGCTCCGCCGGTCGCTCGTTTTCTCAACTTCGGGCAGTACAAGTACGAGCTGACGAAGCGCGAGAAGGAGAACAAGCGACGGCAGCGCTCGGTGACCTTCAAGGAAGTTCGACTGTCGCCGAAGATCGGCGTGGGCGATTTCCAGACGAAGATGCATCGCGCGGTGGAGTTCCTCGAGGACGGTGATCGGATCAAGGTGACGGTTCGCTTCCGCGGCCGCGAGCTGAGCCATCCAGAGCTTGGACGCGGCCTCCTGGAGCGGTTCGCCAAACAGGTCGAGGAGCACGGGGTCATCGAGCGGGCACCGGTCCTCGAGGGCAAGTCGATGTTCATCGTCCTGGCCTCGACCCACAAGCCGAAGGTGGTGGAGACACCCCAGCGGCCGGCTCGCGAGGGTGATGCCGAGGCAACGGCGACCGAAGCACCGGCAACGGCTGCTCCGGCGGCCGAGGCCAACGCGACCGAGGCATCGGCAGCGCCGGCGACGGAGACCGCAGCAGCGGCGCCGAAAGCAGCGGCAGCGGTTCCGGCCGAGGCGACTCCGGTCGCAGCGGCTCCCGCGGCGAAGCCCGCCAAGCCTGTCGAACCGAACAATGGAGCAACAGCGACGCCGGCCCCAGTGCCGACGACGGGAGACTGACGAGACGACATGCCGAAGATGAAGAGCCACAAGGCGGCCAAGAAGCGGATCGGCGTCACGGGCGCCGGGACCGTCATTCGGGTGAACGCCTGGCGGGGCCACCACCTCGAGATCAAGTCGTCGCGGCGGACCCGGCGCTACGCCGGCAAGTCGACGATGGACGCCACGCACGCCAAGCAGGTCCGGCGCCTGCTGCCGTACCTCTAGGACAGGGAGCAGCTACCCCATGGCACGCGTCAAGCGGGGCGTTACCGCCCACAAGCGGCACAAGCGCCTCCTCGATGCCGCGGAGGGTCGCAAGGGCACGAAGTCGCGGCTGATCAAGCCGGCGCGCGAGGCCCTGCTCCACGCGATGGCCTACGCCACCCGCGACCGGAAGCAGCGCAAGCGCCAGATGCGCGGCCTGTGGATCATCCGCATCAACGCGGCGGTTCGGAGCCACGGCCTCACCTACGGCCGGTTCATCGAGGGCCTCAAGAAGGCCAACATCGACATCGACCGCAAGATCCTCGCTGACCTCGCCGTCCGCGACGCCGGCACGTTTACCAAGATCGTGGAGGCGACGAAGGGGAGCTGAAGCGGCCCGGACCCGCCCGACGAGCCCTCGATCCACGATCGGGGGCTCGATCATTTTTCCTCCCACGGCAACCCCCTACCATCGGACCCGCCCCAGCCCACACCGCGCACAGGAGCACCGCCAGCCTCGTGGACCTCGCCCAGCTGACCCGCGATCTCGAGACGCTCGCCGAGGAGACGAACGCCGCCGTCGCGGCCGCGCGGGACGTCGCGGCGATCGAGGCGCTCGAGCTCGATGTGCTCGGCAAGAAGGGCCGTCTCACCGGCGTCCTGCGCGGGATCGGGGCGCTGCCCGCGGAGGAGCGGCCGCTCGTGGGCGCCGTGGCGAACCGAGTCCGCTCCGAGCTCGAGGCGACGATCGCGGCCCGCCGGGCCAGCCTCGGTTCGGCCGAGCTCGATCAGCGCCTCCGCGCCGAGACCATCGACGTCACGATGCCGGGCCGCTCGATCCGTCGGGGATCCCTCCACCCCTCGATCGAATCGATGGCGGAGATCGCCCGGATCTTCGGCCAGTTCGGGTTCCAGGTCTACGAGAGCCCCGAGATCGAGGACGACCTCACCAACTTCCAGGACCTCAACATCCCGCCGGACCATCCGGCGCGCGACCTCTGGGACACGCTCTACGTCGACATCCCCGGCCGCCTCCTCCGGACCCACACCTCGCCCGGCCAGATCCACGTCATGCGGACCGTGAAGCCGCCGATCCGGGCGCTGCTCCCCGGCAGGTGCTTCCGGTACGAGGCGATCGATGCCTCGCACGGCTCGGAGTTCTTCCAGGTCGAGGGCCTGATGGTCGATGAGGGAACCACGATGGGTGACCTCCGCGGCCTCCTCGACGAGTTCGCCCACGCGATGTTCGGAGCAGGCAAGAAAACGCGGTTCCGGCCGGGCTACTACCCGTTCACTGAGCCCTCGGTCGCGTTCGACGTCGAGTGCCTGGTCTGCGGTGGCGTCGGCTGTCCGGCCTGTGGCCGGAGCGGCTGGATGACGATCCTGGGGGCCGGGATGGTCCATCCCGTGGTGCTGCGGAACGGCGGCCTGGACCCCGAGCGCTACCAGGGCTTCGCGTTCGGGATGGGGCCGGAGCGGATCTCGATGCTGCGGCATCGGATCAACGACCTTCGGCTGTTCCTCGAGAACGACCTGCGCTTCCTCGGGCAGTTCCGATGAGCCACGAGGCGATCCGTGGGATCGCGCTGGATCGGCCGGTGAACCATCCAACGCAGGTGGCGGACTTGCTCCGCGTCGTGGCTCGTTGCATGACCCAAGCCGCGGAGGTGGACGCGATTCGCGTGGTCGCCACCGCCTTCATTGGTCCGATGGACCGCACGGAGACCCAAGTGCCATGAGGGTCCCGCTGTCGTGGCTGCGCGAGGTCGTCGACTTCGACCTGACGCCGGAACGGCTCGCCGAGCGCCTGACGCTGCTCGGGATGGAAGTCAAGGGCATCGAGCGGCGGGGCACGGAGTGGCACAACGTCGTCATCGGCGAGCTCCTCGAGGTCACGAAGCACCCCCGGGCGGATCGTCTCTCGCTGACCAGGGTCACGATCGGCGAGGGTGAGCCGCTGGAGATCGTCTGCGGCGCGACCAACATCGCGGCTGGCCAGCGGATCCCCGTGGCCCTGCCGGGCGCGGTCCTGCCCGGCGATCGCCGGATCGAGCGCACCGAGAAGATGGGCGTCGTCTCGAACGGCATGCTCTGCTCGGGTGACGAGCTGGGCCTCACCGGCGACAGCGACGGCATCCTGATCCTCGCGCCGGACACGCCGCTGGGCGCGAAGCTGGCGGACCTCTACGGCGACGTGGTGCTCGACGTGGACGTGAAGCCGAACCGCGGCGACGCGCTCTCGATCCTCGGGATCGCGCGGGAGGTGGCCGCCGTGAGCGGCAGCCCGATCCGGATGCCGGCGGTGGATGTCGTCGAGGATCCCGGGATCCGCTCCGACGCGCGATTGCGCGTGCGGGTCGAGGACGAACGGCTGTGCCCGCGGTTCGTGGGGCGCTGGATCGAGGGTGTCCGGGTGGGCCCGTCGCCGGACTGGGTCCAGATGCGCCTGCTCGCCGCCGGGATCCGGCCGATCAGCAACGTCGTCGACGCGTCCAACTACGTCATGGTGGAGCTCGGCAAGCCCATCCACACGTTCGATGCCGGCCGGGTCGGGACGCGCGACGGCCTTGCCGAGATCGTCGTCCGGACGGCCCGCGAGGGCGAGCGACTCGAGACCCTGGACCACGTCGTCCGCGAGCTCACGACGGACACGCTGCTCATCGCCCACCCCGATGGCCCGCTGGGCATCGCCGGGGTGATGGGCGGCGCCGGCTCGGAGGTCACCGATGCGACGACCTCGGTGATCGTGGAGTCGGCCATCTTCGATCCGGTGACGATTCGCCGGACCGCGTTCCGGTACGCGCTGCGCTCTGACGCCAGCCTGCGGTTCGAGAAGGGCCAGGAGTCCCGGCTGGCGCGGATCGGGGCGGATCGCGCGACCCGCCTCGTCGCGGAGTGGGCGGGCGGGGCCGTGGCCACGGGCGCGGTGGACACGCATCCCGAGGAGCCCGAGGTGCGGCGCGTCGCCTTCCGGCCGGCGCGGGTGGATCGCCTGCTCGGAACGGCGCTCGGCGCCGACGCGCAGCGCGCTGTGCTCGGGCGCGTGGGGGTCGAAACCGCGACCGCCCCGGCCGACATCGACGTCCAGATTGCCGCCGGGGACCGGCCCGAGTCCGTGGCTGCTGCCTCCGGTGACGCCTTCGTGGCCACCGTCCCGACGTGGCGGCGCGACATCGAGATCGAGGCGGACCTCGCCGAGGAGATCGCGCGCGTCCATGGCTACGAGCTCGTGCCGCCGCGGACGCCCGCCACGCCGATGCCGTCGTGGCGAGAGACGCCCCTGATGGTCAGAGACGCCATTCGCGACGCGCTGGTCGGCGCAGGGCTCACGGAGGCCGTGACCTACGCCCTCGTCTCGCCCCGGATCGTCGAGTCGTTCCGGTGGTCGTACGGGGACCGGCCTGCGGCCGGCGAGTCCCCACGCGAGGGCACGCCGATCACCGTGACCAACCCGCTGTCGATGGATCACTCGATGCTCCGGCAGTCGATCGTCGGCAGCCTCGTGCAGGTCGTGGACACGAACGTTCGGCACGGGCAGATCGACGTGGCCGCATTCGAGGTCGGGAAGGGCTACGGCCGGGTCGCCACTGCATCGCGGGAGTGGTGGCGCCTCGGAATCGCGCTCACCGGCGCATTCGAGCCGGCGGGCTGGAGCCGAGTGCAACGCGATGCGGACCTCGACGACGCGAAGGGCGTCGTGGCGATCATTGCGGAGCTCCTCGGCGGGTCCGAGCCGGCATACACGTCGCTCACGGATGAGCCGCTGCTCCATCCCGGCCGCAGCGCGAGCGTCGAATCTCGCTCCCGAACCGGCGACATCGCGATCGCGGGCGCCGTCGGCGAGCTGCACCCCCGCTTGGCGGAAGCGTGGGACCTGAAGTCCCGCCGGGTCATCGTGGCCGAGCTCTCGATCGCGGGTCTCGGCGGCGGGAGCCTCCCGATCGTGCAGGCCGAGTCGCTTCCGCGATTCCAGCCCTCGGAGCGGGACCTGACGGTCGATGTGCCGGACCGCGTGGCTGCCGGCGAGGTCGCAGCGCGCCTGCGGGCCGCCGCCGGACCGCTCCTCGAGCACGTGGAGCTCGTGAGCCAGTATCGCGGCCAGCCCCTCGGCCCGGATGAGCGGAGCCTGACCTTCCGCCTGCGGTTCGCCACGTCCGACCGGGTCCCCGGCGAGGCCGAGGTCGATGCGGCCATCAGTACGATCATCGCTGCCCTGGCTGACCACGTGGGAGCGCGAATCCGGGGCTGAGCCTGTTACATTGCCGCCGTCCAAGGCACCGGGGAGGGAGCTGCACGGTGGAACAGATCACGCAATTCGATCTCGTGATCCTGCTCGCCCTGATCGCCATGTTCATCGTCGGCTACGCCCAGGGCGTGATCCGGCGGCTGCTCGGGATCGCGGCGATCCTGTTTTCGCTGTTCCTGGCCGCGCAGCTGCGCCAGCCGCTGGGCGAGTATCTCTCCCGCGAATGGACCCAGATCGCGCCCGCCTACAGCTTGATGGTTGCCTTCGGGGCCGTGTTCGTGGCTGCGGCGGTGACGCTGAGCATCGGCATCCAGATCACCTACCGGCCGGCGCCGCTCTTCCCGAAGTACCCGGTCCTCGACGAGCTCCTGGGCGGGCTGCTCGGCGTCCTCGAGGGCTTCATCATCCTCGTCGCGCTGCTCCTGATCCTCGATCCCTACTACAACCTGCCCGAGGTCCGCGAGACCGTGGGAGTGGGGGAGTTCCGGCTCCTTCGAACGCTTCACGATTTCCTCGACCCGACGCTCGCCGCGGCGATCCTCCGCGACAACGTGATCCCGGCGCTCTTCGCGGTGCTTGGCGTGCTGTTCCCGCAGGACGTTCGCGACGCGTTCAAGCGCTGATCCGGCCGCGCCGGCGCGCCACGGATCCCTCCGGGAGCTCGTCGCCGGCCCAACGCTCGATGCCGCCCGCGGCCTGATCGGCGCGCACCTCGTTCGCGAGGCGGCCCACGAGCCGGGCCCTGCCGGCGCATCCGAGCGCCGCGTGGCCCGGATCGTCGAGGTGGAGGCCTACATCGGCGAGGACGACCGGGCGTCGCACGCCCGCTTCGGCCGAACGTCGCGCAACACGGTGATGTTCGGGCCTCCGGGCGTGGCCTACGTGTACCTTGTCTACGGGATGTACGAGTGCCTGAACGTGGTCACCGAGGCTGACGGCCGAGCCGCCGCCGTGCTGATTCGCGCGGTCGAGCCGCTCGAGGGCGTTGCGGCGATGCGAGCCGCGCGGATTCGCCATGCCCTGCGCCGAGCCAGGACCGACGACGCCCCGGAGCGCGCAATTACTCGGCTCGAGCGGCTGCCCGGGGCGCGACTCGCCGCGGGACCCGGCCTGGTCGCCGCGGCCTTCGACATCGATCGGACGAGCACCGGCGCTGACCTGCTGGATCCCGCCGCCGTGCTCCGCCTCGAGGCCGGCGATGCTCCCGCGAGAATCGCCACGACCCCCCGGATCGGTATTGGCTACGCCGCCGAGCCGTTTCGCAGCCTGCCATGGCGCTTCCTCGATCCGGACAGCCAGGCCGTCTCGACCCGCAGCGGGACATCTCTTCGCCCGACGCGCTCCGCGGGCTGACCTGCGGTGGACGCCCGCTCGATCGAGATCCTGGAGTTCCCGCTCGTCCGCGCCCGCCTGGCCGAGCGGACCTCGTTCGGTCCGAGCCGCCGTCTCGCCGAATCCCTCCGCCCCGAATCTGACCCGGTCCTCGTCGCTCGGGGCCTCGACCAGACCGATGAGGCCCGGGCCCTCGTCGAAGAACGGCCCGGCGCCGGGATCGCGGGCGCCCGCGACGTCGGCCCCGCGATCGAGCGGGCCGTCCGCGGAGGACGCCTCGATCCCCAGCAGTTCCTCGAGATCTGGGCGACCCTCGACGCCACCGCCGCGCTCAAGCCCCACCTCGAGGACGCCCGTCGTCCGCTCCTTCGGGACCTGGGACGGCTGCTCCACCCGCTCCCCGCCATCACGTCCACGCTCGCACGCTCGTTCGACCCCGCCGGGGAGCTGCTCGACACCGCCTCGCCCCGGCTCGGGAGCCTCCGGGCGGCGGTCCGGATCGCCTTCGAGCGGCTGAAGCGGCGCCTCGACACCCTCGTCGGCTCGGAGCTCGCCGGGTCGCTCCAGGAACCGATCATCACGCTCCGCAACGGCCGCTACGTGGTGCCGGTCCGGGCGGACGCCAAGAGCCGTGTGAAGGGCATCGTCCACGACTCGTCGGGGAGCGGCCAGACGCTGTTCATCGAGCCGCTCGTCGTCGTCGAGCTCGGCAATGCCTGGCGCGAGGCCCAGCTCGCCGAGCAGGAGGAGGTCGACCGGATCCTCGACGAGCTGTCGGCCCTGATCGGCGCCAACGCCGGACCGCTGCGCGAGACCCTCGACTCGCTCTCCCGGTTCGACTTCTGGGCGGCGAAGGCCCAGCTGGCGGGCGAGATGGGCGCCTCGCGACCCGAGACGTCGAAGCGCCAGGAGGTCGCCCTGTTCTCGGCGCGGCACCCCGGGCTCACGGGCCGCGTGGTCCCCACCGACATCCGTCTCGGCGACGGCTTCACCGCGCTCGTCGTCACCGGCCCGAACACCGGTGGCAAGACCGTGACGCTCCGAACGCTGGGGCTGCTCGCCCTCATGCACCAGGCTGGCCTGCACGTTCCGGCGGCGCCGGGCTCGAAGCTGCCGATCTTCAAGGACGTCTTCGCCGACATCGGCGACGAGCAGTCGATTGCCCAGTCGCTCTCGACGTTCTCCGGGCACATGCGCTCGATCATCCGGATCGCCGAAGCCGCGGCGCCGGGCACGCTGGTGCTGCTCGACGAGCTCGGGGCGGGCACGGATCCGACCGAGGGCTCCGCGCTCGCCCAGGCCCTCCTGGACCACTTCATCAAGGCGGGCGCCCTCGTCGCCGCGACGACCCACTACGCCGAGCTGAAGGCCTACGCCCACACGACGCCGGGCTCGATGAACGCCTCGGTCGAGTTCGACCTGGAGTCGCTCTCGCCGACCTACAAGCTCACGATCGGGCTACCTGGCGGCTCGCAGGCCTTCGCGATCGCCGAGCGGCTCGGCCTGCCGCCCGCGCTCGTGGCCGACGCTCGCTCACGACTCAGCGAATCGGAGCGCGCCTTCGAGGCCACGCTCGCCCGCATCCGCGAGACCGAGGGCGAGACCGCGGAATCGAAGGCCCGGGCCCGCGAGGCGGAGCTGCGCGCGGGCGAGGCCCTCCGCGCCGCCGCCGAGGAGCGCCGCCGCGCCCAGCAGACACGCGCCGATACGGAGCGCCGCGCCCGCGAGGAAGCCGAGCAGCTGGTGGCCGAGCTCCGTCGGGAGCTGGAGGCGGCCCGGCAGGCGCTCGAGCGCGGCACGCTCACCGCGCCCGCGATCGACAGCCTCCTCGAACGGGCGGACGAGCGACTTGCCCGGGCGCCGGCGCCGGGGCCCGCGACGGCGAGCCGCGGGCGTGGCGCCAAGGCGGGCACGGAGGCGGGATCCGCCGCTCCCGAGGCGCCGGCGTGGCGTGTGGGAGATCTCGCCCAGAGCGCGAGCGGTGGCTGGAACGGCCGCATCGCCGAGCTGGATCCAATCAGGGGACGGGCAATGCTCGAAGCCGGGGCCCTCCGGGTCAGCGTGGACGTGGCGGATCTCGCTCCCATCGCCAGCGGCGCACCCGGCTCCCGACCGGGCGGCGGCGCGTTCTCGGACAGCGCCGGGTCCGCGGGCACCAACGTCGCCCAGATTCGCCAGTCCCGGTCGCGCTCCGTCCCGATGTCCCTGGACCTTCGTGGCGCGCGCGTGGACGAGGCGCTGTCAGCGCTGGATCGCTACCTCGAGGACGCGTCCCTCGCGGGCCTGGCCAAGGTCACGGTCATCCACGGCCTCGGCACCGGCGCGCTCCGCGATGCGGTGCGCTCGGCGTCGGGTGCCCATCCGCTCGTGAAGTCCGTGCGGGCGGGGGAGCGCGGCGAAGGCGGCGACGGGGTGACGATCGTCGAGGTGGGCTGAGCGGAGCCGCATCCCGCAGCCATGTGCCGCCAGGTGATCCGGGTCGGTGCCGCGGCGTCAGCGCCGAGAGCTCCGTGCCGAAGGATCAGTGGATCCTGGTGCGCCGAGGTGGGGCGTCCGCAGGCTCCGATCGGCGCAGCGGCCGGAACCGCCGTCGCACGAACACCGGCAGCAGCGCGAACCCGAACGGCAGGAACGTGATGGGCGCAATCGAGGCCGTCGCGACGCCGGTCGGCCCCGGGGCGGTCGGGGCGGGGGTGACCTTCGGTGTCGGGGTCGGCTTGCCGCCGCCCTTGGTCGGCGTTGGCGTCGGATTCGGCGGATCGGTGGGCTTGCCGTGGGATGGTGTCGGCTCCTGCGTGGGCGGCGGCGTGACGCAGGGCTGGACGAAGCCGGACGGGTCGGGGGTCGGCGGCCCCTCGGGCGGGCACGGCTGCGGGCTCGGGTTGCAGACCTCGTTGGGCTTGAACCGCCCGCCCCAGGTCGCGCCGAACGGATGGAAGCTCAGGTTGTAGAAGTACATGGTGCGGGTCTTCTTGGGTCCGCCACGGACGCCGACACCCCGTGCGGCCCGCTGGGCCCACTCCTGGGTGTAGCGCTGCCACTCGGGGAATCGCGGCTCCACCTGGCTGAAGTCGAGGAACCGGCGCGTCTCCCTGGGCCCGGTGCAGCCGTCCTGCCACAGGTCGCCGGTCGCCGCGTCGATCTCTGCGCTCACGTGGAGGTCGTCCTTGCGCGTGGGCTCGGTGCCCTCGATGAAGAGCTCCTCGACCGTCGCCACGGTGCCCGGACCCGGCAGGAGGCCGCTGAACGCGTCCACCTCGACCTTCACGAGCCCGTCCGGCTGCTTGAACTTCGCGATCGGCGTGTCCTGGCTGATCTCGGTCAAGATCCGCGACCAGAGTGGAGCGGATGATTCGAGGGACAGCGAGTCCGTGTTCGGCGTGGAGTCTGAGTTGCCCATCCACACGCCGACCACGAGCGCTGGAGCCGCCTCATCGTCCGGTTTCGCGAGGAACCCGAACGCGGCGGTGTCCTTGCGGTCGTTCGTCGTACCCGTCTTGTACGCGGCCGGCCGGCGGGTGGTTCCGTCCTCGGTCTTCTCGAGGATCTGCCACTGGCCCCAGATCGGGTTCACTGACTTGATGGTGTTGCCCGCGAGGATGTCCTGGATGATGTAGGAAGCCTGAGGACTGGCGATCTTCTTGCCGACGGGCTTCTCGCCCTCTGCGGGGAAGACGACCTTGCCGTCCTTGTCCTTGACCTCGAGGATCATCGTCCGGGGCATCAGGACGCCGTCGTTCGCGATCGCGCCGTAGGCGCCGAGCATCTCGATCGGGTGCGTCTCGAGGGCCCCGAGCGACTGCGACACGACGGGGTCGGTGCCCGGCGGGAAGGTCAGGCCCATCTCCTGCTCGCGGGCGAGGGCGTGGTCGAGGCCGTTGATGAGGCCGGCCTTGATCGCCGGGATGTTGAACGAGAACTGGAGGGCGGAGCGCAGCCGCACCGGCCCGCGCTCGAGGCCGTCCGCCTGGGTGGGCAGGAACGAGCCGGAGCCCTTCTGCCCGAAGTCCGTGACGACGTCCATGAACATCGTGGACGCGGTCATCGTGTGGTCCTCGAGGCCGATCAGGTAGTTGAGCGGCTTGACGGAGGATCCGAGCTGACGGCCGATGCCCTGGGACATGACGTCGAACTGGGGCTGGAACTTCTTGGTGCCTTCGAGGTAGTAGCCGCCGCTGCCGCCGTAGGCCAGGATCTGGCCGGTCTTGTAGTCCATGACGCCGGCCGCGCCGTTGTGGATGTTGGCGCCGCGGAGGTTGCGCAGCCAGCCGAACTCGGACTTCGGGATTCCGAGGTCCTCCCAGACCGGCGCCGGGGTCTTGAGGTGGGTGACACGGGTCGAGGCATAGAGCCATTTCTCGACGGTCTGCTGCATCTCCCAGTCGAGCGAGGTCGTGACCTTGTAGCCGCCCGTGTCCACGGCCTCGCAGGTCTCCGCGTCCTCCTCGCCGCAAAGCAGGGCGCCGAGCGCCGTCCGGACCTGCCAGACGAAGTGCGGGGCCTTGACCTGGGGCGTCGCCTGCGGGGTGAGGATCAGCGGCTCGCGCATCGCGGCGTCGTACTCGGCGGGGGTGTGATCCTTCCCCGAGAGGACGCTGCGACTCGGGATCTTCATCTGCTCGAGGACGAAGTTCCGGCGCTCGTAGATGTCCGTGTCCTCGGGCACGCGGAGCACGAGCTCGGCGGCGGGGCACTCCTCGTCCTCGGCGATCTCGATCTTGCATTCGCGGACGGCGTTGCGCATCAGGTCGAACTGCGTCGGGGACTTCGGGATCGCGGCGATCACCGCGTACTGGGCGAGGGTCAGCTCCGGCAGGTCCTTGCCGAAGTACCCGATCGCGGCCGCCTTCACGCCGTAGCTCTGGTTGCCGTAGAAGTTCTGGTTGAGGTAGGCCTCCATGATCGTCTTCTTGCCATCCTGGCCGGGATAGGCCTGGGTCAGCCGGATCGACTGGATGATCTCGCGGATCTTCCGGTCGTAGACGGAGCCCTCGAAGGCGTCGGCGTCCAGGAGGCGGGCGCGAACGAGCTGCTGGGTGATCGTGGAGGCGCCGCGGGGCTTGCCCGCGATGGTGTCGAGGCCGGCGGAGACCACGGCGCCGATATCGAAGCCGGGGTTGGTCCAGAAGTCCTTGTCCTCGACCGCGGTGGTGGCGTCGATGAGCTCGGGCGGGATCTGGTCGAACTTGACCAGCTCACGCCGCAGGACGCCGAAGCGAGCCAGCTCGACGCCGCCGGTCCGGTCATAGACGATCGACGGCTGCTCGAAGCCGATGTTGTCCAGGGCCGTCGCGGGGTCCTTGAGGTCGCGGCTGTAGAACGAGTAGGCGCTGACCGTGGCGACGAAGCCCACCCCGCCGAGGACGAGGAAGCTGGAAAACAGGATCAGCGGGATGGCGAGCGCCGCGCGGCGGGCGGAGCCACCTCCACGTCCGCGCCTGGCGGCACCGTTGCGGCGGTGCCGCTGACGCCTCTGGAGGGCAGTCTGCATGAGGCGGCGACGATACCATAGGGTCCGTGAGGGCCCTTTCCCCCCATCGGGTCGCGGTGTCGACGGCCTTCAGCAGCCTCCTGTGACGGAATCTTTCGATCCCGGGCTGCGTGGGCTGATCCCGGAGCTCCGCTGGCGGGGCATGTTCCACGCCGCTTCGGAGGGCCTGGAGGCGAGGCTCGCGACGGACGATCCGCTGACCGCCTACATCGGCTTCGACCCGTCCGGCCCGTGGCTCCACATCGGTCACCTCGTGCCCATCTTCGGGCTCATCCAGCTCCAGCGCCACGGCGGCCGGCCGATCGCGCTGGTCGGTGGCGGGACAGGCATGATCGGCGACCCGAGCGGCCGCTCCAGCGAGCGGAACCTCCAGTCGCGCGAGCGGATCCTCGAGAACGTCGAGTCAATCCGGCCGCAGCTGGAGCGCTTCCTGGACTTCTCCGGCCCGCACGCCGCGACGATGCGGAACAACGCGGAGTGGCTGGAGCCGCTCCACCTGCTCGACTTCCTCCGCGACACCGGCAAGCACTTCACGATCCCGTACATGCTCGCCAAGGACTCCGTCCAGGTCCGGCTGGAGGGCGGCCTGTCCTTCACCGAGTTCAGCTACATGCTGATCCAGGCCACGGACTACCAGCACCTCCACCGCGAGGCGGGCTGCGAGCTCCAGATGGGCGGCGCGGACCAGTGGGGCAACATCACCGCCGGACTGGAGCTGATTCGGCGCACCTCCGAGCCGCGGCCCGACGGCCCACCCCACGCCTTCGCGATGGCCTATCCGCTGCTGCTCAACCCCTCAGGCACGAAGTTCGGCAAGTCGGAGAGCGGCGACTCCGTGTGGCTCCATCCGGATGGGACGTCGCCGTACGCGTTCTACCAGCATTGGCTCAACACCGACGATCGCGACATCACGACGTACCTGCGCTGGTTCACGACGCTGGAGCCGGAGCGGATCGAGGCGCTGGAGGCGGCGGTCGTCGCGGATCCGGGCAGGCGCGAGGCGCAGCGGACCATGGCCCTCGATATCACCACCCGCGTCCATGGCGAGGCGGCGGCCCGCCAGGCCGTGGCCGCGTCGGAGGCGGCCTTCTCCGGCCGGTCGATCGATGACCCGGCGATCCTCGAGACGCTCCACGCCAACGCGGACGGCTTTGCGTGGTCGTCCGAAGTCGCGGCCGCCGGTCCGATTGACTTCCTGGTCGCCATCGGCGCGTTCAGCTCGAAGGGCGAGGCGCGCCGCGCCATCAGCGGCGGGGGCGTGACGGTCAACGATCACCGACTGGCGGACGCCGAGGCCGTGCTGCCCGAGGCGATCGGGAGCGAGTGGTACGTCGTGCGACTCGGCAAGCGCAAGGTCCGGGTGGGCCGCCGGGCCGGCTGAGGACCCGACCGGGCACTCGTACGCTAGGCGCCCGAGAAGTCGGCCGCTGCGGGGATGACCGGCGGTGGCGTCCCGATCAGGATGGCGATCTCCTTCGCTGCCGCGATCAGGCGGTCGTCCTGCTCGCGATTGCGGACGGTGAGGCGGATGCAGTGGTCCAACGGATGCCCGGCGGGGAACGTGCGGGGGATGAGGCCGCGCCGCAGCAGCCCATCCGCGACGACGTCGGCGACCTCGGGCGAGTCGAAGCTGACGAGCAGGAAGTTGGTGTTCGAGAGGTGCACGTTCCAGCCCGCCTCGGCCAGGCCGTCGCCGAACCGCCGGCGCTCGGCGAGCGTGCTCTCGACCCGGTCGAGCATCGCGCGCTCGTCGGGCAGGAGCGCGGCCGCCACGTCCACCGAGACGATCGAGACGGAGCCCGGTGGCCGGTAGGTGGCGATCTCGTCGATGGTCTGGGGGCGCGCCAGCGCGAACCCCACCCGGAGGCCTGCGATGCCGTAGGCCTTGCTCATCGTCCGCGTGATGACGAGGCGGGGGTAGCGATGGCGGAGGAAGAGAGCACTCTCGCCCCCGAACTCGATGTAGGCCTCGTCGAGGAGGATCGCCGGCGGGGTCCTGTCAGCCGCGGCGGCGTCCTGGAGCAGCCCATCGACGAGCGCCTCGATCGTGCCCGGAGGCTCGACCGTCGCGGTCGGGTTGTTGGGATTGCAGAGCCAGATCAGGCCGGGCCACGCCTCCGCGTCGCGGACGGCCGCGCGAATCGCCTCGATATCGAGCGCAAAGCTCTCCTCGATCGGGCGGCGCGGGACCCGAATGACCGTGGCGCCGCGCTGGTCGGTGAGGATCCCGTACATCGGATAGGTCGGGATCGGCACGATGGCCGAGCCGCCGTGGGGGATGAACGTCTTGGCGACGAGGTCGAGGATCTCGTCCGCACCCGCCCCGACGAGCAGC
>DATLDP010000128.1:0-16972 GCA_035525825.1 Candidatus Limnocylindria bacterium
GTCTCGCGGCTCATCGGGGCCCCGCCCGGCTACGTCGGCTACGACGAGGGCGGCCAGCTGACCGAGGCGGTTCGTCGGCGGCCGTACCAGGTGGTGCTGCTCGACGAGATCGAGAAGGCCCACCCGGACGTCTTCAACGTCCTGCTCCAGGTCCTCGACGACGGCCGGCTCACGGATTCGCAGGGCCGGACGGTCGATTTCAAGAACGTCCTGATCATCATGACCAGCAACATCGGCTCGCAGGTCATCGCGGCATCCGGCGTACGCCCGGGCGACACCGAGGCGTACGAGGCCATGAAGCGTCAGGTCACGGAGGCGCTCCGGCTCCAGCTCCGGCCGGAGTTCCTGAACCGGGTGGACGAGGTCATCGTCTTCCACGCTCTCACCGACGCGGATCTCGCCGCCATCGTGGAGCTGCTGGTCGCCGACCTCCAGCGTCGGCTGGCGACCCAGGACCTGATCCTGGAGCTCACGCCGGCGGCGCGGGCATTGATCTCCCGCGAGGGCACGGACCCCACCTTCGGGGCGCGGCCGCTCAAGCGGACGATCCAGCGCCTGGTCGAAAATCCGCTCGCGCGAGCCCTGATCGAAGGTCGCTTCCGACCCGGGCAGACCATCGCGGTGGACGCCGATCCGGTGGGCACCTCGTTGGTCTTCACCTCCGAGGGCGAATCGGTGGTCGCGGACGCCGGCGAGCGGCGCGACGCACGGCGGCGCGCCGATGAGGGCGCGGAGCCGGTGGGCGCCGCGGCCGGCGCGGGCTCCAGCGGGGGCGGCGGCAGTGGAGGCGGTGGCGCGGGCGGCGCGCGTCGGAATTCCGTCCTCGACCTCCCGGACACCGGCGGCTCGGACAACGACGGCGGCGGCCGGCCCAACTAGGCCGACGCTCGATTCGCCGATGGCCGAGGGATGCCCGACGAGTACGCTCGGCGCCTCGTGAAGTTCGTCGACGCGGCCGAGCGGCTCCAGCACCTGCCGGCGACCATGCCGGAAGGTCCGGCGTCGCTGCTGCCCGTGCGCGTCACCGGCGAGCCGTGGAAGGCGCCCGCCGAGGGCGTCGCGGGGGCCCGACCGGCCGCGGTTCTCGTGCTGCTCGCGCCGGACGCGAACGCCGACGCACGAGTCGTGCTGATCCAGCGGACGAGCTACGACGGCCACCACTCGGGCGAGATCTCGTTTCCCGGGGGCGCGGCGGAGGCGGGTGACGGCTCACTCGTCGAGACCGCCATCCGCGAGGCCCGGGAGGAGATCGGGCTGGATCCGCTTGCGCTCGGGCTCCGCGTCGTCGGGGAGCTCCCGCCGTTCTGGATCCCGCTCAGCAACTTCCGGGTGACGCCGGTGATCGCGCTCGCGGATCGGCTGCCGGAGGCCTGGCAACCGGACCCGCGCGAGGTCGCCCGCGTCATCGAGGCGCCGGTCGCCGCATTCCTGCCGGACGCCGAGATCACCGTGATGGAGCGTGACGTCCGCGAGTGGCGGATCCGATATGGCGCCTACGCGCTTCCGGAGCTCGGGGACGGCCCGCAGGTCTGGGGCGCCACCGCCCGCTTCCTCGGCCAGCTCGGCGCCCTGCTGGGCTAGCACGCTGCTCGGCTGACGCACCGACCGGCCAGCGTGCCGCGGCGCAAGTACGCTGGCGAGACCCGCCGCTCCCCCAGCCGAGGTCCGCAGATGCACTCGATGCAGAAGATCCTCAACGAGCCCGAGCTGTTCGTCGACGAGATGCTCGAGGGCATCCTGATCGCCCACCCGGACCAGCTGAAGCGGCCATCGGCACGGGCCATCGTCCGCGGCGACGCGCCCGTCAAGGGCAAGGTCGCGATCGCCACCGGCGGCGGATCGGGCCACCTGCCGGTGTTCATGGGCTACGTCGGGCAGGGGCTCATCGATGGCGCGGCGATCGGGAACGTCTTCGCCTCGCCCTCGAGCGACGAGATGCTCGAGGTGACGAAGGCGATCGATGGCGGCGCCGGCGTGCTGTACCTCTACGGCAACTACGGTGGCGACCGGCTGAACTTCGACCTGGCGGCTGAGCTGGCGGCCGACGATGGCATCGAGGTCCGGACCATCCTGGGCGCGGACGACGTGGCCTCGGCGCCCAGCGAACGCGCCGCCGCCCGCCGCGGGATCGCCGGAATCTTCTTCCTCTACAAGGTCGCGGGCGCCGCGGCGGCGGCTGGCGCCTCCCTCGACGAAGTGGTCGCGGTCACTGAGCGTGCGGCGGCTGGCACGCGGACCATGGGCGTCGCGCTGTCGCCGTGCACGATCCCGGCGGCGGGCGTCCCGACGTTCAATCTGCCGGTCGGGCAGATGGAGATCGGGATGGGCATCCACGGCGAGCCGGGCGTCCGGCGCGGACCGCTCGAGACGGCCGACGAGATCGCCGCGGAGCTGACGGCCGCCATCCTCGCGGACCTGCCCTACCGTCGCGGCGACGAGGTCGGCGTGCTGGTGAACGGGCTGGGCGCCACGCCGAAGGAGGAGCTCTACATCCTCTACCGCTCCGTGGCCCGCATCCTCGGCGAGGAAGGGATCCGGGTCCATCGCGTCTGGGTCGGCGAGTACGCGACCTCCCTCGAGATGGCCGGGGCCTCGCTGACGCTCATCCGCCTCGACGACGAGCTCAAGCGTCTCCTCGATGCGCCCGTCCAGACGCCATTCTTCACCCAGGCCTGACGGGGACCGATTGATGGCCGGATCGTCCGAGGCGTTCGTCGACCTGCTCGAAGCCGTCGCCCGCGTGCTGCCGGAGCATCGCGACGAGCTGAATCGGCTCGACGGGGTGGCTGGCGACGGCGATCTCGGCCTGACGGTCGAGGCGGCCTGCCGGGCGCTCGTGGAGCTCGCGCCGGAGCTCCGCGACCTGCCCGAGGCCGAGGCGATCGGTCGCTGTGGACGGGAGATCGCGCGCCGGGCCCCATCGACCGGCGGGACGCTCGTCGCGTTCGCGTTCATGGCCGCCGGGAAGGCCGGCGTGGATCCCGACGCGCCGGGCGTCGCGCGGGCCGCGGGGTACCTCGATGCGGCGGCGACGTCCGTCGCCCAACGCGGGCAGGTGAGCGTGGGCGACCGGACCATGCTCGATGCGCTCCGACCGGCCGCCGATGCCCTGCTGGCCGCGGCCGATGCTGGTGGGGGACCCACCGATGGCGTCGCGGCCGCGGGTCACGCGGCGGAGGCCGGTGCGAAGGCGACCGCGTCGATGGCGGCCAAGGTCGGCCGCGCCGGGTGGCTCGCCGATCGCGCGGCCGGGAACGAGGACGCCGGCGCCCGTCTCGTCGCGTTCGCGGTCGACAGTGCCGCCCGGCACGTGGGCGGCCTCAGGGAATGAACGGGATCGCCAGCGCAGCAGCACAGGTGCCGTCATGGTTCGTGCCCGCGGGGCGAATCGTCTCCGGCGCCGGTCCGGGACGGATCCCATGGTGGTGCGCGACCGAGCGCGAGGAAATCCGCTCGAAAACCTATGCGGGCTCGCCCTCGGGGTCCTTCGCGGGAGCTCCGAGGCGCGGCGCGAGCCGGCCCTCCCCGCGAGCCACCGCGGACTCGCCGGGACCGAGGCGCCGGGCCACGCCGTCCAGGATGCCGCGCATGTCCGCATCGTCCGGGCCTGCGAACTCGACCACGATGACGCGCATCGGGAAGTAGTCGGCCCGTGCGCCGTGAAGGACACCGGCGGGCCACAGGACCGCCTCGCCCGCCGCGATGCGGCGCTCCTCCTCGCCCACGAGCACGTAGCCGCCGCCCTCGATCACGACGAACCACGTCGTGTTGGGGTTGTCGTGGGTCTCGATCCGGCCGCCCTTCGCGAAGGCGAGCTCGGCGATGACGCCCCGGGCGTCGGAGTGGATGACCTGGCCTGTGACCCCGACGCTGCCCGGCGGCCCCTCTGGACGCCGATTGCCCACGCCAAAGCGCCGAATCTCCATCAGGCCGGAGCCGCGATCAGCGCCGCTTGCTCTTCCGTCGGACGACCTGCTTCTGGCGGATGGTCGCCTCGGGCCGCGCCTGGCGAGCGCGGGCGAGGTAGCGCTGACGCGCGAGCTGGTGCTCGTAGGCCTCGAACAGCGGCGGGTAGCGTCGGAATCTCGCCCAGGCGAGCGTCGCGAGGCCCGCCGTCATGATGATCAGGATCACGATGAAGTCGAACTGGAAGATGGAGCCGACGACCAGCAGGAAGAACGTGATCAGTCCGGTCCAGAAGATCCACTCCCACATGTCCAGGTAGAGGCGGTGGCGGTGGAGAGCTCGCGTCCGCACGACGTACAGCACGATGAGCACGATCAGCAGGATCCCCGACGCCATCCAGAGCGGGTCGAACAGGTTCGGGAAGTTGATCTTGCTGAAGCCGATGAAGAAGTATTCCCAGGGGAACTGCGTCAACGCTGCACCTTGACTGTCATGGCCCAATTGGGCTCCAGGGCCCGGCGAGCGTGGAGTATGCCACGAGCCGGGCTACACTCCGGGCAGGCTCGCGCCCATGCGGTGCGGCCTCGCCCTTGACTCGACAGACGACGCGGCACGACGTGGAGGGACTGCGGTTGCGAGCGCTGCTCTCGGTCGCCACGCGCGACGGCATCTCCGTCTTCGCCCGGGGCCTCCAGGCGCTCGATGTCGAGATCTTCGCCACTGACGGCACCCGCGAGCACCTCCTCCAGGACGGCATCGAGGTCAAGTCCGTCGCGGAGCTCACCGGCGTCCCGACGATGCTCGACGGCCAGGTCAAGACCTTCCACCACGCGATCTATGCCGGCATCCTCGCCCGCCGCGACCAGCCGAACCAGCTCGAGGAGCTGAAGCGCGAGGGTATCGAGCCGATCGACCTCGTCGTCGTCAACGTCCGGCCGTTCGGGGCGGACATCGGCAAGGCCCTCGTCGGCATTGATCGGGCGATCGAGATGATCGACGTGGGGGGCGCCGCGCTTCTCGGCGCCGCCGCACGCAACCCCGCGGCCGTGGCCGCCGCATCGAGCCCGGACCACTACACCCAGATCCTCGCCGAGCTGAAGGAGCGCGGCCAGGTCAGCCCGGAGGTGCGTGCCCAGCTCGCCGCGGAGGCCTTCGCGATGGTTGCCGCGTATCACGCGGAGATCGCGGCCTATCTCAACCAGATCTCCGGCACCACCTACCCGAAGCGCCTCGCGATGGTCCTCGACAAGGTCAGCGACCTTCGCTACGGCGAGAACCCCCACCAGACCGGCGCGTTCTACCGCGAGACGACCCATCGATCGGCGAGCATCGCCGACGCCGCGGTCCTCCAGGGCGGGATGCCGTCGTTCAACAACCTGCTTGACCTCGATGTCGCGTACCGGATCGCCAGCGACTACACGACGCCGACGGTCGTGATCGCGAAGCACACGGACCCGGTCGGGATCGCGTCGGCGGACGACCTCGTCGAGGCCTACCGGCGGGCGCTCGAGACCGATCCCGTCGCGTCGTTCGGCGCGATCGTCGGCGTCAACCGGGTCCTCGACGGCCCGACGGCGCGGGAGATCGCCGCGAACTCGTACGAAGCCGTGATTGCGCCGGGCTTCGACGACTCGGCGGCGGGCATCCTCCGCCAGAAATCGGGCCTCGAGCTCCTCCGGGTGCCCCCGAACCCGAGCGAGGGGATGCGCGACTACGGCATCGCCCGGCTCGACTTCAAGCGCATTGGCGGCGGCCTCCTCGTCGAGACGATCGACGACCTCGGCATCGACGGCAGCCAGCTCCAGGTCGTCACGAAGCGCCGCCCCACGCTCGAAGAGCTGACCGACCTGCTGTTCGCCTGGCGAGCCGTTCGGCACGTCCGCTCGAATGCGATCGTGCTGGCGAAGAACGCCGCGGCGGTGGGCATCGGGTCCGGGCAGGCGAGCCGGCAGGTTTCGGTGGAGATCGCGCTGCGGCGAGCGGGCGATCGATCTCGGCTGGCGGTCATGGCCGCGGATGCCTACTTCCCCTTCCCGGACGGCATCCAGCTGGCGGCGCAGGCCGGTGTCACCGCGATCATCCAGCCAGGCGGCTCCATCCGCGACGAGATGGCCATCGAAGTAGCGGATCGACACCATCTTGCGATGGTGTTCACTGGTCGCCGACATTTCCGTCATTAGAGGTACGGCCCGGTGATGCGGCCCTGCGCTGCGTTGCGGACTCCGCCCCTCGCTCACGCACGTTTGAAGTGCGCTCGCTCCGGTGCTCGTCCGCGCCTTGCGCACGGCTCGCCTGACCGGGCCGGGAGGTCATAGCCAGATGGAATCCCTGCTCGCGCTCGAGATGGTCCGTGTCACCGAAGCGGCCGCGATCGCGAGCGCCCGGGTGATGGGCCGAGGCGACCGGATGGGCGCAGACAAGCTCGCCACCGAGGCCATGCGCAAGGCCATGGACGAGATCGAGATGGAAGGCACCATCGTCATCGGCGAAGGCGAGCGCGACGAGGCTCCGATGCTCTACATCGGCGAGCAGGTCGGGATGGCGGGCGACCAGGCGCCCGCGATCGACATCGCCGTGGACCCGCTCGAGGGCACCAACCTCGTCGCGACCGGCTCGGCCAACGCGATCACGGTGCTCGCCGCCTCGGAGCGCGGCGGGCTGGTCCATGCCCCGGACACCTATCTCGAGAAGCTCTGCGTCGGGCCTACGGCCGCCGGCCATGTCGATATCACGAAGCCGCCGGCCGAGAACGTCCACCGCATCGCGGATGCGCTCCGGCGGCGCCCAGAGGACATCACCGTGATCATCCTCGACCGCCCGCGGCACGCCGACCTCATCGCCGAGGTCCGGAGCACGGGTGCGAGGATCAAGCTGATCACCGATGGCGACCTGTCCGCCGCGATCAGCTGTGCAGTGTCCGGCACCGGCGTGCACGCGGTCATGGGCACCGGTGGCGCCCCGGAGGGCGTCATCACGGCGGCGGCGCTGCGCTGTCTCGGTGGCGAGATCCAGGCACGGTTCAAGTACCGCAACGACGACGAGCGGGCCCGGGGCGAGCGGATGGGTCACGGCGACGAATCGAAGATCTACCGAACGGAGGACCTCGCCTCGGGCGACAACCTCGTGTTCGCGGCGACCGGCGTCACGCCCGGGGACCTCCTCGAAGGCGTCCGGTTCTTCGGCGGCGGCGCCCGCACCCACTCGCTCGTGATGGCCTACCAGACCAAGACGGTCCGGTTCATCGACGCGGTCCACATGTTCGATCGGGATCGCCCGCCGAGCGTCCGCCTCTAGACTCCGAACCGTGGCTGCTTCCCAACAGCGGATCCTCGCCATCGGCGGCGTCCAGCTCAGCCCTGGCTCCATCGACTGGCCGATCCACCAGTACCTCCTGGACCTGTCCGGTCGCGAGCGGCCCCGGATCTGCATGCTCGCGACGGCGTCCGGCGAGAACGCGCAAGGGCTTGCGGGCTTCTACGCGACGTTCGCGCGCCACGCCGATCCCACCCACCTGGACCTCTTTGGCCGGCGCGTCAGCGACATCGAGGGCTTTCTCCTCGAGCAGGACGTGATCTACGTCGGGGGCGGCAACACCGCGAACATGCTCGCGATCTGGCGGCTCCACGGGGTCGACAAGGCGCTCAAGGCGGCGTGGGAATCTGGCGTCGTCCTCGCGGGCTGGTCCGCGGGCGCGAACTGCTGGTTCGAGGGCTCCTCGACGGACTCCTTCGGGCCGGGCCTGGACCCGCTCAAGGACGGGCTGAAGTTCCTCCAGGGCAGCTTCTGCCCTCACTACGACAGCGAATCGCTGCGCCGGCCGCGCTACGAGGAGCTGGTGGGAACGGGCGCGCTGCCGGATGGCTACGCGGCGGACGACGGGGTGGGCCTGTTGTTCGAGGGGCGGAACCTCGTCGAGGCGGTTGCGTCCCTGCCGGGCCAGCACGCCTATCGCGTGGAGCGGCGCAAGGGCAACTCGGTCGAGGAGACCCAGGTTCGGGCGCGCCTGCTGCGATGAAGCAGGACATCGATCTCGAGGAGTTCCTCCGGATCCTCCCGCACCTCGAGACCGGCGAGCTGCTCGCGATCGGGGCCGCGTATCACGACGCCGACGAGGTGGCGCGGGAAGCCGCTCGCACCGAGGCGTCCGCCGTTGCCCGGCGCGCGGGACGCGACGACGAGATCCGCCAGGTCCAGAGCTCGATCATCCAGTGGGCGGTCTCCGACATCACCCGAAGCCAGACGCTGACGTTCGAGAACGTCCGCGCGTCCAGCTCGATGCTCGGCGACGTCCGCCAGGACAACGTGCCGCCGCTGCTGGACGCGGCGACCGCGCTGGTCCTCGGCGACGCGCTGGACGCTCGTTCGCGGGAGCTGCTCCTCACGCCATTCGCCTCGACGATCGAGGACGGGAGCTAGGCCCCACCCTTCGACGAACCTTCGGCGGCGAAGGCGCTCCGGCCCGGATCCCAGGCGGCGATGGGCTCCACGGCGTCCGCTCCCTCGGCCTCGACCTGGCGGTTGCGCGCGGTCCGAACCGTGTGGCGCCAGCCCGGTGGGACGAGTCCCGGCGCGAGGTCCGTGAGCGGGGCGAGGACGAAGAGTCGATCCCCGATCGAGGGGTGCGGGACCTCGAGGAGGCGCGCGGCCGCGCCGGGATCCAGCGCCGCGGATTGGGGCACGCCCTCGGGCGGGCGCTCGATCGCGAGCTGCGCGCGGCCGAAGAGGAGCAGGTCGAGGTCCAGCTCGCGGGGACCCCAGCGCCGGCGCTGGCGGCGGCCGAACTCGCGCTCGAGGTCCTTGAGCTGGACGAGGAGGTGTGTTGCGCCCGCCGCGGCGTCGGGGCCGGATGGAACGTCCAGCACGACGACGGCGTTGAGGAAATCCGGCTGATCAGTCACGCCGACGGGCTTTGTCCGGTAGAGGCGCGAGACGCCACGAAGGCGAGCGCGCGGCAGGGCGGCCAGCGCCGCGACGGCCTCGTCCAGCGTCCGCCGGGCATCGCCCACGTTCGCCCCGAGCCCGATGTAACCCCGAACTCGTCCCGCCACGTTCGATCGCGCTCCCCGTGAGGGCGGCGCCTCGTCGCGGTTACAGTCGCCGCGTGGAGCCCGTCGCCGTGCGAATCCTGCACCCTGCCGCCGCGCCGGATGCGCCCGAGCTCGTGACGATCCTCGCGGACGCCCGCCTCGCGAGCGCGACGCGGATCGGCGCCGAGTTCCAGGCTGCGGGCGCCACCGACGTTGCCATGGTGTCGGGCCCCGCGGACGGGCTGCCGTTTGGGGCGAGGCTGCGGGGAATCACCACGAAGGTCACGGAGGAGCTGGGGGCCGAGGCCGGCCTCGTCGTCCTCGGCAGTGGCTCGATCCCCCTCGCGCGGGGTCGGTTCCTGCGGGAGCTCGTCGGCGTCGCGGCCTCCGGTGAGCGGATTGCCCTCGCGAACAGCTTCTACTCCGCGGACGTGGTCGCCATCGGGGTCGCGGCGAATCTCGCCTCCGTGCCCGACCTGCCGAGCGACAACGGGCTGCCACGGTGGCTGCGCGAGGAGCGGGGCTACGAGGTCGGCGACCGGCGTGCTCGCTGGCGCCTGGGGATGGACCTGGATTCGCCCCTGGACGTGGCGCTCATGACGAACGAGCCGCCGGCGGGCCTCGTCGCCCTGCTCGGGCACGTGCGGGAGCGCGCGGGACGCCTTCGGGCGCTCGCCGCGGATGCCTCGAAGCAGCTTGTGATCGCCGGCAGGACCAGCTCGGCAACGCTCCGCTGGCTGGAACGCGAGACGGCGTCGCGCACCCGCGCGCTCATCGAGGAGCGAGGTCTCCGAGCGATCGGCGTTGGGGGCGAGGGGCAGCGACCGCCTCGATCCACCCTCGCCCTCCTCGTCGACGACCCGGGACCGGAACGGTTCGGGTCGGTCCTCGCCGAGCTCGGCGACGGCGCCATCGTGGATTCGCGCGTCCTCCTCGCGCATCGGCTGGGCGCCGACGAGGCGAAGTGGCCGTCACCCGAGGATCGATACGCCTCCGACCTGCTGCTCCCCGAGCGCATCGCCGATCCGTGGCTCGCCGCCATCACGGCGTCAGCGTTGGACGCATCGATCCCGGTGCTGCTCGGCGGCCACACGCTCGTCGGTCCGGGTGTGCGGCTCGTGCTGGGTGGCGACACGTGACCGACGGCGGCAACGAGGCGGGCGTCCGCCGTGTCACGGACCTCGATTACTCGGCACCCCTGCCGGACAGCGATCCCGACATCGTGGCGAAGATCGGCGCGGAGATCCGCTCCGGCGGCCCGATGACCTTAGCGCGGTTCATGGAGCTCGCGCTGTACGACCCCGAGCGCGGCTACTACACCCGAGCGCCGGACGCCCCCGGCCTCGCGGGCGCTGCCCCGCCGACCGGCCCCGGGCGCGAGGGCGACTTCCTGACGGCGCCGGAGGGCCATCCGATCTTCGGCTGGTCGGTCGCGCGCCATCTCGCGTCCACATGGGACGCGCTCGATCGCCCGGTCCGCTTCGTGGTTCGCGAGCACGGGGCCGGGACCGGCGCCATGGCCGCGGGAATCCTCGATGGGCTCAGACGCGACGGCTCGCCGCTGTTGGAGGCGATCCGCTACCAGGCGATCGAGGCTTCGCCCGCGCGGCTTGACGGGCTGCAGGACCGACTCGCGGAACAGGGCCTCGCCGGGCTCCTGGAATCCGCGACGGACCGTCCGGAGGAAGGCGCGATTCTCGCCAACGAGCTGCTCGACGCCCTGCCGGTCCACCGGGTCGAGGGCGGGGCGAACGGCGACCTCCTCGAATCCTTCGTCACCGTGAACGAGGCCGGGGCCTTCTCGACCGTGCTCGCCCCAGCGTCAACCGAGGCCCTCGCCGCACGGCTCGAGGCGGAGCAGATCCATCTCGCGCCCGGCCAGCCGGCGGAGATCTGCCTCTCACTGGACGACTGGCTCGCGACGGCGGCGGCGCCGCTCGCGCGCGGCAGCGTCCTGCTGATCGACTACGGCTACCCGGCGACCGAGCTGTACCGCCCGGACCGCGGCAGCACCCTGCGCGCCTATCACCGCCATCGAGTGCACGCGGACCCGTTTGCCGCGATGGGTCGTCAGGACCTCACGGCCCACGTGGACCTCACCGCCGTGGAGCGCGCCGCGGCGGCCGCCGGCCTTGACGGACTCGGCCGGACCACCCAGGCGACCTTCCTCTCAGACCTGGGCGCCGGCGAGCTCCTGGTCGCGCTTCAATCGGAGCCCGGGATCACGCTGGAGCGCTACCTCGCCGCGAGATCCGCCCTCGTTCGGATGCTGGATCCCCGCGCCACCGGGGCCTTCGCGGTCCTCGCGTTCGGGCGCGGAATGCCATCCGGCACGAAGCTGCGAGGACTGCCCTGAGCGTCGCCACGTTCGGACCGGCGCCCACGATAGAATGACGGAGGGCGACGGCCGTCTCCGGGCGGTTGGTCGCGAATGCCTCTCTCTGACCTTCAACCACGATCAAGCGCCTCGGGCGTCCACGCCGGAGCGCGAGCGCGCTGAACGAGGATGGCCTTGACCGGGATCTGGTACGTCATCGGGTTCGCCTTCGCTGCCGGGTCGTTCGCGTTCCTGACCTTCGGCGCCGCGTGGCTGCTGTCCCATCGAAACCGGGGCGACGTCCACAAGGGCCTGCCGTACGAGTCAGGCATCGACACCTACGGCGATACCCACGGCAGGTTCGGCCTGTCGTTCTACATCTACGCCCTGCTCTTCGTCGCCTTCGACATCGAGGTGGTGTTCATCTACCTCTGGGCCCTGATCTTCCGAGACCTCGCGGAGCCGCTCCTCGGCTTCACGAGCATGCTCGTCTTCGTCGCGATCCTCCTCTTCGGTCTGGCCTATGCGTGGCGCAAGGGCGTCCTGAGCTGGCGAGGGCCTGGGGAATGAAACGAAATTGGAGCGCGCCATGACCTCAGACGAACCGCGCACGGGCGTCGCGGGGAGCCTCGGCGTCGGCCCGGCAGACGTAACCCAGATGGGCTCGGACCAGACCGGCAACGCGGCGGGCGCGCTGACCGTCGGCGGCTCGACCGCTGTGGCGGAGCCGATCATCCTCCGCAACGAGCTCTGGAGCCCGGACGATCCCAACGCCTACAACGGCGGCCGCCCCGCGGAGACCACCCACCTCGCCGAGTTCGGCGCGACCGACGCCGGCCGCCGGGACGACGCCCGCTGGTCCGGGATCCTCGAGGTCATCCCCACGAAGGCGGACTACGTCCTCGACCTGCTGCGGGCCAACAGCCTCTGGCCGCTGCTCTCGGGGCTGGCCTGCTGCGCGATCGAGATGATGTCCTTCGCGACGTCCAAGAACGACGTGGATCGCTGGGGCGCCTTCCCGTTCCGCGCCTCGCCGCGCCAGGCGGACGTGCTGATCGTCGCCGGCACCCTGACCACCAAGATGGCCGGCCCGCTCCTGCGGCTCTGGGAGCAGATGCCGGAGCCCAAGTGGTGCGTCGCGATGGGCGACTGCACCTGCTCGGGCGGCCGCTACAAGCGCTCGTATTCCACGATCGAGGGCATCGATCGGATCATGCCGGTGGACGTCTACGTGCCGGGCTGCCCGCCGCGCCCCGAGGGCCTCATCTTCGGGATGATGAAGCTCCAGCAGCTGATCAAGGACCGCCGCGGCCACTGGCCGGAGCGCGCCATCGGCCCCACGGTCCCGGCGGGAATCTAGGCCGATGGATCGAGCGCTCGCCCGCCGCCTCGAGGCCCGATTCGAGGGGGTTCTCCACGGCCATGCCCGCCAGCGGCACGACCAGACGGAGGTCCGCATCGGCGCCGGCGACCTTGTCGAGGTGCTCCGCGCGCTGCACGACGAGCCGGAGCTCAAGTTCGAGATGCTCGCGGACCTCGCCGGCGTGGACACCGGCACGGAGATGCAGGTCGTCTACCACCTCTGGAGCGCGACCACGACGGACTGGCTGCGGGTGATCGCGGAGGGCCTCTCCCGCGACGACCCGCGCGCGCCCTCGGTCACGTTCCTGTGGGCCGGCGCCGAGTGGATGGAGCGCGAGGCCTACGACATGTTCGGCATCACCTTCGAGGGCAATCGCGACCTCAGGCGGATCTACATGCCGCCGGACTACACCAGCTTCCCGCTGCGGAAGGACTTCTATCTCCCCGATGACGCGGCCCGCTCGCCGGGCGCCGGCGTTCGCCATGTCGAGCGGACCAAGAGCCCGACCGACGCTGCCCCCGGCGTCCTGCGCCAGACGCGGGCCTAGAGGAACGCCGATGGCCACCCAGGTCCCGCCCCGCCCCGCCGCTCCCGGTGCCGTGCCCGCGGGCACGCATCGATCGCAGGACGATCCCAACGTCCTGCTCCAGGACGACTACGACTTCTACGAGCCGATCCCGCCGTACCCGCCGCGCACCGAGCGCGAGGCCGAGTTCTACACCCTCGGCGACGGCGAGATGTTCCTCAACATGGGGCCCCAGCACCCGTCCACCCACGGCGTCCTCCGCGTGGTGCTCAAGCTGGACGGCGAGCGCGTCGTCGACATCGACCCGGTCCTCGGGTACCTCCACCGCGGCGTCGAGAAGCTCATCGAGAACGCGGACTACCACCAGACGATCAGCCAGGTGGACCCGCTCGAGTACATTTCCTCGCTGTTCTGCGAGTGGGCGCCGGTCACGGCCTACGAGCGGCTCCTCGACGTCGAGGTCCCGCGCCGCGCCGAGTACATCCGGGTCCTTTCGGCGGAACTGAACCGGATCGCAAGCCACGCGCTGTTCCTCGGCTGGTTCGCGCTGGACCTCGGCGGCCTGACGCCGATCCTGTGGTCATTCATCGAGCGTGACGAGATCGTCGAGATGCTGGCGGCCCTGACGGGCCAGCGGATGCTCTTCAACTACTTCCGGATCGGCGGCGTCAACGGCGACCTGAACCACGAGTTCATGAGCCGCCTCGGCGACTGGATGAGCCGCGCGGTGGCCCAGATCGAGGCCGGGACGGGCCTGCTCAACGAGAACGAGATCTTCGTCCGGCGGGCGGCCGGCCTCGGGGTCATCGACCAGCAGTCCGCGCTCCGCTACTGCATGACCGGCCCGAACCTCCGCGCCACCGGCGTTCCGTTCGACCTTCGCCGGATGCACCCGTACTCCATCTACCCCGAGCTCGACTTCGAGATCCCGACGCGGACGGAGGGCGACTCGCTCGCCCGCTACCTGCTCCGGATGGAGGAGATCAAGCAGAGCATCCGGATCATCGATCAGTGCCTCGAGCAGATGCCCGACGGCCCGATCATGGCCAAGCTCCCGCGGCTCATCCGGCCGCGGCCGGGCCGCGCGTGGTCCGGCATCGAGGGGCCGCGCGGCGTCTACGGCGCCTACGCCATCTCGGACGGCTCCGACCAGCCCTTCCGGCTGAAGATCCACGACCCCAGCTTCATCCACCTCCAGGCGGTGGGAGCGCTCCTGCCCGGCAACCTGCTCGCGGACACCATGGCGATCATGGCCTCCCTCGATCCAGTCATGGGCGGGGTGGATAAGTGATTGAGCTGGTGGGCGCCCGCCGAACGCGGGCAGCCCAAGGCGACGGTGAGCACGCGAACGAGCGCACCCTGAGGTGCGTGAGTGAGCGCGCGCAGACGGCAACGCGGGGATGCCCCGTGTCGGCGGGTGCCGCGAGATGACGGCAATGGCTCGGACGTGGGATCGGCTGACGCTGCCCGGCAAGGCGCTGGCGATCATCGTGCCGCTGGGCGCGGTGCTGACGCTCGGGCTGATCATCACGCTGGTCCTGTTCGGCCAGAACATCCTGGACATCCTCATCTTCAACCTGCCGATCGTCCGGTTCGTGTTCTCGGCGTTGATCCTGCTGCTGCTCGCCCCGCCGATTGCCTTCGTGATCATTTACATGGAGATGAAGATCATCGCGATGATGAACCTCCGGATCGGCCCCGACCGGGTCGGACCTTGGGGCTCGCTGCTCTCGACCGTGCACGGGCTCAAGGTCCTCATGAAGGAGGACTTCACCCCGACCCGCGCGGATCCCGTGGTCTTCACCTGGGCCCCCGTGGTCGTCTTCTCGACGATGGCCCTCAGCGCCCTCGTCATCCCGTTCGCGCCCGGGCTGTTCGCCCAGGACTTCAACATCGGCCTGCTGTACTTCTTCGCGATCGGCGGCATGACGGTCGTCGGCCTGCTGATGGGCGGCTGGGCGAGCTTCAACAAGTACTCGCTGCTCGGCGGCCTTCGATCGGCGGCCCAGATCGTCAGCTACGAGATCCCGCTGACCCTCTCGGTGGTCGGGCTGATCATCCTGGCCGGCACGATGAGCCTGAACACGATCGTCCAGCAGCAGGGCGTCTCGGGCTGGTTCACCGACTGGTACGTGATCCGCCAGCCCCTCGGCTTCCTGATCTTCTTCATCGCCGCCACGGCTGAGGCGAACCGGACCCCGTTCGACCTGACCGAAGCCGACTCGGAGATCGTCGCGGGCTTCGCGACCGAGTACTCCGGCATGCGATTCGGGTTCTTCTTCTTCGCCGAATACATCGGCGTGTTCGTCATCTCGGCGCTGACGACCGTGCTGTTCCTGGGCGGCTGGAACGCGCCATTCCCGGTGCCTCACATCAGCTGGATCGTGGATCCCGGGGCGTTGGGGATCGGGCTCCTGTTCGTGATCGCGATCGTGCCGCTCGTGGCCACGCTGCTGTTCGCCGCGCCGTTCTACCTGTTCCGCAGCAAGACTCGCTGGTGGGTCGCGCTGATCCTCGGGTTCGTGCTGTTCAACGTCGTCGCCGGCGGCCTGCTCGGCCTCTGGGCGTTCATCAACTTCGACTGGGTGGCGGGCCTCATCTGGTTCCTGGGCAAGACGTTCGGCCTGGTGTTCCTGTTCGTGTGGATGCGCGGCACGCTGCCGCGGGTCCGGATCGACCAGCTCATGGGCTTCGCGTGGAAGTGGCTGCTGCCGGCGTCGCTGCTCAACCTGTTCGTGACCGCGCTCGCCGTGCTCGTGATCGACGTCATGAAGGGCGGCAAGCTGTGAGCCTCTTCAACAGCCTCGTGCCGGGCCTCGGGATCGTGAAGGGCATGGCCCTCACGATGCGCCGGTTCTTCCAGCCGAAGGCCACCGTGATGTACCCGGAGATGCCCGCGGACGTCGCGACGAAGTTCCGTGGCCGCCTCCAGCTGCTCTACGACGAGTACGGCGGCCTCAAGTGCGAGACCTGCTTCCAGTGCGCCCAGGCCTGCCCGATCGAGTGCATCGACATGGGCGGCATGGACACGAAGGGCCGGTTCCATGTCCACTGGGGCCCGCCCGAAACGTACGGCGAGCGGCGCGAGGAATCCGCGCTGCGCCGCTCCGGCCGGACGGTGCCGGACCAGATCTACGAGCACTTCGCCTCGTTCGACCTGACCACGATCGACGAGATCCTCGACGCGTACGACCACGACCCGAAGTGGATGCTCCAGATCCTCGAGGCGACCCAGGCTGCCTTCGGCCATCTGCCGGTGGCGGCGATCAAGCGGATCAGCGAGCGCACGGGAGCCTGGTACGCCCCGATCTACGGCGTCGCCTCGTTCTACCGCCACCTGCGCTTCGAGCCGCCCACGGCCACCGCGCAGGCGAGTGCCATGAGTGGGCGTCGCCCGTCCGACGCCGCCTATCTCGACGCGCTGGGCGCGTCGCTCGGCGAAGGTCGGCAGTCGTGAGCGCGATCCTGCAATCCCCGAAGGAATGGCCGTCAATCCTGCTGGCGCGCGCCGGCGCGAAGGATGCCGCGAACCTCGACGAGGCCCTGGAGGCGGGCGCCTTCGAGGGGCTGCGTCGCGCCGTTCGCGAGCTCGGGCCGGAGGCGACGATTTCGGAGGTCGAGGCGAGCGGCCTGCGCGGCCGCGGCGGTGCCGGCCATCCCACCGCCGCGAAGTGGCGAGCCGCCGCGGAGACCCCGGCGCGCGAGCGCTACGTGGTCGCGACCGGCTACGGCGCGGATCCGGCGGCGAGCACCGACCGGACGCTCCTCGAGACGGATCCGTACGCGATCGTCGAGGGCGTCGCGATCGCGGCGTTCGCGATCGGTGCCGAGCA
>DATLDP010000137.1:0-14234 GCA_035525825.1 Candidatus Limnocylindria bacterium
AACGGCGAGGTCCACGACCCCGAGACCCACCTGATCCCCAACATCCTCGCCGCGGCGGCGGGCGAATCCCCGTTCACGCTCTACGGCGACGACTACCCGACGCCCGACGGGACACCGATCCGCGACTACATCCACGTGTCCGACCTCGCCGAGGCCCACCGGTTCGCCCTGGAGGCAACCGCGCCCGACGACCCGCGGACCGCGACGCCCCTGATCTGCAACGTCGGCAGCGGCATCGGCTTCAGCGTCCGCCAGGTCCTCGCCGAGGCCGAACGCGTCGTCGGCCGGCCGATCCAACGCGAAATCGGACCACGCCGCGAAGGCGACCCGCCGGTCCTCGTGGCGGCCGTGGATCGAGCCGCCGACGTGCTCGGCTGGGCGCCTCGGCAGTCAACCCTCGAATTGATGATCGCCTCGGCCTGGACGTGGCGGAGGCGAAATCAGGACCGCTTCAGCAAGGGCTCCTAGCGTGGGGTCAGCGGGGCGCTGCCGGGGGCGAGCCGGTCCGGCGGCGGCTCCGCCTGCGGCTCGCCGAGCTCGCCGGAGCCGCGCCACTCGTCCGACACCGGCCGGATCAGCCAGAGCCCGATGAGCATGGTCACCAGGAGGCTCAGCACGGCCACCTGGTAGGCGCCGTTGCCCAGGCTGTCGAAGAGCAGCAGGAGGATCAGGCCGTAGAGCAGCTGGCCGATGACCTGCGAGCCCTTGCCGACGAGCCCGTAGAGCCCGAAGAACTCGCCGATCCGCTCCGGGGGCGAGAGCCGGACCATCAGGACCCGATCCGCCACCTGGACCCCGCCGAGGCCGCTCCCGAGGATCCCGCCGGCAATCAGGAACATCGCGATCCCGATCGGTCCACTGACGCTCAGCGAGATCGCCCCGAGCACGAGTCCCACCGCCCACGACGTGAGCACGATCATCAGCGTCCGGCGCGGCCCGAGACGATCAACGAGCAGTCCCCAGCCGAAGCTGGCGATGATCGCGACGACCGTCAGGAGCAGCAGCACGATGAGGGCCTGCGTGTCCGTCATGCCCTTGGCCCTGGTGGTCACCACGCTCATGACGACGATGATCGTGTTCACCGCATCCGAGTAGAAGAACCGGCCAACGAGGAAGCGCAGGAGCCCTGGGACCTCGCGGGCATGGCGGACCGTCGTCACGCACTGCGCCAGCGAACCGAATACGTCGCTGAGGCCGATGCGGGCCATCGGGCCGCTCTCACGGACGAAGATGAAGATCGGGATGGCGAAGATCGCGTAGAGAATCCCGGCGACCAGGAAGCGGTTCTCGACCGGGACATCCAGGGCGATCATGAAGAGGCCGGCGAAGATCGTGCCGCAGTAGCCGATCGCCACGCCGATCCCGGACAGGCGCCCGCGGGTCTGGGGCTTGCCGACGGACTTGAGCGTCGCGTCGTAGTAGATGAGGGCGGCCTGGTAGGCGAAGTTTGCGATGACGAACAGGACCACGCCGATCACCGCGCTGCTGTTGCCGATGAACAGCGTGGGGACGATGCAGAGGGCCGTGAACAGCACGAGGAACGGCAGCCGCCGCCCGCCGCGATCCGAGAGCGCTCCGAGGATCGGCGAGACGAGGGCATTGAGCCCGACGCTCACGACGATGGCGACGCTCAGGATGAAGTTGCCGTCGCGCTCCCCGAAGCGGCTGTCGTTGACCAGCCACAGCCCGATCGCGCCGGAGACGACGGCGAACGAGAAGATCGTGTTCGCGAAGTCGTACAGCGCCCAGGCAACGCCGACCCGGGCCTTGCCCGAGGTCGTGAGCCCGCCGAGTCGCGTGAGCAGGGCCATCAGCGACATCCTCCCGCTGGCATTGTGACGCGCTCTCCGAGGCCCGAGGCGACGCCTCTGCTAGCCATCGGCCCGAGGACTACAGTGCGCGCATGAGCCAATCCGGCATCCGGGTACGGAGCGCGATGCAGCTCGCGACCAATGGCTGGCGACCGATGGCCTTCGGCCGGATGGCGCCCCACAAGATCGCGGATCCGGTGTGCGAGCCACTCTGGGGCGGCCGGCGCGTCTTCGTGGAAGTGAGCGACGGGCGGGTGACGCTGCGCGACACGAACGCGGACGAGATCGACGGCTACGACCAGCTCCGCGAGGCCATCGCCGACGCGGCCTTCGCGCAGGACCTGCTGATCGACGGCGCGTTGCTCCCGGCGCCCCTCCGCGACACCGAGGGTGCGCGGGTCCGGGTCGGCATGGATTCGGTCGTCCAGCCGGCCGACCACGTCAAGCACTGGTTCATCGGCGAGAGCCCCATGGCCGGCCGCCGCGAGGCGCTCAAACGGGCCGACGAGGCCCGCCTGCCCGGCCCCGGCGACGAGCCTGCCGCGCTGGTCGCCACGGACCTGCTCTGGCTGGACGACCAGTCGCTCACCAGCGTGCCCCTCCTCGAGCGCAAGCGAGTCCTCGACTCGGTGCTGGACGAGCGCGAGCTGGTCCGCCGGACGATGGTCGTCCGGCCGCCGGTCGAGACCTGGTTCGCCCAATGGCGAGCCCTCGGGTTCGAGGAGGTCGCCTACAAGGGCGCGAACGGCCGCTACTACCCCGGCGAGCGCAGCGAGGACTGGACCGTGGTGGTGATGCCGCGCCGCTGAATGGGCCGCCGCCGCTCAGGGAACGCGGCCGCAACATCGAACGCCGACGGGCCCCGGGCGGGGACGGCATTCGGTGGTAGGGTGGGTTGGATGCCCCAGCCCGTGCTGACGCCGGCCATCAAGGAAGAGATCGCCCGACTCGAACGGGCGGACATCATGGTCGGCATTCCCAGCTTCAAGAACGCCACGACGATCGGCTATGTCGTGCGAGCGGCCCAGGCCGGCCTCGTCCAGTACTTCCCCGACCTCCGCCCCGTCGTCGTGAACTCCGATGCGGGGTCGCCGGACGGCACCGGCCGGGTGGTCGTGGAGACCGAGCCGCCCGAGTACGTGGAGCGGATCCTCCTCGTCCGCCCGACCAACAAGCTCTCGCGGGTCTCGCTCACCTACCCCGAGATCGACGGCACGGGCGGCAAGGGCGCCGCGCTCCGGACGATCTTCGAGATGGCCGCGGCGCTGGAGGTCCAGGCGCTGGTCGTCGTGGACTCGGACCTGCGCTCGATCGGTCCCGAGTGGATCGAGCTCCTCGCCGGCCCGATCCTCAAGGGCGGCTACGACTACGTCGCGCCGCTCTATGCCCGCCACAAGCACGACGGGACGATCACGAACAACGTCACCTACCCGCTGACCCGGGCGCTCTACGGCCTCCGGATCCGCCAGCCGATCGGTGGTGACTTCGGCGTCTCCGGCGATCTGGTTCGGCACTACCTCGAGGCCGGTCACTGGACGCCCGAGGTCTCCAAGTTCGGCATCGACATCTGGATGACGACGCTGGCGCTCAACGGCGGCTTCGCGGTGTGCCAGGCCCGCCTCGGCGCGAAGGTCCACGACCCCAAGGACCCCGGCGCTGACCTGGGCCCGATGTTCCGCCAGGTCGTCACCACGATCCTGCGGATGGCCGTCGCGAACGCGGACCGGTGGCAGCAGGTCAAGGGCAGCCACGACGTCCCGGCATACGGCTTCGAGCGCGTCGTGGATCCGCCGCCGCTCGAGGTCAACGTGCTCCGCCTGCTCACCGAGTTCCAGACGGGCGCGCTGACCCTCGGCGCCACCTGGGCGGAGATGCTCTCGGAGGAGACGACGGCCGCCATCCTGGGCCTCGCCGAAGAGGCCGGCCGGGTCGCGGAGACCGTCCGCATCGCCACCGAGGCGAGCCCCGGCGCGGCGCCCCTCAACACCGCGGCGATGGCCGAGGCGGCGGCCGCCTTCGCCTTCCCCGACGCCACCTGGGCGCGCCTGATCTACGACCTCATCGTGACGGCCCGCGCGCAGCCCGAGCGCGTCGATGCCTTCGTAGCCGCCCTCGTCCCCGTGTACTTCGGCCGGGTGGCGAGCGCGGTCATCGAGAACCGCGAGTTCACGACGGAACGGGCCGAGGACAGCGTGGAGCGCCAGGCGCGCGAGTTCGAGCGGCTCAAGCCCTACCTCATGGATCGCTGGAAGGGCGCGGAATGAGCCAGCCTCTGCCCTCGCGGATCGTCATCCCGGTCGCCAACCCGGCCACCGCGGAGGAGCTGATCCGCCTTGGCGCAGACCTCCTCGATCCCCGTGGCGGTGAGCTCACGGCGCTCGGCATCGTCGAGGTGCCGGAGGGGATGCCCCTGTCGGAGGGCGCGACGCGCGCCCGCCACGCCCGGCGGCTCCTGCAGCGGGTCCTCGACTTCGTGCCGGAGGGCATCCGCATCCAGCCGATCGTCCGGATCGGGCGCCACGCGGCGGAGGGCATCGTCGAGGCGGCGGCCGAGCTCGAGGCCGACCTCATCGTGTTCGGCTGGGGTGGCAAGTCCCCTGCGAGCAAGGCTGGCAATGGGCGCGAAGGACTGACCTCGCCGTTCTCGGCAACGATCGACGAGGTCCTGCGGGAGTCGCCCTGCGACATCGCCGTCGTGAAGCAGCGTGGCGTCCGCGACCTCAAGCGCGTCGTCGTCCCGGTCCGCGGCGGCCCGCATGCCGAGCTGGCCCTCCGCGTGGGGAGCGCCATCGCGAAGCGCCACAACGCCACCCTCGCGGCACTCCACGTCGTGCCGCCCGGGATCACGCTCGCGGTGCGGGCACAGGCGGAGCGGGCGCTCGCGGCGTTCGTGCGGCAGCACGTCGAGGGCAAGGTCGAGACCGTGGTCCGGGAGGCCTCGAACGTCCGGGCCGCGATCCTCAAGGAGGGTGACCACTCCGACATCGTGGTGATGGGCGCGGCGGCCCCGTCGGCGAGCGACGGCACGACGCACCTCTTCGGCGCGATGCCGGAGGCGATCGCAACCCGCTCGCAAACCACCGTCGTTGTCGTGAAGACGCGCGAGTCCATCGGTCGCCAGACCTTCGAGCAGCTGGCCACGCGGGCCGAATCGCTCGTGGCCGCCGACCGCGCCGCGGAGGAATCGCGCGCTGTGCCGGCCCGAGTGGAGCGCTGGTTCGGCGAGTCCAACTTCCATCACCAGGAGTTCGCGGACCTTCGCCGCCTCGCCCAGCTCAAGGAGAAGCAGGGGCTCACCGTCAGCCTCGTGCTCCCGACGCTCAACGAGGAGGAGACGATCGGCCCGATCGTCCGGCGCGCCATCCGCGAGATGGTCGGGCGGGTGCCGCTGCTCGACGAGGTCGTGGTCATCGACTCCGCCTCCACCGATCGAACCCGCGAGATCGCCGAGTCCGAGGGTGCCCGCGTCGTCCAGCACCCCGACGTGCTGAGCCGCTACGGGTCATTCCGGGGCAAGGGCGAGGCGCTCTGGAAGTCGCTGTACGAGACGTCCGGCGACCTCATCGTCTGGGCCGACACGGACGTCCGCAACTGGCACCCCCGGATGGTCTACGGCACGTTGGGGCCGCTGCTCCACGAGCCGCGTCTCCAGTACGTCAAGGGCTACTACCAGCGCCCGATCGTCCTGGACGGCGTCCTGCGGGAGGGCGGCGGCGGGCGGGTGACGGAGCTCGTGGCGAGGCCGCTGCTCAACCTCTTCTACCCGGAGCTTTCGGGCTTCATCCAGCCGCTCGCCGGCGAGTACGCCGGTCGCCGCAGCGTGCTCGAGCAGATCCCGTTCTTCACCGGCTACGCGGTCGAGATCGGGCACCTGATCGACATCGCGGAGCGGACCGGCATCGATGGGCTCGGCCAGGTCGACCTGGAGCGGCGGGTCCATCGGAACCAGGAGCTCGAGGGGCTGTCGCGGATGTCCTTCGTGATCCTCCAGGCGGTGATGAAGCGGCTCGAGGAACGGCGCAAGGCGCGCCTCTTCGCGGAGCTCGGCTCCACGATGAAGCTGCCGCGCTCCGGCAAGGGCCGCCTCTCGCTCGAGGTCATCGAGCTCGCCGACATGGAACGGCCGCCGATGGTCCGTATTCCGGAGTATCTCGAGCGCCGAGCGGTCCTCAGCGACACGCAGATCGGCTAGGCGCTCCTGGTCGGAGGCGACGCGGGGCTCCTGCGCTCCCCTGGCCCGAAATCGATGCCAATTGCTGCATAGCCTGGAGGCCTTGAACGCAGGGATGCGGATCGTCATTGCTCCCGACTCGTTCAAGGGCTCGCTGACCTCCGTTCAGGTCGCGACCGCCATCGCCGACGGCTGGCGCTCCGCTCGTCCCGACGACGAGATCCTCCTCGCACCCCTTGCCGACGGCGGCGAGGGCACGCTCGTCGCGATCGCGGCGGCCGGCGGCTGGGAATGGCAGGCCGTCGAGGCCAGCGATCCCATCGGGCGGCCCGTCCAGTCACGCTGGCTCCGCTCGGACGATGGCTCGCGGGCGGTCGTGGAGCTCGCCGAGGCATCCGGGCTGTCGCGGCTCGCGGCGGCGGAGCGGGATCCGGTCGGGGCCTCGACGCGGGGCACTGGCGAGGTCCTCGGCGCGGTGCTCGATGCGGGCATTCGGACCATCACGCTCGGCATCGGCGGGAGCGCCACGAGCGACGGCGGTGCCGGCATCCTGCGCGCGCTCGGTGCCTCGATCGAGATGGATGCCGGCTCGGTGTCGCTCCAAGGGCTCGACCCGCGGCTGGCGGAGGTCGATCTGCGGATCGCCTGCGACGTCACGAATCCCCTCCTCGGGCCCACCGGCGCCGCCGCGACCTACGGCCCGCAGAAGGGCGCGTCGCCGGCGCAGGTCGCGGAGCTCGATGCCGCCCTGGGCCGCTTCGCGGACGCGCTGTCCGCCGCGACCGGCGGGGACGAGCGGCTCACGCCGGGGGCGGGCGCCGCGGGTGGGACAGCGTTCGGCCTTCTCTCGATCGCCGGGCACCTTGGCTCGGTTCGGCTCGTGCCCGGCGTCGACGTGGTGATGGCCGAGACGGGCCTCCGCGACAAGCTGGCGGGCGCGGACCTCGTGATCACGGGGGAAGGCCGGATCGATGCCCAGACCGCGTTCGGCAAGACGGCCCTCGGGGTGGCCCGGCTGGCGCGCGATGCCGGGGTGAAGTGCATCGCCGTCGGGGGCGGCGTGGAGCCGGAGGGCGAGCGCGTCCTCTGGGAGCTCGGTGCCATCACCGTCGGCGTCTCGGAGGCGCCCACGTCCCTCGAGGCGGCGATGGCCGCGGGCACCGCCCCCGTGGAGCGCTGCGGCGCCCGAATCGCCCGCCTCGTCTCGGCAGGTCGTACGCTCGCGGGGTGACCCTCGAACCCCAGGCGCCGCGATCGGCCAGGCCCGCGGCCAAGCCCACCGTGCCGGCTCGCAGGAAGCCGGCGAAGAAGAGGGCCCGACGCAAGCCGAACCCGTACCTGGCCTGGCGGAGGCGCCTGGATCGCACCCGTCCGGGGCTCATCCGTTTCACGCTCGACGGCCTCGCGGAGTTGTACGGCCGCGATCGGTGGGTCCGGCGCTGGGACCCGACGAGCGAGCTCGTGATGACGATCCTCACCCAGAACAGCGCCGACATCAACGCAGAGCACGCCTTCGACGCCCTGCGCCGCTTCTACCCCTCCGATCGACCGGCCGAGCAGCACACGCCGGGCCCCGGCTGGGGTGGCGTGGGGCTGCCGGACGGGATCCCGCCGGACTGGTCGCAGATCGACAACGCGCCCCTCGAGGAGCTGGTCGAGGTCATCCGCGTCGGCGGGCTCCCGAACCAGAAGGCCAAGGGGATCAAGGCGGCGCTCCGCTCCCTCCACGACGCGCGCGGCGACTACTCCCTCGAGTTCCTCGGCGACCTCCCCACGATGGAGGCCCGGAACTGGCTGACCTCGATCAAGGGCGTCGGCGTGAAGACCGCGTCGGTGGTGCTGCTGTTCTCGTTCGGAACGCCGTTGATGCCGGTGGATCGGCACGTGGAGCGAGTCGCCCGCCGGGTCGGGCTCGTGCCGCCGAAGGCCACCGCCGAGGAGGACCACGACTACTTCCTCGCGATGCTGGAGCCCGACGAGATGCACGAGGCCCACGTCAACCTGATCCGTCACGGCCGCCTGGTCTGCCACTCCCGGAAGCCGGCCCACGACCGCTGCCCGCTGCGCGACCGCTGCCGCTTCGTCGACCCGAAGGCCCCCTGACGCGGCGTATGCTCCGGCCATGCTGAGCGGCTGGCGGGGCGGGGCGGCGCCGCGGATCCTCCTCGTCGATGACGATCCGAACCTGCTCGTGCTCCTCGCGGACCAGCTGCGGGCAGATGGCTTCGAGATCCAGACGGCCCGGGATGGGGAAGAGGCGCTCCGGCGGCTCGACGGCGGCTGGCCGGACCTGCTGGTGGTCGACATGATGATGGCCCGGATGGACGGGCTGACCCTCGCCCGCGAGGTCAAGGCCCGGGCGGACCTCCCGATCATCGTCCTCTCCGCGATCGATACCGCCGACTCCAAGGCGGACCTCCTCGAGGAGGTCGCCGAGGACTACGTCACCAAGCCCTATCACTACCCGGAGCTCCGGGCGCGGATCATCCGCGTCCTCCGGCGACTCGGCGACAAGGTGCCCCGGCGCGAGCTCCTCCTCGGCCCGGAGCTGTCGATCGACCTGCGACGCAAGACCGCGACGGTCAAGGGCGAGGTCGTCCAGCTCACGCCCACCGAATCGCGCCTCCTCTATGCCCTCGCGGCCAACCTGGGGAACACGGTCAGCACCGAGGTGCTGCTCGATCGAGGCTGGGGCGACACGGACGATGCCGAGCCCTCCTACGTCTGGGTCACGATGCGGCGCCTGCGCCAGAAGATCGAGCCCGATCCGGACCATCCCGTCCACCTCGTCACGATGCGAGGCGTCGGCTACCGCCTGGTCTCGCATTGAGCGAGGGCCCCGGGTGAGCGAGGCCCGCCGGCGCGCGGCCGAGGCACGGCCGCGTTCGGAGCCGCAGCGAATCAGCTCGCGCCTCTCGTTCCGCGCCCGGCTGACGTCGGGGCTCATCGCGGGCGCCGTGCTGCCCCTCGCCGGGTTCGGGCTGGTGCTGGTGTTCACCGAGGTCACCCGCACGGGCGAGCTGGATTCAACGCTGGTCCGCGTCCTGTTGTTCGTGCTGGCCGCCGCGGTGATCGTCGCGGTCCTGTTTGCCTACCTCCTCGCCTCCAACCTGATCGCACCGCTGCGAGCCGTGTCGCAGTCGTTCGATCGCACGAGCGCCGGAGACCTGACGACGCGGGTGGAGGTGGCCGGCGACGACGAGCTGGCCCGCCTCGTCGAGAGCCACAACCGCCTCGCCATCGACCTCGAACGGCGGAACGCCGAGCTCGGCCGGATCCTGCTGGCGATCGGCGAGACCTCGCCTCGGGATGGGCTGGATCGGCTCGTCGCGCACGCCACGCGGAGCGCCCGGGAGGCCTTCGGCCTGATCGATGCCCGGATCCAGCTGGGCGATCCGGCCATGGTGCCGCTGGAGGAGGACATCCCGGGCGAGCCCCGGCCGATCCGGGCGGTCCTGGCGCTCCCGGAGGAGCGGCTCGGGCTGCTGGTTGGGCACCTCCCCGCGACGCGACGCTGGGATGCCGCGGACCAGGACCTGCTGGAGCTCTACGCCAGCGAGGTGGCCGTCGCCATCCGGAACCTGGAGCTGTTCGAGCAGGTCGAGCGACAGGCGCGCCAGCTGATCGAGCTGGACCAGGCCAAGGATGAGTTCCTGCGGGGGATCAGCCACAACCTCCAGACGCCGCTGACCAGCATCCGGGCCTACGCCGAGCAGATGGGCGGGGAGCGGCCGGACCACCGACTGGCGATCATCGTCGAGCAATCCGACCGGCTGTACCGGATCGTTCGCCAGCTCGTCTCGGTCTCGCGCCTGGAGGCGGGGACGCTCAAGCCCGCCACGGAGGTGCTGGCGATCGCGCCACGGGTGCGGCGCGCGTGGGAAGCCCTGGGCGCGGCGCACGTCCCGTTCGAGCTGTTCGACGAGGCTGCCGGCTGGCTCGCGATCGCCGACCCGGACCAGCTCGACCAGGTCCTCTGGGCGGTCCTCGACAACAGCTCCAGGTACTCCGGGGGAGCGGCGATTCGCGCCCACGTGGCGCCACGCCCCGAGACCTCCCAGCTCGCCGTGACGATCTTGGACGCAGGGCCTGGCGTCCGGCGGGAAGATCGCGACCGGATCTTCGAGCGCTATGAGCGCGGCGCCGCGGGCGCGGGGCACGAGGGCACGGGGCTCGGCCTGTTCGTCTCGAGGCAGCTGTGCCAGGCGATGGGCGGCGACCTCGTGCTGGAGCCGTTCGCCGAAGGGCAGGGGGCCGCCTTCACCATCACCCTGCCCGCGGAGCAGCCCGAGCCTCGCTGACGGCGACGCCGTTACCCCGACAGTCCTCCCGGGGGAGTACGAAGGGGCGTTGTCCGTCCGAACCAATGGCAAGGTGACGGGTAAGGTCCTCTTCCAAGACTCTGTGGCTGGATGCCAACAGTCCCTTTCAGCCCCGATCGCGACGTGCGGCCGCGCCCCGCCATGGGCCACGCGAGCAGCCCCGTGGCGCCGCGCCGTGGCCCGACCCGGCCGCCCGCCACCGGGTCTCGCGCGCCCCGCCATCGGAGCCGGGGCCAGAGCCTCGCCGAGTTCGCGCTGACCGTGCCGATGGCCCTGCTCCTCGTCCTTTTCGGCCTCGACTTCGGCCGGGTGTTCCTCGGCTGGGTCGCGCTGAACAGCGCGACTCGCGAGGCAGCGAACTACGCAGCGATGAACCCCACGGCCTGGAGCCTTCCCTACAACTACGCCGTCCAGGGCGAGTACGCCCGCCTGGTCCAGACCGAGGCATCGAGCATCAACTGCGTGCTGGAGTCCCCCATCTCCGCGCCGGTGTTCTCCAGCGGGACCGGCATCGGCGCGCCGGCGAAGGTCGAGCTGACCTGCTCGTTCGGCCTCATCACCCCGATCATCTCCTGGATCCTCGGCAACGCGATCCCGGTCAGCGCCGATTCGGCGTTCCCGGTGCGCGCGGGTCTCATCGAGGGCGTGCCCCTGGATCCGACGGCCGTCCCGAGCGCCACCACGACCGCCGCTCCGCCCGCCAGCGTCGCCCCGACGGCCACGCCCGCCCCCACCCCGACGCCCAATTCGTCCGCATCCGTGGGCCCGGGCGCCACGCCGACGCCCACCCCCGCGCCCACGCCCACGGCGACACCCGCGCCGACGCCCACGCCGGCTACCTGCACCGTGCCGAGCCTGCTGAACATCCAGAGCAACAAGGTCGCCGCGAGCTGGATCGCCGCCGGCTTCACGAGCAGCGTCATCTTCTCGCCGCTCGTCCCGCCCAACTACAAGATCCAGTGGCAGAGCCTGACCGTCGGGACGACGCAGCTATGCACGGTCGGCATCACCGTGCGGAGCCGCGCACCATGACCATCCGGCGCACGGGGCTCGGTCGACGGCTTCGCCGCGGACCCAACGTGGGACGCGGCCAGAGCCTCGTCGAGTTCGCCCTCGTCATCCCGGTGATCATCCTGCTCATCGTCGCGTTCGCCGAGATCGGGCGGGCCGTCTTCGCCTACAACGCGATCGCCAATGCGGCTCGCCAGGGCGCCCGCGTCGCCGCCGTGAACCAGCTGGCGGACGTGACCGAGTGCGATACCAGCCGGCCGATCGAGGATCCCTACGAGCCCCACTGGACGATCCGGGGCTGCACGATCGCCGCGGCGGCGCCGCTCCGGCTGCAGAACTCCAACGTGGCCATCTCCTACGCCGCGCCCCCGAGCACCACGCTCCAATGCTCGCCGACGCTCCATGTCGGCTGCCTGGTGACGGTCACCGTCGTCTACCACTTCTCGATCTCGACGCCGTTCATCAGCGCCCTGATCGGCCCCTTCGACATGGTCCAGACCTCCGAGATGCCCGTCGAGCGGGTGTTCCCGTGACCCACAAGAGGAGCGACGCATGATCCGCGTCCGAACGCGCCGCGCCGGCGAAGAGTCCGGCCAGGCGATCGTCGTCATGGTCGGCGCGATCCTGCTGTCCGTGGCGATGGTCGCGACCATCGTCGATGGCGGCAACGTCCTCGCGCAGCAGCGAGTCACGCAGAACGGGGTGGATGCCGCCGCGGAGGCGGGCGCCGTCCTCCTGGCGGAGCGGCTCGCGGGCCAGGTGGAGCCGTCCGGCGGCTGGGACGTCAACATCTCCACGAGGGTCCGCCAGGTCGCGACGGCGAACCACATCGACATCCAGGAGATGTACTACACCGACATCTGCGGGATCCCGCTGAAGCTCAACGGCAGCGCCGCGATCGACGCGGACAGCCACGAGACGCTCACCACGGCCCTCGCGGTCGGCAATGGGTCACACGCCCTGCCCGGCGGCACGGCGACCGCACCGGACTGCCCCAACCGCCTCGTCGGCCCAGTTGCCGGCGTCCTCGTCCTCGGCGCGAAGGACGTTGGAACCTACGTCGCCGGCGCGATCGGCATCGCCTCGTTCCACGTGACGACCCGCGCCACCGCGGTCGCCGGCTACCTCCAGAGCTACTGCGACGCGTCGGAGGGCAACTACTGCGCCCTCCTGCCCGTGGCCTTCCCGACATCGATCATCAGCTGCAACGGCAGCAACAAGCCCATCAACTCCGGGACGCCGTGGTCCTTCAACGTCGTCTACAAGATCCCGCTGTGCCAGTCGAGCCCGGGCAACGTCGGCTGGCTGGACTGGGATCCCCCGGCCGGCGGCACGGGCGAGCTCGTCTGCTCGATCCTCACCGCGGACAACCCAGCGATCGACCTGCCGTCGTGGCAGTACATCACCGCGACCGGCAACACCAACGGCGGCGGCGGCGCATGCGGGATGAGCGTCGAGGAGGCCATCCGGACGTACGAGGGCCAGACCGTGCTGGTGCCGCAGTTCGACCTCACCTGCAACCCGGCCCACAACGGCACGCCCGTCAGCACGAAGCCTGCCGTGATCACGTCACCGAACTACGGCTGTCCTGCCGGCGACCTGGGTGGCAACGGCACGAACCAGTGGTATCGGATGCCGAGCTTTGCCTTCCTGGAGCTGTGCGGGCCGTCCGTCGCGGGTTGCGGCGGGCTCCACGCGGCCTACATCGCGGGCAACAACAGCGCGGTCTGCGACACCGGCAACGGCGCGAGCTCCTGCCTCGTGGCGCGGTTCATCCACGTCATGGCCACCGGGACGGTCGGCGCTGGCGTGGGGTCCGGCACCGGGAACAAGGCGGTCGGGGTCCAGCTGATCAAGTAGTGCCAACCGCGGGCGGTAGAGTGAGGGCGGTCGCTACGCGGGCAGGTCGCTCGGGACCTCGTCGCCGGATTCGCTGACCTTCGCGACCGACCCCTCCGGGGTGACGTCGAACGTCCAGACGTGACGGTTGATGCAGCCCGCCTCGCAATCTCCCCAGCCGACGGTCAGCTCGATCGTGTAGCCACCGCCGGCCCGCGGCGTCGCCTTCCACCAGCGCGAGGCGCCGATCATCTCGGAGCTGTATTCCGTGGTGCCGGCAAACAGCGGGTTGGTCGCGATGACGAGGGCCGCCGCCTCAGCAGCGGTCGAGACTGGCGCGGCGATCGGCGTCGGCGTCGGCCGGGCGCTCGGGACGGGGCTTGGCGTCGCGGCTCCCCCACCGGAGCAGGCTGCGACGGCAAGGGCGGTGGTCAGGAGCAGGGCTCGAAGTGGTTGCATGGCCGCGAGACGGCTCGCGCCGCCGCCAGGTTCCGCCGTACCCTCGGAGGGCATGCCGACCCGCGCCGATGCCTGGGACCTTTTCACCGAGTGGACGAAGACCGACAACCTTCGGCGCCACGGCCTCGCAGTCGAGGCCGCCGTCGGCTGGTACGGGGAGCACAAGTTCGGGATCGCCGGAGACGAGCTCGAGATCTGGCGATCCGCCGGTCTCCTGCATGACTTCGACTACGAGCGCTACCCGGACACCCACCCGATGCGCGGCGCGGATGAGCTTCGCGCTCGCGGCTACCGCGAGGACGTGGTCGAGGCGATCCTCGGGCACGGTGACCACACCGGCATTCCCCGCACGAGCCTCCTCGCGAAGGCGGTCTACGCCTGTGACGAGATGTCGGGCTTCGTGATTGCGGTCACGTACGTCCGGCCGAATCGGAATCTCGACGAGGTCGACGTTCGATCGGTGGTCAAGAAGATGAAGGACAAGGGCTTCGCCCGGCAGGTGCCTCGCGACCAGCTCGAGAAGGGTGCAGCGGAGATCGGCGTGCCGTTCGACGAGCACGTCATGAATGTCGTTGAAGGGCTCAAGACGGTGCGCGGCGAGCTCGGCCTGTAGCAGCAAGG
>DATLDP010000139.1:0-6413 GCA_035525825.1 Candidatus Limnocylindria bacterium
GGGGACCCGCCGTTAGTCGTCTGCCGGTGCGATTTCGTGCCCCTCGACGCCGTGCCCGACGCCGCCCGATACTGGCGACCTGATGACGAACCCGACTGCGTCGGCCCTCGGCCGTGTGTCCCTCTTCAGCGGACTCGACGCCCACGAGCTCGAGGTCATCGCGGACGTTGCCCAGGAGCGGCAGGTGTCCGCGGGCAAGGTGCTGACGAAGCAGGGCGCGCCCGGCGACGAGTTCTTTCTGATCGCGGATGGCGAGGTCGAGATTCGCCAGAACGGCCGCGAGATCCGGCGGCTGGGTCCGGGCGACCATCTCGGGGAGATCGCGCTCGTGCTCGGAGGAAAGCGAACGGCGACGGCGGTCGCCGCGCAGCCGTCCCGGCTGTACGTCCTCGCCGCCGATGCGTTCATGGCCCTGCTCGATCGGCAGCCGCGAATCAAGGCCAAGGTCATGACGACGGTGTCGGAGCGGATGCGGCACCGCGGCTGACGCACCGCCGCTGATGGCCGTTCGTCGCTCGCCGCCGTTCGACCGGCCATTCGCCCGTAAACTTCCCGCTCGATGGCAGTGGGCGACTACTACGAGACTCTGGGCGTCGAGAAGAACGCCACCGACGCCGAGATCAAGAAGGCGTACCGACGGCTTGCCCAGCAATGGCACCCCGACGTCAACAAGGACGACGCGGCCGCGGTCAAGTTCAAGGAGATCAACGAGGCCTACCAGGTCCTCTCCGATCCCGAGCGGCGCCAGCGCTACGACCTCTTCGGGACCGTCGGCAGCGAGGGAGCGCCCGGCGGCTTCCCGGGCGGCTTCGCGGACATCTTCGACGCGTTCTTCGGCGCGGCGGCGGCGGGCGCAGGGCGGCGCGGGCGTCCCGCGGCCGGCTCGGATCTCCGCTATGACCTCCGGATCACGTTCGAGGAGGCGATCCTCGGGACGGAGAAGGAGATCGAGTTCCCGGTCCTCGCGCGGTGCGAGACCTGCGCCGGCAGCGGCGCGAAGCCCGGCACCCAGCCGATCACCTGCCCCCAATGCAACGGGCGGGGCGAGGTCCGGGGCGTCCGCCAGACGATGCTTGGCCAGATGATCAACGTCACGACCTGCCAAAGGTGCAAGGGCGACGGCAAGATCGTCGAGACGCCCTGTGAGACGTGCAAGGGCGAGGGCCGGGTGGAGCGCAAGCGGACGCTCCAGGTGACGATCCCGCCCGGCATCGACGAGGGCCACCAGATCCGCCTCTCCAACGAGGGTGAGGCGGGTCCGCGGGGTGGGCTGGCCGGCTCGCTCTACGTGGCGGTCCATGTCGCGGCGCACGAGGTCCTCAAGCGCGAAGGCACCGAGCTCCTCTACGAGGCGACCGTGGGGCTCGCGCAGGCCGCGCTGGGCACGACGATCGTGGTGCCGACGGTCGGCGGAGAGGAGGTCGTCGAGATCAAGGCCGGGACCCAGCCGGGGACCGAGATCCGGCTCCGCGGCAAGGGCGTGCCGCACCTTCGCCGGCCGGGCCAGAAGGGCGACCTCCACGTCCTCGTGGACGTCGAGGTGCCGCATCGGCTCTCGCGCGCGCAGCGCGAGGCGCTCGAGGCCTACGCCAAGGCGAGCCGCGAGATCGTCAGCGAGGGCGGCCTGCTCGACAAGGTCCGGGACAAGCTCGCCTAGTGCTGCCCAGGCCCCCGGGCGGCGCGCGCAACCGGCCGCCGGCTGACGGCGGGCGCAACGGCCGCTGGCTGGAGCTCAGCGTCGAGGCGGATTCCGAGGCGGTCGAGGCGGTCAGCGAGATCCTCTCCCGCGTGGCTCCCGGCGGAGTCAGCGTGGAACCCGGGTTCGAGCTGGTCGAGGATGGGCTTGGGGCGAGAATCGATCCGAACCGGGCAGCCACGATTCGCGCCTACGTCCCGGTGCTGGACGCTGCCGGCACGCGCCAGGCGGTCGCCACAGTGTCCGAGGCGCTGGGCCATCTGCAGGCATTCGGGCTCCGGCCCATCGGCGACCTTGTGACCCGCGAGGTGGACGAGGCCGATTGGGCGGAGGCCTGGAAGGACCACTTCCACGTGCTCCACGTCGGCAAGCGGATCGTCGTCAAGCCGAGCTGGCGCAAGCACAAGCGGACCGGCGACGAGGTGATCATCGACCTGGATCCCGGCATGGCCTTCGGGACCGGTCTCCACCCGACGACGCGCCTCTGCCTGGAGGCGCTCGAGGACCGGGCGGGGCGCGGGCCCCTCGGGCGGGCGCTCGATGTCGGCTGCGGCTCGGGGATCCTCTCGATCGCGGCGATGCTCCTCGGCGCGAAGCGCGTCCTGGCGGTCGACATCGACCCGATTGCGATCGAGGCCACGGTGGCGAACGCGCGCGACAACCGGGTCGGCAAGAAGATCCGTGCGCGGGAGGGGAGCGTCCCCACCGACGAGGGCCCGTTCGACACGATCCTCGCCAACCTGATCGCCGGGATCCTCGTCGAGCTCGCGCCCACGCTCGCCGACGAGCTGGTCCCGCGCGGCACGCTCATCGCCTCCGGGATCTTCATCGACCGCGAGCCGGACGTGCGCAAGGCGCTCGCGGGCGCCGGGTTCGAGATCTTGCGCGCCTGGCACGAGTCTGACTGGGTCGCGCTGGAGGCGACGACACCGGGCTGAAACGCCACCCCCCCATACAATTTCGGCGTGCCCCCCGCCCTTTTCCCCGTCTTCTTGATCGTGCACATCGTGCTGGCGATCTCGCTGTTCCTGCCGTCGTTCCTGCTGCCGTTCGCGTTCCGAGCGAGACGCGGCTCGATGAACCAGGACGAGTCGGGCCGGTTCGTCCAGTTCCTGCTGGCGCTCCAGGCCCGGGGGACGCTCTGGATCGGGGTCGGGCTGGCGATCACCGGGATCGGGCTCGTGCTCAGCATCGGCAGCTCGATCGTCCAGCCGTGGCTGGTCGTCGCCCTCGTGATCTACGTGCTCAATCTCGGCCTGGCCTACTTCATCCAGGTGCCGCGCCTGCGACGGCTCATCGGGCTGCGGTCCGGCAGCGACCCGCGCTGGCCGGAGCTCGCGAAGCGGCAGCGCTATATCTCGTATGTGATGGCCGGGCTCGTGGGTACCATCGGCTTCCTCATGAGCACGAAGCCGACCCTCTGGTGAGCGAGCGGCAGCGATGAGCGGGCGCGACCGGGACCCGGACTGCCTGTTCTGCCGGATCATCGCCGGCGAGATCCCTTCGACCCAGGTTGCGTCGGACGATCTCGTGATCGCGTTCCGGGACATCGCGCCCCGAGCGCCGACGCACATCCTCGTGGTTCCTCGAGAGCACATTCCCTCCGCGGCGCACCTCACGGCCACGAACGGCGAGCTCCTCGGCCGGATCTTCGAGCATGCCGCCGCGATCGCCCGATCCGAGGGCATCGCCGAGGGCGGCTACCGGATCGTCACGAACATCGGGACGTGGGGCGGGCAGACCGTGGACCACCTCCACTTCCACCTGATGGGCGGCCGCGCGTTCAGCTGGCCGCCCGGGTGATCGGCCGCCGCGCGTTCGGTGTCTTCGCGACGCTGGTCCTGGCTGGCGTCCTGGCCGCCTGCGTCACCACTCGAAGCTCGTTCCCGCCACCGGGATCGTCCCCGGAGCCCGCGGGCGACTCGACGGCAGCTACGGTCGCCCAGGTCATCGGGGCCCTGCGTATCCAGAGCGTGCCCGCGGTCGAGTCGACCCGGCCCTACCGGCCGGCGGAGGGCGCGCTCCTCGCCGCCGCGCCGCGCTCCCTCGTCCAGGCCACGCTGCCCGAGGATCCGGACCACGGCTTCATCGTGGTCTACGCATTCGACTCGCCGGTCGCCGCCCAGGCCGCCGCGCAGGACGGGGCCGGCTATCTCGCGGCGGGGATCGGCGGCGGCATCCAGAACCCACCCGGAACCGAGTACGTCCTCAGGGTCGTGGGCTCGAACGTCGTGTACTTCAGCTGGCTGCCCGCCAGCTCGCCCGACCCCCGCACCGCTTCGATCGCCACGGCGCTGGCCACGCTCGGGACCGGAGTCCAGGTCCCCGGCTGACGTCCTGGCGGGTCAGATCGGGTTGGCGCCCACCCAGGTGCGGACCTGGTCGCGCTTGATCTTGAGCGTGTGGGTGCGCGGAAAGTCTGATTCGGGCCAGAGGCGCCAGCCGGTGATCCGCTGGTTCGGTCCGAGGCCGGCGTTCGCGGCCTTCACCGCCGCGTCGATGGTGGCCCTCAGGTCCGGCGGCGGCGCCGCCGGGTCGAAATCGAGCGTCTCACCCGCCGTCCGGATCGGGCTGGTCGAGGGCGCCAGGAGGATCGCCTCGATGCGGCCGGGCTTCGTCTCGAGCACGACCGAATCGCGCAGCCCGGCGACCCGGAGCGCGTTCTCGAGGTCCTCGGGATAGACGTTGAAGCCATTCGGCAGCACGATCAGGTCGCGCTTCCGGCCGGAGAGGACGAGACGGCCGCGAGCATCCAGATGCCCGACATCGCCGGTGGCGTACCAGCCGTCCGGCGTGAATGCCGCAGCCGTCTTGTCCGGCGCGTTCCAGTAGCCCTTGAAGAGCGTCGGGCCGTGGAACTGGACCTCGCCGTCAGGCGCCAGCCGCATCTCGATCCCTTCCGGCGGCCGCCCGACCGTCCCCAGGCCGTGATCTTCCAGCGTCGTGCAGGAGCCCGTGCCCGTTTCCGTGGCGCCGTAGCCCTGCAGCACCGTGACGCCCATGTCCTCCCACGCCTGCTGGAGCCCCGGAGGGAGGAAGGCGCCGGCGGAGCAGAAGAGCCGGAACGCACCGCCGAGCTGGGCATGGACACGGCGGAAGGCAACGCGTCGGACGCGCATCGGCAGGCGGCGACCGATCGATCGAAGGATGCCGAAGAGGCGCGCCCGTCCGGACTTCTCCACCTCGCGCTCGATCGCGCTCCAGAACAGGTCCAGCACCTGGGGCACGACGACCATCGAGGTGACCCGGTGGTCCCGCAGCGCCTCGAAGATCACGCGCGGGTTGCGGCTCCGGACGTACAGGATGCTGGCGCCGACGCTCAGCGCATAGAACAGGCCGACCGCCTGCTCGAGGAGATGGGAGAGCGGCAGCAGCGAGACGATCCGGTGCTCCATCTCCGGGATGATCCGGTGGAATGTCCGGTTGCCCGCGAGCAGGTTGTCGTGGGCGAGCATCACGCCCTTCGGGGTCCCGGTGGTGCCCGAGGTGAAGATCAGCTCGACGAGGTCGTCGGGCTTCGGGCGGCTCCAGGCGCCGACCTGCGCCTCCCAGTCCGACGGAAGGGACGCGTCGGGCGCGGCGCCGATGGCCTCGACCGTGGTGGTCGGGAGGGAGGCGAGCCCGAACTCGCTCGGGTCCGGGGCGTCGCGGCCGGTGCCGACGACGAGGTGCTTGGGGCCGGCGCTCGCGACGATCCCTTCGATCGCCTCGCGGGACATCCGGAGATCCAGCGGGACGAGCACGATCCCGGCCCGGATCGCGCCGAAGTACGTCGCCGGCAGCTCTGGCGTCGAGGGGCTCCAGGTGATGAGGCGGTCGCCGACCTCCAGCCCGAGGGCGCGCAGCCGGAACGCGGCCGCTCGCGACCGCCGATCGAGCTCGCGGTACGTCCAGCCCTCCGTCGTGCCGTCCTCGCGCCGGATCGCCACGGCCGGCCGATCGCCGAATCTCGCCACCGCGTCGTCGAACAGATCGAGCAGGGTTTCCACCGTGGCGCATGTTCCCACCCCATCGGTCCGCCGCGCTCGAGCCGGCGGTCAGCCCGTCCGCGCGATCAACGGGCTGCTGTTTCTCCGGAACGCTCCCGTGGGTAGCGCATCGGGCACAACGAAGGCGCGGAGCCGAGTCAACCGATCGAAGGCGGGTCGGAATCTGGCGGGATGAGCTGCGAAGGAGACGTCCCGGAACGATCCAGGCCGGCAACCGACTCCGCCCGCGGCGGATCACACGCACCGCTACCGCTGGGAGCGTCCCGGAATGATTCGTCCGAAGCCGACCCCAACCCGCCGCGGATCACACGCACCGCTACCGCTGGAGCGTCCCGGAACAATTCGTCCGAAACCGACCGCTGCAGCTGCACGGAGCGCGGTCGACGGAGGAGTTGCAAGGTCTCACTGCGACGTTTGACCCTCCCGGGACCCTGTGCCACACTCCGGCGGCTTCAGCGCCGAGCGCGGAAGCTGGCACCCGGGCCGGTGGGCCACGAGCCGGGAGCGAGACGTGAGATGCGTGCCCGAGGAGGTGAATCCCGGATTGGCAGAAGTCCGAGTGGGTGAGAACGAGACGTTCGAAAGCGCCCTCCGCCGCTTCAACAAGAAGATCCAGCAGTCCGGCATCCTCGCCGAGGCTCGCCGTCGCGAGCACTACGAGAAGCCGAGCGTGAAGCGGAAGCGCAAGGAAGCGAAGCGCAAGAAGAACGCACGGACGCCGCAGGGCT
>DATLDP010000142.1:0-3021 GCA_035525825.1 Candidatus Limnocylindria bacterium
GTCGCGAGCTTCGTGATGAAGCCGGCAGGTGCCGTCGTCCATCTCCGGGCCAGGACCGTGAACATGACGCTCGTCAAGTTCCTGTGCCTCGGCAGCGTCCCGGCGGCGTTCGCCGGCGCGTGGCTCATCAGCCTCCAGACTCGCGGCGAGGAGCTGGACACCCTCCTCAAGACCCTGCTCGGGGTGGCGCTGCTGATCGCCGCCGGCGGGCTGGTCGTGCGTGCGCTGCTCCAGATGTGGCAGAACGCGCTGCCGCTCGGCGAGGGCGCCGTCCGCGCGACCCGCCCGGAGGTGGCGGTCCGGCCGATCCCGACGATCGTCCTGGGGGCGGTCGCCGGGTTCATCGTCGGCATCACCTCGGTGGGCTCGGGGTCGATCATCATCGTGGCCCTGCTGCTGATCTATCCCGGGCTCAAGGCATCGTCGCTCGTCGGGACGGACCTCACCCAGGCGATCCCCCTGGTCGGCGCGGCCGCGCTCGGGCATCTCCTGTTCGGCGACTTCTCGCTGACGATCACGAGCTCGCTCCTGCTCGGGGCGGTCCCGGGGGCGTTCATCGGCGCGCAGATCTCCAGCCGCGCACCCGGCGGCGTGATTCGCCGCGCACTCGCGGTGCTGCTGCTCGCCTCCGGGCTGCGACTCCTGGGGCTCCCCAACGAGCTGGTGCTGCTCGTCGCGGTGGCCGCCCTCGTCCTGGGGAGCCTTGCCTGGATCGCGATCCGTCGGACGGTCAAGGCGCGTCGGCGGGCGGCGGCCACGTGACCGATCGTCCCGGCCGGCGCTCCAGCGGCGCCGTGGTCTTCCTCACCGGGCTGTCCGGCTCGGGCAAGTCCACGATTGCCGAGGCCTTCGCCGAGCGGCTTCGAGCGGCGGGCCGGCCCGTGGCGATCGTCGACGGCGACGTGCTTCGCGCGCTGGATGCTGCACCACTCGGGTACGACCGCGCCTCCCGCGAGGCCAACGTCCGCCGAGCGGCGGAGCTCGCCGAGCAATGGGCGGCCGATGGGCAGATTGCCGTGGCGGCACTCATTGCCCCCTTCGAATCCGCCCGCCGCGAGGCCCGCGCCATCGTGGAGCGAACGGCGCCCTTCCTGCTCGCCTACGTGAGCACGCCGCTCGAGGTCGCGGAGGCGCGGGACCCCAAGGGCCTCTACCGGAAGGCGCGCGCGGGCGAGATCCCAGAGTTCACCGGCATCGATTCGCCATACGAGATCCCCGCGGACGCGGACCTCGTGCTGGACACGACGGTCCTCTCGGTGGACGACTCGGTGGATGCGATCGAACGGGCGCTCGCCGTCCGGCTCCAGGGTGCGCCTGGAAGCTAGCGGCGCCGCCCCGGCAGGTACCGCATCGGGTTGAGCCCGCCCAGCCGGTCGTAGAGGGCGCCGCGGGCGCGCCGCAGGATCACGACCCCGAGCTGGCTGGTCGAGATCCGCATGAGCTCGGGCGGCTCCTGGACCGGTCGGGGGGCATGCAGGAGCTTCCCCTTCGGGTCTCGACCGTTCTCGTTGGACGCTTCGATGCGTCCCGTCCCGCGCACCAGGCCGCTTGCCACGAGCACGCCCATCGCCGCGGATGCAGCGACCTCCGGGCTGACGTGGGCAGTCGTGCCCGCGTTGGCGGCATCGCCTTCTGGAGTGCGGCTGGTCTTCACGGCCGCCAGCGCGTCCAGGTCGCCCACGATTCGCGCTCCCGTGGCACGAACCGAGGCGAGCATCTCGCGAGCGAGATTCGAGATTGGCTCCACGGACCACGCCGGGAGCTCGAGCTTCGCCTCATCGGGCTCCGTGGGGCGCATTCGCATGTCCTGCGCCGCCCCGAACCGCATGATCCGGCTGTAGAGCGGTACCGGCAGCTTCTGCGCTCGGTATTGCACGTTGAAGGCCCGGATGACCTCGATCTCCGCGACCGTCATCGATCGATTCGCGAGGTCCGGCTCGCTCACGAGCGTGCCCTCGCGGACCCCCGTGAGCCGCTCGAAGACCCGCAGGACCATGTCCCGATCGGCGTCATCGAGCGCCACGATCGTGACGCGATCCGGCCCGACAACGTCCACCCAGCGGGCGACCAGCTCGTCGTGCCGGTGCCGCCGCCAGAAGACCGGCGTGATCTTGCCCCGCGGCTCGTTGAGCAGTCCATCGACCCAGCTGTCGAAGCCCTGCACCAGCTGGTTCTGGACGAACTGCTGCCACTGCGACGGCATGATCTTGGCCAGCGGACGCAGGGTGACGACGACCTGGACCCGATCCGGATCGAGCTCGTCGACGACCCGCTTGATGGCCTCGGGGGTGGCGTCGGCGAAGAACTCGCTGCTGAGGACGACCCGGCTCGCCTTCGAGCCTCGGATATCGACGAGCAGCCGATCCCAGTTGAAACGCGATGGCGGCCTTTTGTTGTCCGTCCACGGAGAGGCGTGCTGGATTCCGGCGAGGACGGAGGTCATCGGGTGGCGGCCCTGGCCGGCGTAATGGACGCCCTGCGCTTCAAGGCTCGGCCGGTTCGAGTGGAAGGCGGACTGGAGCGCCGTCGTCCCGGTCTTGGGCGGCCCGATGTGGAGAATGCGCGAGCCCTCGGGCAGGAGGATGTCCGCGTCGCGCCAGCTGGGGCTGCTGCTCGGGCTCGAGGGCGCCGGCTCTACGGCCGGGGGCGCCTCGTCAGCGACGGTCACCTGCGCATTGTCGCCGCTCGGCCGGATCGGTGCCGCCCCGATCGGGAGGCGGCGGTCGTTCGCTCCCCACGGCCAGATTCGAGATGGTTCCAACGAAGCGGAACGACTTCCGGGGCGAGTGGCGCACCTGGCGAGATCTAGTCCTACAAGCGGATCCGCGACCCGCCCGGCAACACGCACTCATGCACGATGCTGGGCGCCTGGGCATCCGAAACGATCTCGATCTGACCGCCGAGCTCCGCGCAGGTCGCCCGTTCGGCGGCCAGGTCGTCGCTGAACATGAGCGCGAAGACCACGATTGCCCCGATCACCAGCGCGGCCACGAACAGCGCGCTGCGAAGGGTCTGCCGCAC
>DATLDP010000143.1:0-7387 GCA_035525825.1 Candidatus Limnocylindria bacterium
CCTGGCGATCCCGAGCTCCGTGGGAATCATCGCCCTCGTCGCCCGCCAGACCGAGATGAGCATCTACGTCCTGAACATCGCCACGATGCTCGGGCTCGCGCTGGCGATCGACTACTCGCTCTTCATCACGAGCCGGTTCCGGGAGGAGCTGGCGCGGGGCCGAACCGTTGAGCAGGCGGTCGAGCGAGCGGTGGCCACCGCCGGCAAGGCCGTCCTGTTCTCCGGGATCGCCGTGGCGATCGGGCTCTCGGGGCTCCTGTGGTTCAAGGCGGCAGGACTGTCATCGATCGGGCTCGGCGGCGCGATCGTGGTGGTGTCCTCGGTCGTCTACAGCCTGACGTTCCTGCCGGCGATCCTCGGGATGCTGGGGCCCCGCGTGAACTCCCTCTCGGTCGCCGGCCTGCTGCGGCGGCTCGGGCTGCGGCGCGACGCCACGGGCGAGCCTCGCCACTCCCGCTGGGAGCAGGTCGCGCACGCGGTCATGCGCCGGCCGGTCGCGGTGCTCGTGCCGGTCCTCGCGCTTCTTCTCCTCGTCGGCTCGCCGTTCCTGCGCATCCAGCAGGGCGTGCCGGACGCGACCGTCTACCCCGCCGGTGTCCCGAGCCGTGACGCCTGGGTCGCGCTCCAGACGGAGTTCCGGGCGGGCGAGACCACGCCGATCGTGATCCTGCTCGACACGACGGGCGATGCGACCGGCGAGGCCTCGATTGCCTCCGTGCAGGCGCTGGCGGCTCGCCTCGACGCGGTCGAGGGAATCGACCGGGTGGAGGGGCCGTTCTCGCTCACGAATCCCGCAACCGGCGCGGTCCTGACCCCGGCGGAGGTGGCCCAGCTGTACGCCGCTCCGGCCGGAACGCTGCCGCCGGAGCTCGAGGCAGGCGTGGCGCGACTGCGCGAGGCCTACCTCCGCGACGGCACCGTCCGCCTCGACGCGATCAGCCCGCTCAAGTCGTCGGAGCCGGCAGGCAGCGCGGTGGTGTCCCGCGTCCGGGCCGTGCCCCTCGATCCGGCGATCGAGCGGATGCAGGTCGGCGGCGGCGCGGCCCTCGGCGAGGACTTCCTGATCAGCCAGGCGGACCGCATCCCGTGGGCCGTGGGCACGACGCTCCTGGCCTCCGCGATCATCCTGTTCCTGCTGTTCGGGTCGCTTGCGATCCCGATCAAGGCGGTGGTCATGACCCTCCTCTCGCTGACCGCGAGCTTCGGGGCGCTGGTCTGGATCTTCCAGGAAGGCAACTTCCACGAGCTGCTCAGCTTCGAGCCGCTCGGCTACACGATCGCCGGCAACCCGATCATCATGTTCGCGGTCCTCATCGGCCTCTCGATGGACTACGAGGTCCTGCTGCTGTCGCGGATCCAGGAGTCGTACCGCCGAACGGGCGACAACAGCGCGGCGGTCGCCGATGGCCTTGCGAGGACCGCCGGCGTCATCACCGGCGCGGCGCTGATCATGGTCACCGTGTTCGCTGCGTTCGCGCTCGCGGATACGATCACCATCAAGAGCATCGGGGTGGGCATGGCCCTCGCGGTTGCGCTGGATGCGACCATCGTGCGGGTGCTGCTCGTGCCGGCGACCATGCGACTGCTTGGTCACTGGAACTGGTGGGCACCGGGACCGCTGGGCCGGCTGGCCGAGCGGTTCGGGTTCAGCCACGTGGAGGACGAGGAGGATCTCGCCGCCGCGTCCGGCGCCAAGGCGGCGCCGAGCGAGCGCGGCGAGCCGGCAGCGACGCCCGCCTAGGGTCCGCGCCGGCGAAGTAGGAGGGTCGGTCATGGACACGTCGGACCGCGAGCCGGATGCGCTCCGGGACACGCTGCCGCCCACGAAGGGCCCGATTCCGCCGGAGGCCGGACCCGTCCGCTCCTACGGCTGGGAGTGGGGCCGCGAGGAGGATCGCCAGCCGCAGCTCCCCTGGATCGGGATCTTCCTCGTGGTCCTCGGCGGCCTGCTGCTCATGGACCGGTTCCTTCCCGAGTACGTCAACCTCGGGAGCGTCATCGTGCTCGCGGCCGGGCTGGCGTTCCTCTTGCTCTGGGTCGCGCGCCGCGGCACCTTCGCGCTGTATGCCGGCGCGTTCCTCGTCGCAGCCGCCATTCCCGGTCTCGTCGAAGCCCTGGCGAGCCGCGAGTTCAACGGGCTCGGGACGCTGTGCTACGGGCTCGCATTCCTGTTCATCGCGGCCGTTCGCGGGTCTCGCAAGGGCGGCATCGGCTGGCAGGCCCTGATCGGCGTTCTGCTGACTGCGCTTGGGGCATCGCAGCTCGCCCTGCCCGGCATGGCCTCGATCGTGCTGCCGCTGCTGCTCGTGGTCCTCGGCGTCGTGCTGCTTACCCGGGGTCGGCGGGACACCTAGCCAGAGCGGGCGCTCCGTCCGTCAGGCGGGCTGTTCGGTCGCCGGAATCGCAGAGGTGCGGCGCTGCGCAGGTCGAGGCTGGCTCGCGATCAGGGCCTCGAGGCGCTCGAGGAGCGTTGTCGCGTTCAGCCGGGCAAGCTCGGATCGTGCGGCCTGGACGGCCTCCGGCAGGGCCGTCGGACCCACCGTCGCCACGAGGTCCAACACCGTCATCACCCACTCGAGCCGGGAATCGAGCGACCGAAGGCCCTCGATGGAGTCACGGAACGAGTTCACGGCCTCTTCCCGGCGCCCCTGCAGCGCCGCGATCCCTGCGGCCATCGCGGCTCTGCGGAGATCGATGTTGCCGCCGTGCGCTGCGGTCGCGATGTGGAGCTGGAGGACCTCCTCGAGCGCCGCGAGGTCCCGGTCCCAGGCAGCGGCATGGCCGGCCAGGCTGAGCGCCGGAGGGGCATTGAACGGCGAGAGCCGGGCGGTCAGCATCGCTTCGAGTCGGGCCGACTGGAAGGCGCCGCTCGCAAGGTTGATCGCCGCCCTGGTTCCGGAGGCAACGTTCGCAACATTGCCGTCCAATTCGCCTGCGACCAGCGTTTCAATCTCGGTCAGGTCGCCGGAAAACTCCTCGCCGACGTAGGCCTTGAGGATGGCTCGGTTCCCGAGGCCGAACAGGCGATCCTCCCGCCCCAGGCTTCCGCCCAGCAGCTCGTCGATCTCGTGCCGAGCCGTGGGCCATTCGCCGATCCATAACCAGACCTCAGAGGCATTCGCGATCATCCGATTCACGGTCGCGCGATCGCCGACTCGCCGCGCCTCGGCGAGACCGGCCTGCGCGAGCTCGGCGGCAGCTCGTGGCTCCCGGGCCGCGAGATAGCCCATCAGCGAGTTGCGGCCTCGCGTCGCTATGGCAACGAGGCCCTGCGAGTCCGCGAGGCGGACGGCCCCGTCCATGACGGCCAGCCCTTCGTAGGTCCGTCCCATGTCGCACAGCGATCCTCCACGGATGAGCATCGTCTCGGCGACGATCGGCACCAGGTCCAGCCGCTCGGCCAGGGCCAGCACGCGGTCGGTGATCTGGAGCGCCGTCTGGGGCTCATCGCGAAGCCAATGGGCTCGGGCCAGGATCATGTCGATGGCGATCCCATCCGGTGTCTCGCGCAGGTCCGCCACTTCGGCGGCAACCTGTGTCAGCACCTCCAGCGCGAGGTCGACCCGAAAGATGACGAGCAACGCCCGACCGAGCCGAGCGCCGGCGCGGGCCAGGCCGATCAGATCGCCCCGCTCGCGGTGCAGTCGGACGGCCTCGCGGAGATAGCGCTCGGCATCCTCCGCGTGAGCCGCCACGGAGGACTCTTCGCCGGCTCGCTCCAGGAGCTCCGCGGCCTCTGCCTTATCCGTCGCGACCGACATCGCCTCGTTGTAGAAGCTCACCGCCTGATCGTGCGCACCGAGCGAGGCCGCCCGCTCGGCGGCGCCTCGGAGCGCCAGGCGGGCCTGGGCGGCGAGGGCCTCCTGCTCCGGCCCCTCGGTTGCCAGCCGATGGGCCGCGAGATAGTGGCCGGCGAGGGCGCCGGCCATCTCATCTGCTCCGAGGCCCTCGAAGAACCGGGCGGCCGCCAGGTGGCGGGTCTTCCGATCCTTCTTCGAGAGCGTGTTGTAGGCGACCTCGCGGACGAGCGCCTGGACGAAGCCATACTGGCCGCGCTCGGGGCTGAGCGGGTCGGCCACCCGGGCGATCAGCTCGTTCCGGACCAGGCCGTGCAGGCGTGATTCCACCGCATCCTCGGCGAGACCGGCGACGCCGGCCAGGCCCGCGGTGGTGAAGCTCTGGCCAAGCACGGCGGCATCGAGGACCAGCACCCGATCGGGCGCCTCCAGCGCATCGAGTCGAGCCGCGATCAACGCGGTCAGCGTCGGCGGAACGGCAAGCTCGGTGACGTCGCCGGCGAGCTCATACGTCCCGTCCGGGCGGACGGCGAGGGTGCCGTCGTCGACGAGCATCCGGATCGTCTCGATGGCGTAGAGGGGCACGCCCTCGGCGCGATCGATGATCGCGTGCATCGTGGACTCCGGAAGCCCGGGGACGAGCTGCGCAAGGATCTCCCGGACCGCCGCCTCGGGCAGCGGTTCCAGCGACAGGCTGGTGAAGCTCCGCCGACCTGCGCCCCATGTGGGCCGCTTCTCCAGGAGCTCCGGGCGGGCCAGTGTGACGATGTAGATCGGGACGGTTCGAGACCATTCGAGGAGGTGGTCGATGAAGTCCAGCGTCCCCGAATCCGCCCAATGCAGATCCTCGAAGACGAGCACGACCGGTCCGGAGGCGGCCATCCGCTCGAAGAAGGTCCGCCACGCCCCGAAGAGCTCGTCCGGCCGTCCCGCCTCGATCCCCAGAAGCGCCAGGAAGGCCGCGTGGAGCCAAGTGGCCTCGCGCTCGTCCGCGGTAACGGCCGCAACCATCTCGGCCAGCTTCCGGCGGGTGGTCGGCTCGTCGTCCGTCTCGGCCAGGCGGGCTCGCTGCCGGATCATCTCGCCGAGTGCCCAGAAGGTGATGCCCTCGCCATAGGCCGGCGAGCGGCCGTGGTGCCACCACGTCGTGCCGACGATGCCGTCGATGTACTTTTCGAACTCCCAGGCTAGCCGGCTCTTGCCGCTGCCCCCCACCCCCGTGACCGACACGAGCCGGATCCGTTGCTCGCGAACGGTCGCGTGGTACAGGTCCTTGATCAACCGCAGGTCGTCGTCGCGACCGACGAACGGCGCTTCCAGCGCGTCCGCGCGACGCCGCCCGCCGCGCTCGGCGACCACTCGGAGCGCGCGCCACGCCGGAACGGGCGAAACCTTGCCCTTGAGGCTCTGCTCGCCGACGGCCTCGAAGGCGATGGAGTCCGACGCGAGCCGGTGGGTTGCCTCGCCCACCAGGACCCAGCCGGGCGCGGCGACCCCCTGGAGCCTTGCCGCCGTGTTCACGAGGTCCCCGGCCACCATGCCCTGGTTGAGTGCGCCGATCGTGACGGCGGCCTCCCCGGTGAGGACTGCGGCACGAGCCTGGATCTCGCCACCGAGCGTCCGGACGGCAGTCACGAGCTCCAGCGCCGCCCGGACCGCCCGTTCGGCGTCGTCCTCGCGGGCGGTCGGCGTTCCCCAGACCGCCATGACCGCGTCGCCGATGAACTTCTCGACGGAGCCGCCGTGGCTGGTGATGACGTCGGTGGCCAGATCGAAGTAGCGGGTCAGCGTGTCGCGGACGTCCTCCGCGTCCCGCTCCTCCGCGAACGGCGTGAACCCCACGAGATCAGCGAAGAGGATGCTGACGAGCCGCCGCTCCGCGGTGGCTGCAGCGGCGGCGCCGCCACCCGCGAGAGCCCCCTCGGATCCCAGCGGGCCGACGGACCGACGGGCTGCAGGCGGCGCTGCCGGACCACCCAGGGCGGCCGTTGTGGCCGCGGCGGCCGAGGTGGCCGCAGAGCCCGCGAGCTGGACTCCGCAGTCACCGCAGAACCGCTGGCCCGGTGCGGACGACGCGCCGCACGCCGGGCATGTCTGCGAGAGGGCCGCGCCGCAATCGCCGCAGAATCGCTGTCCGGCTGGGTTCGCGGCCCCGCAGCTGGAGCAGGTGGCGCTGTGCGGGAGCTCGCTCGGCCGTGGCGTGTCCGTCATGGGCTCACGGAGGGTACCGAATCACGCAGGTCCGGCGCCCCTTTGCGTGACGGCGGTGTCGATCGCAGCCGCCACCCCGTCGGCGACAACGACGAGCTCCTGCTCGGTGATCACGAACGGTGGCCCAAGCAGGATGGAGTCGCCGTTCGTCCCGTCCGCAAGGCCGGTGCCGGAATAGACAAGCACGCCTTCGGCACGAGCCGCGCGCACGACGGCCTCGGTGACGCGCTCGGTGCGCGGGAAGGCCGCGCGCGATTCGCGGTCCGCAACGAGCTCGATGCCGACAAGCAGACCCTTGCCCCGAATCTCGCCCAGGTTGGGATGATCTCCGAGGCGGTCCCGAAGGAGTTCCTGGAGGCGCTCGCCCTTGGTGGCACTGGCCTCCACGAGGCCCTCGTGCTCGATGATTCGGAGCACCTCTCCGGCGACCGCGGCACCCACAGCGTGGTGTGAATAGGTGAATCCGTGGACGAAGCCCGGCGGCTCGTCGAGGACCGTGGTCCGAACTGCGCCGGTCGCGGCCACGAACCCGAACGGGAAGTAGCCGGAGGTTCCGCCCTTCGCGCCCACGAGGATGTCCGGACGGACGCCCCAGTGATCGACGCCGAACCAGCGGCCCGTCCGCCCGAAGCCCGTCATCACCTCGTCGGCGATCAGCAGCACCCCGTGGCGCCGGCAGACCTCCGCGATCGCCGGCCAGTATCCGTCTGGCGGAACCGCCGCGGCGAGGGTGGCGCCGACGATCGGCTCGGCGACGAACGCCGCGACCGTCCCCGGCCCCGCCGACTCGATCGCCCGGTCCAGCTCGGCGGCGAGCTCGTCGGTGTCGCCGAGGGCATTGGCGCCCGGCTCCCCGGCCCGATACGGGTACGCGGCGGAAACGTGCCGGAACCTCCCCAGCCAGGCCTCGTACGGCCGGCGGAGCGGCTTGCGCCCGCTCAGGTCCAACGCGCCCAGGGAGTTGCCGTGGTAGCTCCCCCATCGGCCGATCACGATCCAGCGCTCCATCTCGCCGCGGGCCACGTGATAGGACCGGGCGAGCTTGAGGGCGGATTCCATCGCCTCGGAGCCACCGGACACCGGGTAGATCGCCGGCTCGTCCACCGGGAGATGGGCGGCAAGCGCCGTCGCGTACCGCTCGAGCGCATCCGTGGTGAAGACCGTCCCGTGGGCGTACGCGACGCTCCCGGCCTGCTCTGCCATCACCCGCGCGACCGACTCCCGGCCGTGCCCCACACCGACAACGATCGCGCCCCCCGCCGCATCGAGGTAGGCCCGCCCATCGGCGTCCCAGATCGTCGCTCCCTCGGCTCGGACCGCACGCGGCGGGTTCCCGTCGAGGGCTCGTCGGAAGACGTTGCTCACCGCCGGGATGATAG
>DATLDP010000041.1:0-5761 GCA_035525825.1 Candidatus Limnocylindria bacterium
GACGGTCCATGTCGAGGGCCTGAGCGCCGCCACGTCGTACGGATCCCACGTCCACCAGCTCCCCTGCGACACCTCGGACGCCGACGGCCACTACAAGAACGACCCGGCCGGGCCCGCCGCGCCGCCGAACGAGATCTGGCCTGGTTTCACCACGAACGAAGCCGGCGTCGGCAACGGCAACGCGACGGTTCCGTGGACGGCGCGGTCCACCGCGGTCTCCGTGGTCGTCCATGCCCCGGGCGGGGCGAAGATCGCCTGCGCCGAGCTCGAGTAGCCACTTCCCACCTATGACGATGGGCGATACAGTAGACGGAGCCCGCGCACCACGCGGCTCCGTCCGGCCACCTGGGGGATCCACGCGAGATGCCTGATTCGAACGTCGAGCTCGGCCGATTTGCCGAGCCGAGTTTGCTGATCCTCGTGAGCCTCAGCGACGGGCCGAAGCATGGCTACGCGATCATGACCGATGTCGAGGCCGGCACCGGCCGGCCGCTCGGGCCCGGGACGCTGTATGCGGCGCTCGCCCGGCTCGAGGAACGAGGGCTCATTGAAGCTCTCGCGCCCGTCGATCGCCGCCGGCCCTACCGCCTGACCGGCGTGGGGGAGTCGGCCCTCAAGGAGCAGCTCTCCAGCCTCGAGGCGTTCGCGCGACTCGGGCTGCGGCGACTCGGCACCGACCAGACATGATCGGCCTCCTCCTCGCGATGTATCCCGCGCCGTGGCGCCGGCGATACGGCGAGGAGTTCCGGGCCGTGCTGGAGTCCAGGCCGCTCGGCCCGTTCGATTTCGCGGACGTCCTCCTCGGCGCGCTCGACGCGCGCCTCGCCCCGCGCCGGGTTCCCGGCTCGGCAGGGATCGACGGAGGACCACGGATGATGCTTCGCATTGGTGGCTATGGCGCGGTGGCCGGTGGGCTGCTGTGGTTCGTCGGGATCTTCGCGTCGAGCATGTCCGGCGGCGGCGGCATCTGGATCCCGGTCATCATGCTGGGGACGCTGGGCCTGCTGCTGGCGCTGATCGGGCTGAGCGCGTTCCAGGCCTATCGCCAGCCGGTCCTGGCGTGGGCCGCCGTGGTGATCCCCGGGCTCGGGGCGATCGCATCCGTGGTGGGCCTGGTGGGGATGGCGACCAGGCCCGAGGATGCTTTCATGATCGGCAGCTTCAGCTCCTGGGCGATCTGGGCGATCGGCCTCGTCACGACCGTCGGGGGGTCCATCCTCTTCGCGGTCGCGACCATCCGGGCGAAGGTCTTCTCCCACGGCGCCGCCATCGCGATGGCGCTCTCTGCCGTGGTGGTCCTGCTCGTCGGCTTCGGGTTCCTGGGCGGCAGCACGTATGGCGACGTGCCGTCGCAGCTGGTCTTCGCCCTCTCGCTGGGCTCCTTCGCCGCGAGCTGGGTGGCGCTCGGCATCCGTGCCCTCCGGCGGGGCCCGATCCGCGCGATCGCGCCGGCCTGACGCGAGTCGCGCTGCGGGGCCCCGGCAAACCGTCTCGAACGGGACGACTGGATCGCCGCAGTGGGTCGACCGGCCGATGGCCCGGCGAGGGATCCGGGTGCAACGATCGCCACATGAGCCCAGTCCCGCGCAACGCGCGCCGTGCACGCCGCGCCGCCGTTCCCATCGCGCTCACGTTGGCGGCCGTCCTTGCGCAACCGGTGGCCGCATCGGAGTTCCCGGCGGGTTGGGAGGGCTATCACACCTACGCAGAGCTTTCGGCAGAGGTCTCCGCCGTCGCCGCCACGCACCCGGACATCGTCTCGCGGTTCTCGATCGGGAAGAGCTACAAGGGCCGCGACATCTGGGCCGTCAAGGTCTCCGACAACGTCGCCGTCGATGAGCCGGAGCCGGAGGTGCTGTTCGACGGCGGCCACCACGCGGACGAGCACATGTCCGTCGAGATGACCCTCCGGATCCTGCACTGGCTCGCCGACGGCTACGGGACCGACGCCCGGGTCACGTCGCTCGTGGATGCCCGGGAGGTCTGGATCGTCTTCAACCTCAACCCGGACGGCTCCGAGTTCGACATCCTGAACGGGCGCTTCCATCACTGGCGAAAGAACCGGCAGCCCACCCCGGGAACGACCTCGATCGGAACGGATCTCAATCGGAATTACAGCTATCGATGGGGCGACGCCGGACGGACGAGCGCGGATCCGGCATCCGGCACGTATCACGGCACGGCGCCGTTCTCGACCCCCGAGGCGGGTGCGATGCGCGACTTCGTGGCGAGCCGGGTCGTTGGCGGCCGGCAGCAGATCCGCGCCGCCATGACCTTCCACGAGTACGGGCGCCTCGTGCTGTGGCCGTACGGCTACACCACGACCGACGTCCCGGCCGACATGACCCGCCACGATCACGCCGCGCTCGTGGAGATGGGAACCACGATGGCGAGCACGAACGGCTACAGGCCGGAACAGGGCAGCGATCTCTACGTGAGCGAGGGGACGAGCCGCGACTACCTCTACGGCACCTACCGGATGTTCGTGTTCACGTTCGAGCTCTCCGCCGTGGACTACCCCGGCGACTCGACCATCGCAGCCGAGACGGGCCGCAACAGGACCGCGGTCCTGTACCTGATGGAGCAGGCCGCGTGCCCGCTCGGGGTGCTGGGCGCCAGCGTTGCCACAGCCCGGTGCGGCGCCTTTGATGACGACCTTGAGGTCGCGCGCGGTTGGTCGGTGAATCCCGAAGGCACCGATACCGCGCCGGCGTCGGCGCGATTCGCGCGAGCCAACCCTGCCGTGACGAGCTCGCACGGGGCGAAGCAGGTCGGCACCACGCCATCCGGCCGCGATGCGTTCGTCACCGGGCCGGCGGCGGGCCCGACGGCCGTCTCGAACGACCTGGACGGGCGGTCCTCGATCCGCTCGCCGTTGATCACGTTGCCGGCCGGCGCCGGCCAGAAGCTGACGTTCGCGTACGTGTTCGCCCACAGCGCCAGCTCCACCTCGGCGGATTCGCTGCGAGTCGGGGTGCAGCTGGCCGACGGCCGACGCGTCCCGGTCTTCACCGTCCTCGGGCGGGCAGCCGACGTGGACGGGACATGGAGGACTGCGGCGATCTCGATGGACCCGTTCGCAGGCCAGACGATCAGGCTCTACGCGGTGGCGGAGGACGGGGGCCCCGGCAACCTCCTCGAGGTCGAGCTCGACGACATCCGGGTGACGCGACCGGGCTAGAAGTAGTTCACCGTGATGCCGCCGTCGACGACCATCGCGGCGCCGTTGGTCCAGCGAGACTCATCGGAGGCGAGGTAGATCGCCATGTGGACGATCTCCTCCGGCTTCCCGAAGCGGCCGGTGGGGTTGCGAGCGAGGCGGATTCGCTTCGCCTCCTCATCCTTGACCAGCCAGTCCATGAGCAGTGGCGTCTCGACGGGGCCGGGGCAGATCGCGTTGGTGCGGACGCCCTTCGGGGCGAACTGGACCGCGAGCGACTTCGTCAGCGCCAGGACCGCGCCCTTCGATGCCGTGTAGGCGTCCTGGGGGTTGGAGCAGCCGAGGATTGCCACGAAGCTGGAGATGTTGATCACCGAGCCCGAGCCCTGCTCGACCATCTTCGGGATCGCGTACTTGCAGCCCAGGAAGACACCCCGGACGTTGACGGCCATGACCCGGTCCCAGTCCTCGACCGACGTGTCGATGACCGAGTGGTCCGCCTCCGGCATGATCCCGGCGTTGTTGTAGAGGACGTCGACCCGGCCGTAGGCGGCGATGGTCTCGTCGATCATCCGCCTCGCGTCCGGCTCCTTCGAGACGTCCGCGACCACGGCGATGGCCTGGCCGCCCGCGGCCGTGACGTCGTCGACGACCGCTTGGGCCGCCTGCTCGGTGACATCCGCGACGACGACCCTCGCGCCTTCCGCGGCGAACATCCGGGCCGCCACGCGACCCATGCCGCTCGCCCCGCCGGTGATGATCGTGACCTTGTCCTGCAGCCGCGCCATGCGCCCCTCCAACGATTTGCTGAAGGAGTGATGCTAGGTGCGAGCCCGGCCCGGTGCCGGGCGCGTCCGCGCGCAAGGTGACCGCCGATACGCTCGGTGGGATGTCCCCCTCGACGGCCGTTGTCTGGTTCCGGCGCGACCTACGCGTCCACGATCACCCGGCCCTGTCCCACGCGCTGGAGCGGTTCGAGCGGGTGCTGCCGCTGTTCGTGGTGGACGACCACATCCTCCGTGGGCGATGGCCGAGCGCCAACCGCCGCTGGTTCCTCGCCGGCGCGCTGGACAGCCTCCGGCGCGAGCTTCGGGAGCGAGATTCGCAGCTGGCGATCGTGCGCGGGAATCCGTCGACCGTGGTGGCCGAGATCGCCGCCGCGATCGGTGCCGAGGCGGTCGTCGCGAGCCGGGACTTCACGCCATTTGGCCGCCGCCGGGATGCTGCCGTCGCGGACGCGCTCGATGCCGCGGGCGTGCCCCTCATTGCTGGCCGGGGCGTCCTCGCGCTCGAGCCGGAGGAGGTCCGCCGCGAGGGCGGCGGCGCATTCCACGTGTTCTCGCCGTTCCATCGTCGCTGGCTGGAGCAGCCGCTCCGAGCGATCCTCCCGGCGCCGGACCGAATCCCGACGGCGCCGCTTCCCTCCGCACGCAGCGCCTGGCTGGAGGCTGACCCGCGCGAGCTCATCGGGGACACGTCGCCGACGGCCGACCCTCAGCTCCTGCTCGAGCCGACCGAGCGGGCCGCCGGAGCGAGGCTCGATCGATGGGCGGGCTCCGATGCGCTCCACGACTACGACACCGGCCGCGACCGGCTGGACCGGGACGGCACCTCGCGCCTGAGCCAGGACCTGCGGTGGGGCCTGCTCTCGCCGGTCGAGGTCCTGGAGCGCACGGCTGGAGATGGCCGCGGGCCGTCGCGCTTCCGCTCCGAGCTCGCCTGGCGCGACTTCTACGCCCATCTCCTGTGGCACGAGCCCGTGGTCGCGCGTCGGTCATTCCGCGCCGATCTCGACGCCGTTGCCTGGTCGGATGACGGGACCGCCATCGAGTCGTGGAAGACAGGAAGGACCGGCTACCCGGTCGTGGACGCGGCAATGCGCCAGCTGCTCGCCTCCGGCTGGATGCACAACCGCGCCCGGATGCTCGTGGCCTCGTTCCTCACCAAGCACCTGGGCGTTGACTGGCGAGTGGGGGAGGCCCACTTCATGGAGCACCTCGTCGACGGCGACCCGGCCAGCAACAACGGCGGCTGGCAGTGGGCGGCCTCCACCGGCACCGACCCGCAGCCCTACTTCCGGATCTTCAACCCGACGCTCCAGGGCCGGCGACATGATCCCCAAGGCGACTACGTCCGGCGCTGGGTCCCAGAGCTGGCCGCAGCCGGCCTGGCCGGGCCTGCCGTTCACGAGCCGACCGAAAGCGGCTACCTCCCCCGGATCGTCGAGCACCAGACCGCGCGCCGCCGCGCCCTCGCTGCCTACGATTCAGCGCGCGCTCGCTCCTGAGCGACGGCATTCGCGAGCGCGCCCACCGCCTCGCGGAGGCCCTCGGGCAGCCGCGTCGCACCGATCTCCTCCGGCGCCGGAGGAACGGCCTGGCCCCCGAGCGCGATCACGAGGTCACGGTCCGCGGCGCGCAGGCGCCGGGCGACCTCGAGCGCCGCGGTCCGATCGCGCGTCGTGACGACGCCGATGACCGCCGCTGACGCATCGGCGGCCGCGGCGATCCAATCCTCGACCGGGAGGTCCGGACCGAGGTAGCTCACCGCGAGCCCGGCGCGGCGTGCCGCCACGGCGAAGGCCAGGGCGCCCAGCTCGTG
>DATLDP010000112.1:0-18004 GCA_035525825.1 Candidatus Limnocylindria bacterium
TGGCTGCACCAGCGCGGCAAGCTCGGGATCCGGCTCGCCTGCCGGATCGGGTCGCAGGACAGGGCCGTTGTGGGTGGGCACGTTGCATGAATACGCCGATCTGCCGCACGCGCGAGCCGGCGTGGGCGATCTGAGCGCCACAGCCCCGTTGCAAACCGATCAGGTCTCCCACGCCCTGCTACCCTCCGGGCAACCCTTGAAGCCGGTCCTGTGAGGCTGGCGTACCGGTCCAGAGAGGCCGGAAAGGAGACCGATGGCCGTGCCTGCGCTCGCCCCGAACGCGCCGCCATCGCCCCGATTCTCCGCCATCGTGGACCCGCGGATCGGCGACCACGGCGCGGCCCTGCTGGCCCTCGAGGACGGCTCCATCTTCCCCGGTGTCGCGTTTGGCGCGCCCCTCGCCGGCGGCGGCGACCTCGTCGTGAATACGAGCCAGACCGGCTACCAGGAGGTCTGCACGGACCCCTCCTACGCCGGCCAGGTCGTGGTGATGACCTACCCCCTGATCGGCAACTACGGGCGGCTGCTCGCCGACGATCAGTCGACCCGGCCATGGCTGCGAGGGCTGATCGTCGCCAACGCCACCGCGGCGGTGCTGGAGGATGCGAAGCAGCTCGCGCGCCTCCTCCGCGACAGCGGGATTCCGGCGATCGCGGGGGTGGATACCCGGTCGCTCGCGCGGCACCTCCGCGCGAATGGCTCACTGCGCGGCGCGATCCTGGAGCCCGGAGCGCTGGACCGTGGCGCCGCGACGGATCGGGCTCGAGCGGTGCCGCGATGGGAGGACCAGGACTTCGTCGCGGAGGTCTCGCCGGCTGTGGTCACCGAGATCACGAGCGCGGTCGATGGGCTCCCGGACGACGGGCCGCTCGTCGCGATCGTCGACTTCGGGCTGAAGGCGAACATCGTTCGAAGCCTGCGGCGGCGGGGCCTGCGCGTGCGGGTCCTTCCGCATACCGCAAGCGCGGACGAGGTGCTCGCCGGCGACGTGGCGGGCGTGGTGCTATCGCCCGGGCCCGGTGACCCGGCGCGCCTCCACGGGCCGGTCGCGCTGGCGCGCTCGATCATCGACGACGGCCGGCCGCTGCTGGGGATCTGCCTCGGGCACCAGATCGTGGGGCGCGCGGCGGGCGCCGAGACGCGGCGGCTGCGCTTCGGCCATCACGGTGCGAACCACCCGGTCCGCGACATCGATACCGGGTTCGTCCAGGTCACGGCGCAGAACCACGAGGTGCAGGTCGTCGGCGACTCGCTGCCCGCCACCTCCGGGTTCCACGTGAGCCAGGTCAACCTCAACGACGGCTCGGTCGAGGGCCTCCGACACGAAACCTTGCCGATCGAGACGGTCCAGTACCACCCGGAGGGCGCGCCGGGCCCGCTCGACGCGCTCGCCGTCTTCGACCGGTTCGTGGCGGCCTGCGGCGCCGATGCAGGCGCGCTTCGCGGTTCGATCGCGGGTGGCGCGAAAACGATGCCAATCGATGCATAACCCGAAGGGCGGCGGGGCCGGGGCCGGAGCCGGAGCCGGGGCCGGGACCGGGGCTGGGACTCCGATCGGGGCCATCGCCGTGGGGCGGAAGCCCGAGTCGGTGCTGATCATCGGGTCGGGGCCGGTGGTGATCGGGCAGGCGGCCGAGTTCGACTACGCGGGGACGCAGGCGTGTCGGGCGCTTCGCGCGGAGGGCGTGCGGACGATTCTCGTCAACTCGAACCCCGCCACGATCATGACGGACCCCGAGGTGGCGGACGCGGTCTACCTCGAGCCGCTGACGGTCGCGGCGATCGAGGCGGTGATCGCGCGGGAGAAGCCGGAGGGGCTGCTCGCGGGGCTCGGCGGCCAGACGGCGCTCAACATGGCGATGGACCTCGCGGAGGCGGGGGTGCTGGAGCGGCACAACGTGAAGCTGCTCGGGACGCCCCTGGAGGCGATCCGCATGGCGGAGGATCGGGAGGCGTTCCGCGACCTCCTCGACCGGATCGGGCAGCCGTACGCACCGTCGTTCATCGTCGAGGGCGACAGCGCGGCGGCTCGAACGCAGTCCGCGGACGCGGCGCTCGTCGAGATCGGGCTTCCCGCGATCGTCCGGCCGGCTTTCACGCTTGGTGGCACCGGCGGCGGGATCGTCGAGACCGAGGATGCCTATCGCGAGCGGATCCGCGCCGGCCTCCGGGCCAGCCCGATCGGGCAGGTGATGGTCGAGCGCTGCCTCGTCGGCTGGCAGGAGATCGAGTACGAGGTCATGCGCGACGCGGACGACACCTGCATCGCCGTGTGCTCGATGGAGAACGTCGATCCGCTCGGCGTGCACACCGGCGACTCGATCGTCGTCGCGCCGGTCCAGACGCTGCCCGACGCGGTCCACCAGCGGCTCCGGAGCGCGGCGCTCGCGATCATCCGGGCGCTCGGGGTCGAGGGCGGGTGCAACGTCCAGTTCGCGCTCTCGCCCGACTACACCGACTACGCGGTCATCGAGGTCAACCCGCGGGTCTCGCGGTCCAGCGCCCTCGCTTCGAAGGCGACCGGCTATCCGATCGCCCGGGTCGCGGCGCAGATCGCCATCGGGCGGCGGCTCGCCGAGATCCCGAACGTGATCACCGGGACCACGGTGGCCGCATTCGAGCCGGCGCTGGACTACGTGGTGGTCAAGCTGCCGCGCTTCCCGTTCGACAAGTTCCCCGGCGCGGATCGCAGCCTCGGCAGCCAGATGAAGGCGACCGGCGAGGTGATGGCGATCGACCGAACGTTCGGGGCGGCGCTGAACAAGGCGTTGCGCGGGCTCGAGCAGGCGGGCGCCGGGCCGCTCGCCGAGGATCCATCCTGGGCCTCGGCGGTCTCCTACCTCGTGGCGGCCCTTGCGGGCGGGGACGAGGAGGACTCGGTCATCCGTTGGATCGACGAGCGGGGCCAGGCGTGCGAGTCCTCGCGTTACGCGCAGCGCTCCGCCGCGCCCATCGTCCTCAAGCAGTTCCTCGCGCCCTCCGACTCACGGCTGTGGCGGGTGCTCGCGCTGCTCCGGCGCGGCGTTCCCGAGGCCACGATCCAGGTCGCGACCGGGATCTCGTCCTGGTTCCTCGCGGAGATGGGCCGGAACGTGGGCGTGGAGACTGCGCTCCGGGACCTGGGGCCGCGGCTCGAGGATGCGGTCGGGAGCGAGGGCCGACCCGGCGACGAGGATGCGGCTGCGCTGCTCGCGACCGCGAAGCGGTTCGGGTTCGGCGATGGGGACATCGCGAATCTCGCCTCCGTGCCGGTCAGCCACGTGCGCGAGATTCGACGCTCCCTCGGTCTTCGACCCGGTTACGCGATGGTCGATACCTGCGCCGCGGAGTTCGCCGCCGACACGCCGTACTTCTACGCGACCTACGCCGCGACCGGCTCCGCCCCGGAGGCGCCGCCGGTCCCGCGTCCCGCCGCGCTCGTCATCGGCAGCGGGCCCGTCCGGATCGGGCAGGGGATCGAGTTCGATTACTGCGCCGTGAAGGCCGCCGCGACCCTGCGCGACCAGGGTTGGTCCGCGGTGATGGTCAACTCCAACCCGGAGACGGTCTCCACCGACTTCGACGCCTCCACCCGCCTGTACTTCGAGCCGCTGGATGCGGAAAGCGTCACGAGCCTCCTCGAAGCCGAGAGCCCGGACGCCACCGCGGAGGGCCGCGCCCCCGATCTGCCCGCGATGGTCGCGTTCGGCGGCCAGACGCCCCTGAACCTCGCGGCGCCGCTCGCCGCGCAGGGGATCGAGCTCCTCGGGGCGGACCTCGAGGCCATCGACCGGGCCGAGGAGCGCACCCGCTTCTCCGCGCTGCTCGACCGTCTCGGGATTCCCCAGCCGGAAGGCGGCATGGCCCGCTCGATCGAGGAAGCCGTCACGCTCGCCGAGCGGATCGGCTACCCGGTCATCGTCCGCCCGAGCTTCGTCATCGGCGGGCTCGCGATCGACTTCTGCTATTCCCCGGACGACCTCGTCCGGCAGCTCGCCGCGGCGACGGTCGTCGATCCCGATCGACCCGTCCGCATCGATCGCTACCTCGAAGGGATCGAGGTCGACGTCGACGCCGTCTCGGACGGCGAGCGAGTGCTCATCCCCGGCCTCCTCGAGCACGTCGAGCGCGCCGGCGTGCACTCGGGCGACTCGGTCGGGATGTTCCCGCCACAGACGGTCAGCGAGGCGGACCAGGGCCTGATCGTCTCGACGATGGAGCGGATCGTGCTCGCGCTGGGTGCGAGGGGCCTGGTGAACGCGCAGTTCATCGTCCGCGAGGACGGCGTCTACCTGATCGAGGTCAACCCCCGGGCATCGCGCACCGTGCCGTTCCTCTCGAAGGTGACCGGCGTGCCGATGGTGGAGCTCGCGGTTCGGATCGCGCTCGGCGCGACGCTCGACGAGCTCGGCTGGCCCGGCGGCCTGCTTCCGCCGCCGCCGTACGTCGCCGTCAAGGCGCCGGCCTTCTCCACGACCAAGCTCCGTGGCGTGGATCCGTCGGTGGGCCCGTCGATGCAGTCCACCGGCGAGGTCATCGGGATCCACTTGGACCCGCGCGTTGCGCTGGCGAAGGCGCTCCGGGGCGCGAACCTCGTCCCGGCGATCGTCCCGCCCGCCGGTTCCTTCGCCGAGGCCACGGAGGCGCGACCCGCCCCGCTGGCGCTGCTTTCCATCGCGGACCGCGACAAGGCGGAGCTGCCGCGACTCGCCCGCGCCCTCGACCGCGCGGGCTTCCGCCTCGCGGCCACCGACGGCACGCGCGCGGCCCTCGCCGAGGCGGGCTTCGATGCCGAGCCCGTCGCGAAGCTTGCGAGCGTGGATGCCGAAGGCCAGCCGCTCGCGGGCGGTCGCCAGGACCTGGTGAGCGTGATCCGCGGGGGTGAGGTCCGCCTCGTCGTCAACACCCCGACGCCGCGATCCGGCCCTGTCCGCGACGCCGCGGAGATCCGCCACGCGGCGATCGAGGAGGGCGTGCCCTGCCTCACCGCGATCGAGACGGCGATCGCCGCCGCCGAGGCGTTGGACCCTGAGGTCGATTCGCAGGTGGCCGACGTCCGCTCCATCACCGATTGGCTCGAGCTTGTCCCGAGCCGTCGCCTCCTCGCTGCGATAGCATCCCCCGGTGCCCGTTCCCAAGGTTGAGTTCACGGAATCACGCCTGCCCAACGGCCTGCGGCTGATCATCAGCGAGGACCACCTCGCGCCCGTCGCCGCGGTCAACGTCTGGTACGCCGTCGGCTCGAAGCACGAAGAGGCCGGCCGGACCGGGTTCGCGCACCTGTTCGAGCACGTGATGTTCCAGGGCTCGGCGAACGTCGGGAAGGCCGAGCACATCGCCCTCGTGCAGGCGGCGGGCGGGACGATGAACGGCACGACCTGGCTGGACCGGACGAACTACTTCGAGACGATGCCCTCCCACCAGCTCGAGCTCGCGATCTGGCTCGAGGCCGACCGGATGGGCACGCTCCTCGAGGCGCTGAGCCAGGAGAACCTCGACAACCAGCGCGAGGTCGTCAAGAACGAGAAGCGCTGGTCCTACGACAACCGGCCCTACGGCTCGTGGAACGAGAAGATGCTCCGCGCCATCTACCCGTCGGAGCACCCATACCACCATCCCACGATCGGCTCGATGGAGGACCTCGACGCCGCCTCGATCGAGGATGTTTCCGCGTTCTTCCGGCTCCACTACGCCCCCAACAACGCGGTGCTCTCCGTGGTCGGCGATGTCGACCCGCCCCAGGTCCGCGCCTGGGTGGAGAAGTACTTCGGCGCGATCCCGGCGAACCCGAACCTCCCGATCGAGCTGCCGGACATGACGCTGCCACCAACGATCGGGCGCGAGATTCGCGAGGTCGTGCCGGATCGGGTGCCGCTGCCGCGGATCTACTGGGGCTTCCGCGCGCCGGTGTTCGGCGATCCCCGGCTCGATGCGCTGGACCTCGGTGCCCAGATCCTCGCCGGCGGGAAGGGCTCGCGGCTCCATCGCCGGCTCGTCCGCGACGAGGAGATCGCCCAGGACGTCGGCGTCTTCACGATGGGCTTCGTGAGCGGCGGCTCCGTCTCGATGGGCATGGCCACCGCGCGGCCCGGGGTGGACCTCGTTCGCCTCGAGACCGCGTTCTGGGAGGAGCTGCAGCGCCTCGGCCGCGAGCTCCCGAGCGACGACGAGATGGAGCGGGCGAAGGCCCTCACGGAGGCCGACGAGCTCAGCGCGCTCCAGCAGGTCAGCGAGAAGGCCGACCGGCTCTCGATGTACGCCACCCTCTTCGACGATCCGGGGATGATCAACACGATCCTCCCGCGCTACCTCTCGACCACCGCCGAGCAGATCCGCGAGGCCGCGGCGGCGGTCTTCGTCGAGGAGAACCGGGTGGTCCTCACCTATGTGCCGGCTGCCGGCAGCGACCCCCTCACGAGCGCCGAATGACGGACCAGCAGCCGATCGTCGTCGCCGACCGGCCGACCCACGGCGAGCCGCGGCCGTACCACTTCCCGCGGTTCGAGCGCCAGGAGCTCTCGAACGGGCTCGGGTTGATCGCGGTCCACCTGCCTGGCCGCGCCCTGGTGACGGCCTCGCTGGTGCTGCCCAGCGGCGCCGTGGACGAGCCGCCGGAGCTCGGTGGCGTGACCTCGCTGATGGCTCGGGCGCTGACCGAGGGCACGAATCGCCATGACGCCATCGGCCTGACCGAGGCGGCCGAGCGGCTCGGCGCATCGCTCCATGCGGAGGCTGGCTGGGACGGCCTCTCGATCAGCGTCGACGTGCCCGCGGAACGGCTCGGCTCCGCGCTCGAGCTCGTCGCCGAGATCGCCCAGGAGCCGACCTTCCCCGCGGACGACATCGATCGCATGCGCGAGGAGCGGCGCAACGACCTCCTCCAGGGCAGGGCCGACCCGCGCCGCCGCGCCGACGATGGCTTCGTCGAGACGATCTACGCGCCCACCTCGCCGTACGGTCGCGCGTCGGGAGGGACCGAGGCGACCGTGCCGCAGCTCACGCGCGACGCCGTGGTCGACGTGCACTCGAAGCGACTCGATCCGGCGCGGATGACGCTGATCATCGGCGGCGACCTCGATGTGGTGGGCGAGGACGTCCGCGCCATCGCCGAATCCCGCTTCGAGGCGTGGGCGGCCAATCCCTTCGCCGAGGCTCCCATCGAGCCGCAGGTCAGGGCCGCTCGCAACGAGCGGATCATCCGGGTGCTGCATCGGCCGGGCTCGGTGCAGACCGAGATCCGGGTCGGGCACGTGGGGCTGCCGCGGAAGATCCCGGACTTCCACGCGCTCGCGGTCATGGGCGCGATCCTCGGCGGGCTCTTCAACTCCCGCCTGAACCGCAAGCTCCGCGAGGAGAAGGGCTACACGTACGGCGCCGGCGCCGGGTTCGACCTTCGTCGCGGCGCGGGCCCCTTCGCCGTCCGGGCGGCGGTCAACACCGAGGTCACCGTCCCGGCGATCCAGGACATCCTCGCCGAGCTTGACGCGATGCGCGCGGCGCCGCCGGCCACGAACGAGCTCGACGCGGCGCGCGACTACCTCGTGGGCGTGTTCCCGCTGCGGTTCGAGACACCGGCGCCCGTCGTCGGGGCGATCGCGGGCCTGATCATCCACGGCCTGCCGATGGACGAGCTCGATCGGTATCGTCCCGCGATCGAGGCCGTCTCCGCCGCGGACGTCCAGTCGACCGCCGAGCGCCACATCAAGCCCGACGAGCTGGCGATCGTGCTCGTCGGCGATGCGGACGCGATCCTCCCGACGCTCGAGGGCGCAGCCCTCGGCCCGATCGTCGTCGAGCGCGAGGAGCTGCCCGGCGTCCCGGCGTGAGCCTCTCGGCGTGAGCTTCCCGGCGTGAGCCGGTTCGCGGCTGCCTTTCCCGCGCTGCAATCACCGATCTACCGGAAGTTCCTGCTGGCCTCGATGATCACGACGGTCGGCGGCTTCATGCAGCAGACCGCCCAGGGCTGGCTGGTGCTGGTCCTCACCAACTCGCCGGCCCTGCTGGGGCTCGCGGGCGCGGTCGCGGGACTGCCGACGCTGTTCCTCGCCATCCTCGCGGGCGTCCTCGCCGACCGGATGGACCGCCGCCGCCTCCTGATCGCGACCAACGCCTTCAGCGCGTTCCTCGCGCTCACGCTCGCGATCCTGGCGACCACCGGCCTCGTCCAGTACTGGCACGTGCTGGTGCTGGCGTTCCTCGGCGGCCTCGCGCTCACGGTCCAGATGCCCGCGAGCCAGGCGATCGTGTCGACCATCGTCGATCGGGCCTCCATCGGGAACGCAGTGGCGCTCAACTCGGCCCAGTACAACCTCACCCGGATCATCGCGCCGGCGCTCGCCGGCATCTTCATCGCGGCCGGCAGCCTGGCACTCGGGTTCTGGGTGAACGCCGTGGCCCTCGCCGTCGTCACGGCCCTGATCGCGAGCCTGGCGATCCCTTCGCCGCGATCCGCGGACCGGGTCCAGGCGGCGCTCTGGCTGGATCTCAAGGACGGGATGCGCTACGTGGCCGCGAACCGCGTCCTCGCCGTCGTGGTGCTCCTGCCCGCCGTGCCCGCCCTCTTCGTCCTCAACTACCTGACGTTCATCCCGCTCTTCGCTCGCGACATCCTGGAGACGGGCGCGGCGGGCCTCGGGCTGCTCACCGGCTCGATCGGTTTCGGCGCGCTCGTGGGCGCCCTGGCGCTGGCGACGCAACGGCCTTCGGGCGGGAGCGGCCGCCTCATGCTGGGCGGGCTCGGGATCGTCGGCGTCTCGCTCACGACCTTCTCGCTCTCGAAGAGCCTGCCGCTGTCGATGGGCGCCCTGGCGTTGCAGGGCGCCTTCCAGGTTGCCTACTACTCGACGACGAACACCCTGATCCAGGTCCTCGTCCCGGCGCGACTCCGCGGACGGGTGCTGAGCCTGTACGTCCTGACCTCGATCGGGCTGATCCCGATCGCCAACCTCGTCGGCGGCGCCATCGGCGAGGCGATCGGCGTCGAATCCGTGCTCGCGGCGGGCGGGATCCTGACGGTCGTCGTCGCGATCGCCGTCGCCCTGCTCCAGCCGGACGTGCTTCGGCTTCGCGCCGCGCACCTGTCCTCTCGGGAGCATTCGGAGTCGGCTGCAACGACCTGACCGAGGGCTGTGACAGAGGGTTGTCACGACGGGGAATAGGATCGAAGCATGAAGACTCCACCGATCATCCTGGTGCCCGGATTCTGGCTCGGCGCCTGGGCGTGGGACGACGTGGTCGCCCACCTGCGAGCCAGTGGCTACGACGTCACCGCGCTGACCCTCCCCGGCCTCGAATCAGCGGCCGTGGACCGTTCGGCGATCACCTTCGATGACCACGTGCAGGCGATCGTCGACGCGGTCGAATCGAAGGGCGAGAAGGTCGTGCTGGCGGTCCACAGCGGGACGGGCTTCTCCGGCTACGCGGCCACGGATCGCATCCCGGACAAGATCGCCCACATGGTCTACGTCGATTCGGCGCCCGGGAAAGGCGCGCTCCGCCCGGAGCTCGAGGGCGCGGACAGCCCGATGAACTGGGAGGAGCTCTCCGCGGAGGAGAACCTCGACGGCGTCTCGGAGGAGCAGAAGGCGACGTTCCGCGAGCGCGCGGTGCCGGAGCCAGCGGGCGTGATGCGGGGCGGCGCGGAGCTGACCAATGACGCGCGCCTGGACGTGCCGACGACCTTGATCTGCACGGGCTATCCGTCGGCGGACTACATCGAGTACGCCAAGGAGGGCTACGCGTGGCTGGCCGGCCTGCCGGAGCTGCGCAACGTCAGCTACGTGGACCTGCCGACGAGCCACTGGCCGATGTGGTCGAAGCCTGCCGAGACGGCCCGGATCCTTGCGGATGTCGCCACGGCGGCTGCGGTGGAGACGGTCTAGGCCACGTCCCCGGGATCGGAGTCGTCCGCGGCGCTCGCCGCGGTGCCCTCGACCACCGGGACGGTGGAGCCGATCTCGTCGCCGAGGCCGTCGCCGGCAGTGTTGCGGCGCGACTGGGCCTTGAGCATCTCGGTCCGGCGCATCGTGGACTCGGCGCCACCGAGCTTGATGCCCTCGGTCGCGATGCCCAGGATCTGGGAGCGCTGGAGGAGCGCGAACGGGTACTTCGCGGCGAGCTTGCGGTCGCTGACCCAGCGCACGCGGACGTTGGACATCGGGATGAACCTCGGGTCCGTTGCGTCCACGAAGGACATGATCGTGCCGTCGCCGTGGATGAAGACGTCGCCATCGATGATGTGATTCCGGGTCAGCACGACCAGGCGCTGACGGGTCTTCTCGATCACGAGCCCTGGCGCCTCGCCGGCGGCTTGACCTTTGTCGTCGTCGAGCTGGGCGACGACCGCGATGTCGTCCGGGAGGACGCGGAGCTCGGGGAGGGTCAGGCGGGTCGCGTCGCCGGTTCGCGTGAGCACCACGACGTCGCGGATCACCAGGTAACCCTGGACGATGTTCACGAAGTCGGAGACGCGGCGGAACCGCCCGAGGTTGATCATGCCGGCGACCCACAGGCTGCTGCCGATCAGCTCGACGTACTGCTCGCCGCCGCCCTCGTCCTCATCATGGGCGACCGCACCGCCGAGGGTTCCCCACGCGTCGCCGAATCGATCGAACGTCGGTGGGGTGTCTCCCCAGTCGGCCATCGATGCCCACCCCGTCGCTGGGTCGGCCGTGCGCGTCCGAGTGCGCAGCCGGGCCGCCGCGCCAAAGTCTGCCGGGTCAGGCTCGCGAGTGCACGATCCGTTCGTACCATCACGGCCCTCCCGATCCGCCTCGCCACGTGCCTGGGCTAGGCTGCCCGGGTGATCGTCGTGGGCATCCTCGCCACCAGCGCCACCGAGGCTTCGACCCAGCTCGTCACCGAGATCGCGCGGCGTGCGGCCGCGACGGGCGCGACCGGTGGTCCGCGGGTGGAGGTGCTTGGCGTCGTTCCGGGTGACGCCGCCTGGGACCGCGTGACGCTCGGGCTTGCGGCTGCGGGGGTGGGGCACGCGACGGTCGTGCGATCGTCACGCGGCGCGATGGAGCCGGCGGACCTCGATCTGGCGCTGCACTACCTGCCGGACATCCGGGCGATCGTGCTCGTGCATCCGCCCGCTTCGCTGGTGTCGACGGCGCTCGCCGCTGCGAGCTGGTCAGGTGCCCCGCTGGTGCTCATCGGACCGCCAGAGGCGTCCCTGCCCGAAGCGGATCCGGCACCGATCATTCTCGAGCCGCCGAGCGATGATCCCGACGGCACGTTTGCGGGATTCGTCGCTGCCCTCGCCGTTCGCCTCGAAGCCGGCGACGATCCCGCGAAGGCCTGGAAGGCCACGATCGGCTCGCTGGCCGTTGATCGGGTCTCGCCCTAGGACAGGTCCCCATCGAACAGGCCGGGGGGCGGCGGATCCGGTGGATCTGTGGTCGGGCGGCGCTTGCCGCTGCCACGCGATGAGCATGATCCTCCGCCCAGCCGGGCCTCGGCTTCGGCGGCGGCAACGTCGGCCTCGGAGATGGGAACGACGAGATCCGGACCGTCGTTTCGAACGTTGTTCACCCGCTGCGAGACCGGGAACATCACGAGCGAGCCCTCGTCGGAGGGCACGAGCAGGCCCTTGAGCTCGGCGAGCGCCTCGCCCTCGAGCCGCCCGGGGTCGAGCCATCGATCCCAGGCATCCTCGGGGATCATCACCGGCATCCGGTCGTGGACCGGCGCCATCATCTCGTTGGCGGAGGTGGTGATGATCGTGAACGAGCGGATCACCTCGCCGGACTCCTCGTCCTTCCAGCCGGCCCAGAGCCCGGCAAGCGCGATGGGACGTGCGTCGGGCCGGACGATCGCGTAGGGCTGGCGGATCGAGCCGGCGCGCTGCCACTCGTAGTAGGCGTCGACCGGGATGAGGCAGCGCCGCTTGCCGAACGCATATCGGAACGCGGGATTGCGATCGATCGTCTCGGCCCGCGCGTTGAACATCCGATTGCCGGTCTTGGGCGTGTCGGACCAGTGGGGGATCAGCCCCCAGCGATACGCGGTGATGGCACGGGCGTCGTCGCGCTGGACCACGACTGCCGCATCATCCGTGGGGGCGAGGTTGAATCGGCCGCCTGGAGCATCGATCCGATCCTCTGCCTCGAAGATCTCCGCGAGCTCCGACGTCGGCCGCTGCTGCGTCATCCGTCCACACATGGCTTCTCTAGTATCGTCGGCCCGGATGGACGAGCCCCGATTCCCCGATCCCGAGCTCGAGGCTGCCCTCCAGGGCACGGGCCCGCTGCCGATCGCGACCGCCGAGCGGCTGATCGCGCGAGCCCAGGCGAGGCTCGCCGAGGGAGAGCCGGAGCTCGCCTCCGTGGACTTCCAGCGAGTCGCCGACCATCCCGAGCCGACGATCGCCGGTCCGGCGATGCTGGGCATCGGCGACGCGGCGTATCGCCGCGACCGGGAGCCGGACGCCACGGCCGCGTGGGAGTCCGTCACGCGGCTGGAGGAGAACCCCGCGACCTACCGGGCGTGGCGAAATCTCGCCGGCGCCCGCGTCCGCGACGGTGACCTGACCGGCGCACTGGTCGCTTATCGCGAGGCGGACCAGCGCGCTCCTTCGGCGGACAAGGCGGAGATCGCGAGTCGGCTGGGATGGCTCGCCAAGGAGACCGGGAACACCGGCGCGGCCAACAAGTACTTCGAACGGAGCCGTGGATCGGCCGGGTTCGGGCTGGCCCAGCTGCTCGTCGTCGTCACGGTGGCGATCTCCTTCATCGCTCTGACGACGCCGGATGTCGGCGACCTCCTGAAGCTCTCGCCGCGAGGGGTCGAGGAGGGCGAGCTGTACCGCCTCGTGAGCGTGACCCTGGTCCACGGCGGCTACCTGCATCTCATCGTGAACATGTACGCGCTGTGGGTCATCGGGCCGATCGTCGAGGGGATCTGGGGCCGCGGCCTGTTCGCGCTGTTCTACGTGCTCACCGCGATTGGCGGGTCGACCGGCAGCTTCATCTTCTCCCACATCGACAGCGTCGGGGCTTCCGGGGCGATCTTCGGGCTCGTCGGGGTGATCATCGCCGGCACGATGGCCCACCACCCCGTGCTCGATCGTCGGGCGAGATCGATCGTCCCGCAGCTCGGGATGTTCGTGATCCTGAATCTCGCGATCGGCTTCTTCAGCTCGGTTGGCGGCTTCAACATCGACAACGCGGCGCATGTCGGCGGGCTGCTGGCGGGCCTGTGGCTCGGGTTCGTCGTCCCGCCGGGCAAGAGCCCGACCCTGCGCGGCGCGGTCAAGCATCCCCTCGGGGCGAAGGAGGAGCGATCGCCGCTCCTGATCGCCGCCGGCGTGATCCTCCTCGTCGGGGTCCTGGCCGCGCTCCTCGCCGCCGGGGGCGCCGCGCTCCCGATCTGACGGCTGCAATACTCCGCCGATGGACGATCGCCTGGTCTCGATGGACCGGATCCGAGCTGCGCGCGAGCGGATCACGGGGCGCGTCCACCGGACGCCGATGCTGTCCTCCGCGACCGCGGCGGAACGGATCGAGGCGGCCACGGGAGCGAGAATCGCCGATGGCCGGCTGTTCGTGAAGGCGGAGCATCTCCAGAAGACCGGCTCGTTCAAGCCGCGCGCCGCGCTTGCCAAGCTCACATCGCTCAGCCCTCAGGACCGGGCAAAAGGCGCCATCACGCTCTCCGCGGGCAACGCCGCGCAGGCCTACGCCTGGGCGGGACGCGAGGAGGGCGTGGCAGTGACGGTGGTGATGCCGGCGGGCGCCGTTCGATCGAAGGTCGACGCCTCCCGTGGCTACGGCGCCGAGGTGATCCTCCACGGTGATCATGTCGGCGAGACGCTGGCGAAGGTCCAGGAGCTCGTTGCCGAGCGAGGCCTCATCCTCGTCCATCCCTTCGACGACCCCGAGGTCATAGCGGGCAACGCGTCGTCCGGCCTCGAGATCCTTGAGGACCTGCCCGACGTGGATGTCGTGGTCGTCGGGGTCGGCGGCGGCGGCTTCATCAGCGGCGTGGCGACCGCGATCCGGGAGCAGCGGCCCGAGGTCCGGGTGTACGGGGTCGAGCCCGATGGTTCCGACGCCGTGTCCCGCGCGATCAAGGCCGGCGAGGTCGTCCGGATCAACCCCGTCAGCGTGGCGGACGGGCTCGGCGCGCCGTTCGCGGGCGAGTGGACGCTCCCGATCTGCGCCCGCTACCTCGAGGCCATCGTCCCGATTGACGACGCGACGATCCTGGCCGGCCTGCGCTTCGCCGCCGAGCGCATGAAGCAGGTCCTGGAGCCGGCGGGCGCAGCCGCTCTCGCCGCGGTCCTATCCGGTCGAATTCCCATCCGCGACGGCGAGCGCGTCTGCGTGGTCGCGTCCGGAGGAAACGTTGAGCAGTCACGACTCGGGGAGTTTCTCGCGAGCTAACGCAGTGCGGCGATGGCGTTCCGTCGCGGACCTTGGCATCGCCCCGGCGAGCGCGCCGAGGGCCGGTCGGCACGGCGTGCGCAGAACTGGCCGATCCACTCGGGGACGCCGTGTCCTTTCCGCGCAGGGCCGGAATCACGATGGTTCCAATGAAGCGGAACGATCGAGGTGAGGAGACGATTGGGCGGCTGGCCCGGACGTCGAGGCCCCAATTCGATTTGCTCCCTGCGCCGGTGCCGACCAGTAGGGGCTGAAGAACGGGCGGACGTTCGTCAAGTCGACGCCGGCCAGCCAGGCGATGATCGGCGCCTGCATGGCCGGATCGATGATGTACACGCGGCTGCGCCGGTCCAGGTTCGACCACGTCCAGCGGATCAGACCTGCCTCGGTGAGCAACCGCAGCTGACGGCTCACGGCCGGGCGACTGAGCCCGATCGCGGACGCGATCTGTGCCGGATGTCGGACGCGTCCGCCGATCAACGCGACGATCCGACGACGCGTCGGGTCGGCGAGCAGCTCGATTCCAATGGCCTTGCGAGTCGGCACCGAACGTTCTCCTCGGCATCGGTCGGCTGAACGGCGGTACGGCCCTCGCATCATCCACGGCGATGGTTCGCCGGCGCTCACCCGGCTCATCGCGCCCGGCGCTGACGGTGCTCACCGGTCGCTCATCGGCGCTGACGGCGCTCACCCGTCGCGCCCGGCTGACGGCGCTCGCCGGTCCCTCATCCACGCTTCGGAAGTGTGCGGCCACCACCTCAGGACTGGCCTTCTCGGCGGTGGTTCCGCATGGGTGGAACCAAGTCGATTCCGGCGCGGAGGAGGAACGGACGCCAAGGCTGATCTCGGCCGCCTAGCATCGAGCCGTGTTTGCCACGTTGCTCGGTGCGCTACCCGCCCCGCCGACCCCCGACGACGATCCCGCGAGTGGAGACACCGCCCTCGAGGTGGTGGTCCGCGCCCAGGAAGCGGCAGGCCTCGAGCCGATCACCGATGGCCGGTCGGCCGACGCCGAGTGGGCGGGCCTTGCCGGCGTGGCGCCGAGACCAATCGGCGATGCCGCGGAGGGCATTGTCCAACGGTGGCGCCGGACGCAGGAGCTAACCGATCGAGCGGTGAAGCAGGTGCTCCTCGGGCCCTGGACGCTGCTCCGAGCGGGCGGGGAGGCGGCGACGGCGACGACGCTCGCGCGTGTCGTGCTCGAGCTCGCGGCGGCGGGCTGCCAGCTGGTCGAGATCGAGGAGCGGTTTGGCGCCGCCGTCGATGGCGAGGCTGACGACGCTGACCGCGCAGACGATGTTGGTGGAGCCTTTCGGACCCTCCATGCGGCGCTGCTGGATGAGCTCGCGAGGCACGGAGGCGAGATTCATCTCTCCCTCTCGTTGACCGGTGGCACGCCGCCAGAGGCGTGGCGCGAGGCGATCGTCGGCCTGCCCTACTCGAGCCTCGCCGTGGACCTGATCCACGGACCGGACAGCTGGAACCTGGTGACGCGCTTCCCCGGCGACCGAGGCGTGATCGCGGGTGCGCTCAGTGCCGGCGGTCCCGCGATCGCCGACGCGGCCGGCGAGCCGGTCGAAGTCCTCCAATGGGCGGCGAGCTACGCCGCGTCGACTCGAGGACGCGGCCCCGCGCGGGTGGGCCTCGGCTCGGCCGGCTCCTGGTCGAATCTCACCTGGGACGCCGCGTTGGCGCGCATGCAGCGCCTTGGAGCGGCCGCCCGGATCGCCGCGATGCCACCGGGCGATGCCAAGGCTCGACAGCTGGATCCGCGCGCGGTGAGCAGCCGCCGGGCCGCGCTGGGCCACGACGCGCCACCGCCGCCCAGGCGCCGCTGACCGCGTCGAGCGACGTGCGCTGCCGGGGCGACCGCTGCCACGGTCGCGCGGTAGGCTAGCCACCCCTAGCAGCTCGACCTGGAGGCCCGGTGTCCACTCGGTTCTGGCACGGCTGTCAATAGCAGGTTTGCACGTCATCTGGAGGAAGCCCTGATGCCACGAAGCACGGTGACCTGGTGTGTCGGTTGCGACGAGCGGATCGCGATCGAGGAGCCTGCAGCCGAGTTCTACCACCGTGAGCAGATCGACTTGCCCAATGAGACGCACATCGACGTGCGCCCCGACTACGTGCACGCGGACCACGCTGAGCTGGCGAAGTTTCGCGGCAGGATGGCAACGGGTCGCACCGGGGTCCTTGGCGAGCTACAGGACCTCCCCTGGCCGCCAAAGAAGGCATAAAACGGCCCCGGTCGCAGCCGCTCTAGCCCTAGGGACGTAGGCGACTCACGGAGCCGGGGCCGTAGCTAGACCCTAGCGATGGTCGCTTATCCGGCGGTTACCGGCTCGCGCTGTTCCGCGGCCTTCCAGTGTCCGCGGGGAACGTCGGGATGCTTCTCTGCGAACGCGACGGCAGCGCGAACGGCTCCTTCCAAGACGGATCGCTGAAAGGTCATGGCGGCTTCGTCAACCACCACGCTGATCGCGGCGTGAAGCTCGTCTGCCTCGGCCTTCGTCATGTCGGCCCACAACGTGCCGGGATGTGGTCGCATCGGGTTGTAGCCCTCGACCCACACGGCACGCACCAGGGCTTGGTCGGAGTCCAGGATCGGCCCTAGCCCCTCGTAGACCCACTCGGGCGCGTCGCCTACCGTGTCGACTGGCCATTCCGGCTCGATCGCCTCGCGGATCTCAGCCTCGGTTGGGGCGGTCATGCCGCTGCCGCCTTCTTGAGCTCACGGACTACTGCACGCTCCAGGTTCGCCATGAGGCGATCGAGGCCGCCGCGGTCCTCGAGTTGGACGTAGGCCTCGGCCCCGACTTCATCCGGTGCCGCGCGGCAGACAAGCGCAACGAGGGACATCGCGAGCACATCGCCAAAAGGACTCGGCTGCCAGCCTTCGCCGGGAGTCGTCTGTCCGAGGACCGCTGCGACGCGCTTGCCGATATCGGGCTCGTCGCCAGGATCGCCGCCGGGGAGCCTCTCAATGACATCGAGGCCAAACCAGCCGGTTGCCGTTTCCGTGGTCATCTGACCACCTCCAAATGAAAGTGCCCCGGCCCGGTAGTAGTAGCTACCGAACAGGGGCGTTCTAATCATATGGGCCGGACCGAAGTCCGGAATGGCCCGTCTACTACCGAGCCCGGCGATGATGCGCCGGCCTGTCGCCAGGCGCAAGCCTTTAGGTTGCGCTCGGCGGAGTCGTCCTCCCGACGAGCCATCGCCCTTCCTCGCGGAGGATCTCGAGCGGCCACACGACAAGGGGCTCGCCAGCCGCGAACGGGCCCTGCGGCCGCGTCGTGTACCGCAGGCGGAGCCGGTCGGGCGCGAGCTCCTCGATCTCGCTCAATGCGTTGAGCATGCGGCACTGGAACGGGGTAATCCCGCGGGCCGCCCGATAGACCTTTGCGAAGTCGTCGGGCACCGGCGTCCACTCTTCGGACAGCAATTCCCGAAGGGCCGCCACGTCGTCGTTGGCGAGGGCTACCCAGAAGTTGGACGCGGTACTAGCCGCCTCCGCGAGGTCAGTCTCACCCGGCATTTACCGTCCATCCTTGCCAAACGCGCCGTAGACACTCAGGTGGCGCAGGGACCGAACGATATCGCTCGGCGTCTCGGCCCGGATCAGTCCTGGGACCGAG
>DATLDP010000073.1:0-10884 GCA_035525825.1 Candidatus Limnocylindria bacterium
GTCAGCGAGTTGAGGGCATCCGGCCGATTGAGGGTGATCGTGGCGACGCCCGCCTCGGCGTCGACCTCCAGCAGGACCGTCTCGGTCGCGTCGGCCATCGTCAGACGCTCGCCTGGCTGCCGCTACCGCCCGAAGGGCACGAGCTCGTGCCGGTCGCCGACGAGCTCGAAGATCCCCCGATCGATGGGCTCGTGGGCCTCGGCCGCGACATCCGCCACGAACGTTGCGAACTGCGACGCGAAGTCGCCGTCGCCCGGGTTGAGGGAGCCGGCGATGAGCAGGTCCCGATCCGGGAGCGCGACCAGCACCCGGGCAGGCCCGCCGCACTGGCCCGCGATCTTCGCCCGGGCCTCGGGCAGCAGGATCCGGGCCGCGTCCGCGCCGTCACCGGTGTCAGACGAGAGCAGGCGCCGGTCGCCACTCAGCTCGTCCGTCCAGGGCGCGGTCTCCGACCAGGCGCGAAGGTTTGCCATTGCCGCATCTCGCAGCGTCTCCGTCGCGACGCCCCAGGTCAGGAGGTGATCGGCGTTGATGACGACGTCGTAGGCAGGCTCGCGGAGGACATACACGATCGACAGGTCTGCCGGACCTGGATCGACCAGCGCCAGCGCGTGCTTCTTCAGCCCCTCCTGCGCGAGCTGCGATGGGTCGAGGTCCGCGAGGCGCAGCCCCTGGGTCCCGGCCGGCCGGAGCGCGGGAAAGATGTGGTCCGAGGCGGCCGCCCAGTCGTGCTCCGCGGTGGCGCTCGCCGCGCGGGGTACCTCCGGCGCCGGGACGTGACCGCTGACCGGCGCGGCGTCATCGATCGGGGTGAGGATGTCCGGGGCCTCGTCACGCAGCGCGCCGACGGGCTCCTCGTCGAACCGCTCCCAGCTCATCAGCGCGCCTTCCACTGCGGCTTGCGCTTCTCAACGAACGCGGCCATGCCCTCCGCCTGGTCCTCGGTATCGAAGAGGAGGTAGAAGCTCCGGCGCTCGAAGGCGAGGCCCGCCTCGAGCGGCAGCTCCTCCGCGCGGTTCACCGCGTCCTTCGCAGCGAGCACGGCGACCGGCGGCATCGCCGCGATCCGCGCGGCAAGCTCCAGCGCGGCCGGAACCGTCGCCTCCGACGGCACGACCTGCGTGACGAGCCCGTGGGCCTCCGCTTCGCGCGCGCCCATGTTCCGGCCGGTCAGGATGAGCTCCATCGCCTTGGCCTTGCCGATCGCCCGCGTAAGCCGCTGGGTGCCGCCCGCCCCCGGCATCACCCCGAGCTTGATCTCCGGTTGCCCGAACTGGGCGTCCTCGCCCGCGATGAGCAGGTCGCACAGCATCGCCAGCTCGCAGCCACCGCCCAGCGCGAACCCCCGGACCGCGGCGATCAGCGGCTTGCGGATCCGCTTGATCCGCTCCCATCGATGGAACGTGTCGTCGACGGTCAGCGACGTCGGGCTCTGGGCCGCCAGCTCGGGGATGTCGGCTCCGGCCGCGAAGGCTCGATCACCCGCGCCCGTGATCACGATCGCCCGGCAGGCGGGATCGTGGTCGAGGGACTCCAGCACGTCGGTGAGAGCCGCGATCAGCGCGAAGTCAAGGGCGTTGAGGACGTGGGGCCGGTCAAGGACGACGAGGGCCACGCCATCCAGCGGACCGTCGGCGCTGGGCGCCGGCAGCGTGACGTGGAGGAGCTCGTGATCGGGCGGCGGCGGCATCGTCACGGTCCCGACAGTATGCCCGCCGCCCTGCCCGGCCGATTGAGCGGGGCGCCTACTGCGCCGGCCCGCCGAGGAGGTCCGGCGCCTCCTCCACCACGAGGAAGGTCGCGAGGCCCGGCGCGATCTCGCGGAGGTTCCGGCCGGCGGCCCGCATCGGATCGGAGCGGAGGCCCTCGTCCAGCGCCGCGCGATCGTCGAAGTCCATCGCCGCCGCGAGCACCAGTTTCGTCTCGCTGCCGAGCGCCTCGGCGACGCGCCAGATCCGGATGTTCCGCAATCCCGGCGTCGTGGCGGCGAGCGGCAGGTGCTCGTCGCGATAGCGGGATTCGAGGGTGGCCAGTGCCTCCTCGCCGCCATCGGGCCGGCGGTAGAGCACGAGCAGCGTCGTCATCGGGGAACCTCCTCGTCGGTGGGCTGGGTCGGTGCTGCGAACGGGGTCCCGGGGACCTCGGCCTTCGTGGCGCGGTCGCGGGCGGCCGACTCGGTGGCGCGATAGAACCCGGCGAGCGCCTCGTTGAACAGCGCCGGTCGGCGGGACATCACCTCGTGGCCACAGTCGGGGGCGACGAAGAGTCGCCCGCGCGGCAGCTGCCGGGTGAGGGCCGCCGCGTGCTCGGGCGGGACGAACGGGTCCCGATCACCGCAGACGACCATCGCCGGGCAGTCGATCCCGTGGAGCTGCGCCGGCGCGAGGAGCGGCTGGACCGCGACGTCCGCGGCGATCGCCGGCAGCAGAACCTGCCAGGCGCCCTCGCCCTGGCCCGCATCGTGCCGACGGGCCAGCGTCGCGGCGAACTTGGGATCGCTCGCCAGGATCCGCTGGGGATCCATGAGCCGCCGGCCCACGCTCGCGCGCGGCTCGCGCTGGGTCGTGATCCCGACGACGACCAGCGTCCGCAGCCGCTCCGGGAAGCGCGCGCCGAGCTGGAGCGCGCTCATGGCGCCCATTGAGAAGCCGATCAGGTGGAAGGAATGGAGCCCGAGCACGTCGGCGAACGCCGCGACGTCGTCGGCCAGCCAGTCGTATCGGAACCCGCCGCTCGCGACGTCCCAGCGCGTCCGACCGTGCCCCCGCGCATCGGGGAGGTGGACCAGGAAGGCCTTCGACAGCGACGGCAGCTGCGCGGCGTAGTCCTCGCGCCCGAGCGAGGTCGCGCCATGGAGCGCGATGAGCGGAGGCCCGGCCCCGTGGACGTCGTAGCCGATCTCGAGCCCGTTCGCCGCGACGCTGGGCACTGGCCTCAGCCCTCCGGCTTGCCTTCGACCGGGCTCTCCGCGCCGCGCTCGACCCTGAGGTAGCGGCGGCGGTAATAGAGCAGCGGCTCCACGTCCTGGTCGCGCTGCTCCTCGAGCGAATCCACCCGACCGATGAAGAGGTCGTGGTCGCCGGCGCTGAACGTCTCGACGATCGTGCACTCGAGCGTCGCGATCGAGCCGTCGATCAGCGGCAGCCCGGTGGGCCCGAGCGTCCACGACGCGCCGCAGAACAACTCCCGGCCAGGGCTGACCGGGGCATGGGCGAAGCAGTCGGACAGCGCCTGCTGGTCGGTGCCGAGGACGTTCACGGCGTAGCGCCCTGCGGCGCGGACCATCGGCGTGATGAACCGGCGCCGATCCAGCGCGACCATGACCAGGGGCGGCTGCAGCGACACGGACGAAAAGGCGTTGACCGTGATCCCTGCCGGACGATCGCCGTCGAACGTGGTCACCACGCTGATCCCCGTCGCGAAATGACCCATCACGTCGCGGAATCTGGCCGAACCGATGCCCATCGCGGGGAGTCTACGGGAGCGCGGCACGAACGCCGTCAGTCGGAGGCGGAGGCCCTTGAGGACTCCAGCCGCCGACGCCGATCCAGGAGGAGCACGCAGGCGATGGCGGTCCACGCCGCGCCGGCAGGTGGTTGTCGTCGCGCACCTTCGGCACCCAGCATCGCACGCCGATATAGCGACATACGATAAAGCGGATGGCGACTGAACCGTCAAGCGCGGGCCGACGATTACAATCCGCGCGATGACCAGCCAGTGGGATCGCGCCGCGCTCGTGCCCGTGCGCCGAGGCGAGGCGCGGACCGAGATCGTGTCGTTGCCCGCGGGCCTGCCGACGGTCGAGGAGCTGTTCACGTTCATGCGCGACGCCGAGCGGCGCTTCGAGACGCTGCGGATGCGGATCCGGGAGCGGACCTTTGGGGTCAAGGGCGAGCTCGTCGTCAACATCGACGTTGCCGTCCGCCACCCCGGCGAGGCGCGCGTCGTCAGCAGCGAGCCCGGCCGGACCGCGGCCGGTCGCCACGAGGTCTGGATCTCCGATGGCGAGATCGTTCGGACCTACTCGGCCGCCCACAAGCTCGGGACGAGCCGGCCGGTGCGCAACCGCGTCCGCGGCCTCGATCCGCGCCAGTACCCGGGCCGGTCCACGGTCTACGAGCCGATCACGTCACTCCCGATGGAGACCCTTCCAGAGCTCTTCATCCACCCGGCGGGCTACTGCCAGAACGTCCTGGCGACGGGCGACTGCTGGATCTCGGGCACCGATCGAGTGGCCGACCGCGAGGCGATCGTCCTCGAGTGTGCCCACCCGCGGGCCGTCGAGCGCGTCGTCGATCGACCGGACTTCGCGATCCAGGTTGCCGTCGACCGGCTCGACGGCATCATCACCCGGCTCGTCGAATCGGTGGGTGGCGAGGTGACGCGGGTCGCCGAGGTCGTCCACCTCGATCCGGATGCGGCGCTCGCGCCCACGGCCTTCGACTTCGAATTCCCGGAGGGCACGACGCTCCTCTACTAGTCTCGCCACGAGCTCACCGGGTCACGAGCCAGCTCGTTCCAATCTGGTGCGAACACTCCCCCGAACCGCGCCGAAATCGTGCGAATCCCACCAGCGCGACGCGTATGATCGCGGCGATTCGGGGATCGCCGGTCTTCTTGGGAGGGAGGTCCGCATGCCGACACGGGAAGAGGCCATCCGGCAGGACACACAGGACCTGCACGGTCTCGGGTACGCCCAGGAGCTGTTGCGCTCCATGGGCGGGTTCTCGAACTTCGCGATCAGCTTCTCGATCATCTCGATCCTGACCGGCGCGGTCATCCTCTACAACCTGGGGCTGACCCTCGCGGGTCCCGCTGCCGTCGGCCTCGGCTGGCCGCTCGTCACGATCTTCACGTTGATGGTCGCGGCCACCATGGCCGAGATCGCGTCGGCCTATCCGACGGCCGGCGGCCTGTACTACTGGGCCTCCAAGCTCCGGAACAAGGAATGGGGCTGGTGGACGGCCTGGCTCAACCTCGGCGGCCAGATCTCGATCGTCGCGGGCATCAACTACTCCGCGGCGTTCTACCTCTGTGCGACGATCCTGAACCCGCTGTTCGGGGTGGATCCGAACGTCGAGACGCTGGGCGTCCTCAATGCCATCTGGATCACCGGCATCCTGATCGCCATCGAGATCGGGTTCAACGTGGCCGGGACGCGGATCGTATCGTTCATGAACGACCTCTCCGTGTGGTGGCACATCGGCTTCGTGGCCGCGATCGCCATTGCGCTCTTCACGCTCGGCAGCCAGCCGACCCACCCGATCGATTTCCTCTTCCAGGTGACGCCCGCCGACAACGCGGACGGCGTCTCGTGGGCGTCCGTGGTTCCGTTCGGGATTGCCGGAGCGTTCGCCCTCAGCCTGCTCCAGTCGCAATGGACCTACACCGGCTACGACGCCTCGGCCCATGTCGCTGAGGAGACGGTCTTCGCTCGTCGCGCGTCGGCGTGGGGCGTGTTCCTGTCGGTCGCGGTCTCGGCCGTCGCGGGCTACATCGTCCTTGTCGCATTGACGCTCAAGATGACGAGCCCCGCCGACGTCCTCGCCAACAGCGGCGGTGGCGGCGGCGTCCAGTACATCCTCGAGTCCAACCTCGGCGGTGGCCTGAACCAGCTCGGCGGGCTGCTGTCCGCCGGCGTCGCGTTCGCGATGACGTTCTGTGGGTTCTCGTCGATCGCCTCCGCCGGGCGGATGCTCTACGCCTTCAGCCGTGATGACGGGATGCCCGGCAGCGGCTGGCTCAAGCGCGTCAGCAAGCGCTGGCGGACGCCGAGCAACGCCGTTTTTGCGATCAGCTTCGCGAGCTGGCTCCTCATCGTCGTCGTCTACGTGCTGACGAAGGCGTTCGGCGGCGATCCCCTGTTCCTCATCGGCGGGATCACATCCGTGAGCACCGTGCTCCTCTACTGGGCGTACGGCGTCTGCATCTGGCTCGGCATGCGGGGAGATCAGTCGTGGCGCCAGCGCCAGACCTGGAGCCTCGGCCGGTGGAGCAAGCCGTTCGCCTGGATCTCGGTGATCTGGATCGTGCTGTTCAGCCCGGTGTTCCTCTATCCGTTTGCGCTGAATCCAGCCTCCTGGCTGATCGTCGGCGCGTTCCTGGTGTTGCTCGCGCTGTACTACTTCCTGTGGGCTCGGTCGCGGTTCCGCGGCCCGGTTGCCCAGGGATCCGCCGAACGCCTCACCGAGATCGAGCAGGAGTTCCACGCGGCCGCAGGCGACATCGCGAAGGCCTGATCGGGCCGCCGCTGGAGCGGCAATGCCATCGAACCGTTTCGACGGGCCGGCCGGGCGACCGCCGGCCCGTCATCATCTCCGGATGACATCGGATTCCAGGGGCTGAGGAGGGCCGGGCATGAGCGACTCGAGCCACGGGCACGACGGCGACAAGCATCCGAACCTGGTCGAGCTCGAGGGCTGGGTCCGTGAGGGCCGGATCGACACGATCGTCGTCGCGATCACCGACATGCAGGGCCGGCTCATGGGCAAGCGCGTCCAGGGCGACGCCTTCCTCCAGGGCGTGATCGACCACGGGGCGCACTTCTGCACGTACCTCCTCGGCACGGACATGGAGATGAACACGCCCGAGGGCTTCCAGCTCATGAACTGGGAGACGGGCTACGGCGACTGGATCGCCTCGCCGGTGTGGGATTCGCTGCGGATCGTGCCATGGCTCGAGAAGACGGCAATCGTCCTCGCGGACGCCGTGGACGAGGAGACGCAGCGCGAGATCCCGGTCTCGCCTCGCACCATCCTCAAGCGCCAGGTCCAGCGCGCGACCGATGCCGGGCTGAGCGTCAAGGCCGGCTCAGAGTTCGAGTACTACGTGCTCAAGGAATCGTGGGACCAGATGGCGGAGCGGGGGTTCGCCCCACCGGTTCGATTCGGCACCTACAACGAGGACTACCACCTCCTCCAGGCGACCAAGGCCGAACCGCTCCACCGGCTCCTGCGGAACCTCATGACCGAGGCCCGGATCCCGATCGAGTTCTCGAAGGGCGAGGCGGCGCCGGGCCAGCACGAGGTCAACATTCGCTACGACCACGTCCTGGAGTCCGCGGACCGGAGCGTCCTGTTCAAGCACGGCGCGAAGGAGATCGCCTACCTCAACGGCTGGGGCATCACGTTCATGGCCAAGCCGGACCACACCTGGACCGGCTCGTCAGGGCACCTCCACATGTCCACCTGGGACGCCTCGGGCGAACGGCCGCTGACCTTCGACCAGGAGGCCGGGCTGCCGTATGGCATGTCGAAGCAGTTCAGCCAGTTCGTGGCGGGGATGATGGCGCTGTCGCGGGAGCTGGCCGTCTTCATCGCCCCGTTCATCAACTCCTACAAGCGCTATGCCTCGCTGTCGTGGGCGCCGGTCAACGTCGTCTGGGGCCGCGACAACCGGACCACGGGCTTCCGCGTGGTCGGCAGCGGGAACGGCCTCCACGTCGAGAACCGCTTTCCGGGCGGCGACATGAACGCCTACCTGACCTACGCGGCAATGATCGGCGCGGGGCTCTACGGGATCGAGCACGGTCTGGAGCTCCAGCCGGAGTTCAAGGGCAATGGCTACATCGCGAAGGGGTTCGATCGGATGCCGCGGGCGCTGTACGAGGCGATCGACGTCCTCGAGGCATCGACTGCGGCCGTCGAGATCTTCGGCCAGGACGTCGTCGACCACTACCTCAACGCCGCGCGCGTCGAGCAGCAGCTCTACGACTCCGTGGTCCACGACTGGGAGCGCGAGCGCTACCTCGAACGCGGCTGAGGCCGCCTCGAGGCGAGGGGGCGCGTCGAGAACCAAGGGCCTTCAAGAACCGAACCGACGCTCCCGGCGTACATCTCCATGTCCCCAGGGCCCCGCGGTGTTCTTCACGAACGCCACCGACCGCTGGTTCGCGGTGACGGGCTTCTGAACGGCTAGGTCGGCTTCTTGACCGCGGGCGGCCGACGAGGAGCGGCCGCCCGTCTGCTCTCGGGCGATCTGGGTCGCGTGCCGCCTGCCGCCGGGGCATCGATGGCGATCGTCGCCGGGGACGACTCGGGCGAGAGATAGGTCGCGAGCGCCTCGTCGAGCGGCGTGAGCCGGCGGGGCATCCGCTCGAGGAGCGGACCGAGATCGACCGTCGCCGGCTGGTTGATGAAGTCCACCGCCGCGGGCGTGAGGATGGGCGTCGGGAGCAGCGAGAGCGGCACGGCCGCCAGCTTGATCAGCGGCGTGGGGCCCGGGACGATGGGCCGTCGGAGGCGGGCAGCCCGGAGCGCGCGCCCCACCACCTCCCGGAACGGCATGGTCTCCGGCCCGCCCAGCTCGAAGACCTCGTTCGCGGCGGCCCCAGCCACGATCGAATCCGCGGCGAGGCGAGCAGCGTCGTCGATGAAGACGGGCGCCAGGAGCTGCCGGCCGGTGTTCGTGAGCGGCACGGCAAAGAGCGTCCGCGCGAAGCCGATGAAGCGATTGAGCGACACGTCCCGGGGCCCGAAGATCCAGGTCGGACGAATGATCGTGAAGGGGACGCCGCTGGCCCGGATCGCCGTCTCGGCTCGCCACTTGGCCCGGAACCAGTGGCGCCTGGCGTCGGGCGCCGCGCCGGCGCCGGAGATGTAGACCAGCCGCTTGACGCCGGCCGCGCGCGCCGCGACAGCGAGCCGCTCGGTGCCGGCGGCGTCGACGGCCATGAACGTCTGGCCCTTCCGCGGCGCCTCGATCGGGGAGTTCTTGAACGCAAGGGCGATCGCCAGCGCATCCAGCCCATGGAGCGCGCCGGGGAGCCCTTCGCCGGTGGTGACGTCAACGTGGCGCAGCTCGACCGAATCCGGCAGTGGACCTCGCGCAGCCTCGCCCTCGTGGGACAGGACGACCACGCGATGCCCCCGACGGAACAGCTCCGCGGCGATCCCGCCGCCAACGAGGCCGGTCCCGCCGGCAACCCCGACCGTCAGCGGCTGGGGATTGGGGGCCGGCGTGGCGAAGATCGACTCGATCGTGCGGGCTCGGTGCCGGAAGATCTCGAGCAGCTGGTCGCGCACGACGAGACGGTGGGCCAGGGCACCGAGCGGTCCGAGCGGCAGCTCGTAGAACAGCTCGTCCTCGATCCTCGTCCCGCCGGCCACCTCGGTGAACGTGTGGCGGTGCTCCCAGCGCTTGTACGGGCCCTTCAGCTGGGTGTCGGCGAAGGAGTGCGGCGGGTCGAACGCCTCGATGCGCGTTCGCCAGCCCATCGGAATGCCGAGGAGCGGGGTGATCCGGTAGTCGATCTCGAGGCCGGTTCGCATCTCGAGGTCGGCCGTGAGCTGCTGGAAGCCCATCGCGGGCGGCGTGATCCGGCCGAGGTTCTCCGGGTTCGCGAAGAACGCGAACACCTCGTCGATCGGGTGGGCGACGACCTGGCTGGCCGTCAGTCGGTGGCGGGTCATGGCGTGGGCCTCAGGGTAGGGCGGGAAGCGCCGACGCCCCGCCGGGGGGCGGGGCGTCGGCGCGAGGAGAGGGGAAGCGTCCTACGGGAGGAGGACCGAGTTGATGACGTGGATGACGCCGTTGGAGGCGGAGATGTCGACCGAGGCGATGCCCGCGTCGAGCAGCTGGCTGCGGGAGAGGCGGTCGCCGTTGAGCATCTGGTAGCCCGGCGCCTTCACGACGGAGTTGCTGGTGCGGCGGCCGTTGGTGACGTGGAACAGCAGGATGTTCGCGAGCGCGCCCTCGCCCAGGGCGTCGTCGACGCCGCCGGCCTCGATGAACGCCATGACGTCCGACTCGGTCAGCGTGCCGTCGCCGAGGATCGCGCGGAAGGCGCTGACGAAAGCCGCATCGGTCGGGGCGAACACGGTGTACTGGTCGTCCGGGCTGCTGAGGGCGCCCGCGAGGCCGGCCTCGATGACCGCGGCCTGGAGGACGTCGAACTCGCCGTCGTCCGCGAGGACGATCTCGACGATGTTGGAGGTGCCGGGCTTGGCGCCCGAGGCGGCGAAGGCCGGGGCGGCCGCGATGGCGAGGGCGAGCATGGCGGCGGTCGCGCCGCGGATGAGCTTGGTCACGATGGCTTCCTCTCGAATGGGACGGCACGGGGCTTCGGCCCGCCTGTTCGTCCAGCCTTTGTTCAAGGTTGACTCGAAATCTAGGCTTATGTTCAGGGCTTGTCAAGTCTTTGTTGACGTGTACCATGTGCGAACCATGTACAACATCAAGCAGGCCGCGGCGCGAGCGGGCGTGTCCGTCCCGGTCCTCCGGGCCTGGGAGCGGCGATACGGGATCGTCCATCCCGAGCGCACTGCGAGCGGCTACCGCCAGTTCGACGAGGCCGCGGTCGAGCGCATCAAGGCGATGCGCGCGCTGATCTCCCAGGGCTGGTCGCCGAGCGCGGCCGCGGCAGCGATCCTCGCTGGCACGGTCGCGGAGCAGATCGCTTCGGACCAGCTCGCTGCGGTCCCGATGGCGGCGATCTCCGCGGGCGATGCCGACCAGCTCGCCGCGCGCCTGGTCGCGGCAGCCGCCGCGATGGACCCGAAAGCGCTCGACCGGGTCCTCGACGACCTGTTTTCAAAAGGCTCGTTCGAGCAGGTCGCGAACGATTTCCTCTTCCCGGCCCTGCGCCGCCTCGGCGAGGCCTGGGCCACGGGGCAGATCAACGTGGCCGGCGAGCACCTCGCCAGCAGTGCCGTCCATCGCCGGCTCGGGCTGGCGCTCGACGCGGCGGCGAGCGTCGAGGATCGCTCCGGGAGCGTCCTCGTCGGCCTTCCGCCCGGCGGGCGCCACGAGCTGGGCGCCCTGGCCTTCGCCGTGGCGGCACGCCGCGCCGGGCTCGCGGTGAGCTACCTCGGTCCGGACCTCCCGGTCGAGGATTGGATCGCCGCGGCCGCCGATGCGTCAGCGGCGGTCATCGGCGTCGTCACG
>DATLDP010000133.1:0-4062 GCA_035525825.1 Candidatus Limnocylindria bacterium
CGCCTGGCCCGCCCCGACCAGCGCGACCTGCGCGACCTCCGACGGCGGCGGCCCGCGGGTCACGCCGGCCAGAAGGCCTGACGCCGGACCTCGATCGCGGTCGCCGAGGGCGGCGGGCGCATTCGCCTCGACGGATCCAACTCGGCTCACCCTAGACTTGCGGGGATGGCGGAGCAGGTCTGCGGAACATGCGGGGAGCTGAATCCCGACGAGGCCCGCCTCTGCGGGATCTGCGGCTCGGCGCTCCGCCCGGATGACGAGGCTGCGGGCGAGGTCCACCGCGAGGTCACCCTCGTCACCTCGGACCTCAAGGGCTCCACGGCGCTCGGGGAGCGGCTGGACCCGGAGGCGCTCCGCGAGGTCCTGAACCGCTACTTCGCGGTGATGCGCGCCGTCTTCGAGTCCCACGGCGGCACGATCGAGAAGATCATCGGCGACGCGATCGTCGCGGTCTTCGGGCTGCCGTTCCGGCACGACGACGATCCCCTCCGCGCGGTCGAGGCCGCGGCCGAGTCGCAGCGCGCGCTGGCGACCCTGAATGTCGAGCTGGAGCTGGGCTGGAACGTCCGGCTCGTCGCCCGCACCGGTGTCGCGACCGGCGAGGTCACGTTCGGCAAGGCCGAGAGTGGCCAGCACGTGCTCCTCGGCGAGCCGGTGGACATCTCGACGGTCATGGAGCAGAACTCGCCGCCACTCGAGGTCCTCGTCCACGAGTCGACGAAGGACTTCGTCGGCGACCTCGCCGAGTGGGAGGCCCACGAGCCCGTCAGCCCCAAGGGCTCCACCGAGCTCTTCAACGCCTTCCGGCTCGTCGCGGTCCACGACCGGGCCGTGGAGGACGTCGCGGTCGTGCCGGAGGTGAGGCCGGGCATGCGGCTCTGCCCGAGCTGCGGCGAGCAGAGCCCCGAGCGGATGCGCTCCTGCACGATCTGCGGGGCGTCCCTCTACGCCAGGGTGGCGCAGGAGAGCCGGCGGACCGTAACGATCGTGTTCGCGATGCCGAAGGTCCACTCCCTGGCAGGCGAAACGCCCGGCCCCGAGGTGATGCGCGCCGTGATGTCGCGGTACTTCGAGGGGATGCGCGGCGCGCTCGAACGCCACGGCGGCACGGTCGAGAAGTTCATCGGCGACGCCGTGATGGCGGTCTTCGGGCTGCCGGTCCGCCACGAGGACGACGCGGTCCGCGGCGTGCGCGCGGCCGCCGACATGCAGGCGGCCCTGGAAGCCCTCAACCCCGACTTCCGCCGCGACTTCGGGCTGGAGCTCAGCAACCACATTGGCGTCAACAGCGGCGAGGTCATCGCGGGCGACGCGTCAACGGCCCAGCGGATGGTCACGGGCGACGCGGTCAACACGGCGGCGCGGCTCGAGCAGGCCGCCGGCAGCGGGGAGGTCGTCCTCGGGGACCTGACCTACCGCCTCGCCCGCAACCAGATCGAGGTCGAGTTCATGGCGCCGCTCGAGCTCAAGGGCAAGGCCGAGCCCGTGCCCGCCTATCGCCTCGTGCGCGCGACCGGTGCCGCTGCAGCCGGGGCGGAGCCCAGCCACGGGACGCCGTTCGTCGGGCGAGAGGAGGAGATGGGCCGCCTGGCCAGGGGCCTGGAGGACGCGATCACCAACCGGGGCGCGCGACTCGTCACCGTCGTCGGCGACGCCGGCGTCGGCAAGTCGCGGCTCATCCGCGAGTTCGCGAGCGCGGCGCGGGCGCAGGCGACGCTCGTGCGGGGCCGCTGCCTCCCCTACGGCGACGGCATCACGTTCTGGCCGCTTGCCGAGGTGGTGCGCGAGGCCGCCGGGATCACGGCGGAGGACACGCCCCGCGTGGCGACCCGCCGAATCGATCGGCTCCTCGAGCAGCGGGGCGCGGAGGATCGCGGCGCGATCGTGGAACGCATCGGCGCCGCCATCAACCTCAGCGACGCCCAGTTCCCGGTGGCGGAGCTCATGTGGGGCGGCCGCCGCTTCCTGGAGACAATCGCCGCCGACCACCCCGTGGTGATGCTGGTCGACGACCTCCACTGGGCGGAGCCGACGTTCCTCGACTTCCTCGATCACCTGCTGGAGACGGTCGAGAACGCCTCGCTCCTCGTGCTCGGGTCCGCCAGGCACGAGATCGCCGAGCGCCACGCCGACTGGTCGGCGAGCCACGAGGCGATGCTCATCGATCTCCAGCCGCTCAACGACGCCGATGCCGCGAAGATCGTCGAGGAGCTGCTCGGCTCGCTGGAACCGAGCGTCCGAGCTCGCATCGCCGAGGTCGCCGAGGGCAACCCGCTGTACGTCGAGCAGATCGTCTCGATGCTCGTGGAGACCGGCGCGATCGAGCGCGGCGCCGAGGGCTGGATCGCGCGCGCCGGCTCGGGCCAGCTCTCGATCCCGCCGACCGTCCAGGCGCTCGTCGCGGCCCGCCTCGATGCCCTCAAGTCCGAGGAGCGGGCGGTCGTCGATCCGGCCTCGGTCATCGGCCTGTCCTTCCCGATGGACGCCGTCGCGGAACTCGTGGAGGAGCCGGTCCGGCCGCGGCTCGGCGACGATCTCGACGTCCTGGTCGCGAAGCAGATGGTCCGCCGCCTCGCGGAGGAGGACGTGATCTACCGCTTCGGCCACCAGGTCATCCGCGACACGGCCTACGGATCGCTGCTCAAGCGCGCCCGGGCCACCCTCCACGAGAAGTTCGTGACCTGGGCGGAGCGGGTCAACAAGGAGCGCGGCCGGGAGCTGGAGTTCGAGGAGATCCTCGGCTACCACCTCGAGCAGGCCTACCGCTACCGGGTGGCCCTCGGCGTGATCGACGCGGAGGCGCGATCCGTCGCGGAGCGCGCGGCGGAGAAGCTGTCATCGGCCGGGCGTCGCGCCTTCGGTCGCGGTGACACGCCGGCGGCGGCGAGCCTCCTCCAGCGGGCGGTCGACCTCCTGGAGCCCACGGATCCGCGCCGCCTGGACCTCATCCCGGATCTCGGCGAGACGCTGTTGACGATGGCGCGCTTCTCCGAGGCCATCGCCCAGCTGGACACCGCCCTCGAGGCGGCTCAGTCCGCCGGTGATGCCCGCGCCGAGGCCAGGATCACGATCGCCCGCATGCTCACTGACCTGTTCTCGGGCGAGGCAACCGTGCGGAAGGACACGCTGGAGACCGCGAACCTGCTTCTGACCACCCTCACCGAGCTCGAGGACGAGGGCGGCGTCGCGAGGGCGTGGCGGTACCTCCTGTTCGTCCATGCCAACGCGGGCCGGTTCGACGACATGGCCATGGCCGCGGAGCAGCTCATGGAGCACGCCGGCCTCGCCGGCGAGGAGCGCCTGGTCCGGCGGGGCGCCGCGATCTACACCACGGCGGTGGTCCTCGGGTCGACACCGGTCGGGGAGGCGATCGAGCACTGCGAGCAGCTCCTGGAGCGCGTCGCCGGCGACCGCCGCTCGGAGGCGATCGTCTTCGGTGCGCTGGCCCAGCTGCACGCGATGGCCGGCGATTTCGAGCTCGCCCGGACGCTGTACCGGCGCGAGCAGGAGTACCTCGAGAGCCTCGGGCCGAGCCGGGAGCTCGCGTCGACGTCGATGGACTCGGCGCGCGTGGAGATTCTCGCCGGCGATTTCACCCGGGCCGAGAACGAGCTGCGACGCGACGACACGGAGCTGGAGGCGCTCGGCGAGCGCTACTTCCGATCGACGGTCGACGGACTCCTCGCGCTGGTGCTGTGGCAGCAGGGCAGCGACGACGCCGACCGGTTCTGCCGGAAGGCGGAGGAGCTGGCCGATCCGGACGACACCGGCAGCCAGATCTACTGGCGCCTCGCCCGCGCGGGTCTCACGGTGGCCGAGGACCCGATCGCTGCCCGGCGGATCGCCGACGAGGCGGTCGTGCTGGCCGAGAGCACCTCCGGCCCGACGATCATCGCCGACGCCCTTCGCGGGCGGGCGGACGTGGTCACCCTCCTCGGCGACCGGGAGCAGGCCCGAGTCGATCTCGAGCAAGCCCTGGGGCTGTATGACCGCAAGGGCGACGTGGTGTCCGCCGCCGCGACCAGGAATCGACTCGCCGGCAGCGTTTCCGCTGCCGGCGAC
>DATLDP010000074.1:0-5097 GCA_035525825.1 Candidatus Limnocylindria bacterium
CGTGACGACGATCGGGACCGTCCTGTCCTGCCTCCTCGTCGCCTACGGCTTCGCCCGCTTCCGATTCCCCGGCCGCGGGCTGATGTTCACGATCCTGCTCGCGACCATCTTCCTGCCCGGCGCGGTGACCCTGATTCCCACCTACGCGGTCTTCAACAAGATCGGCTGGGTGGGCACCTACCTGCCCCTGCTGGTCCCGGTGTTCTTCGCCAACGCCTACGACGTGTTCCTGCTGCGCCAGTACCTGATGACGATCCCGCGCGACCTCGATGAGGCGGCGTCGATCGACGGTGCGGGCTCCTTCCGCATCCTGCGGTCCGTGATCCTGCCCCAGGCCTGGCCGGTGATCGTGGCAGTGTCGATCTTCACCTTCGTGTATTCGTGGAACGACTTCTTCGGGCCGCTGATCTACCTGGCCGGCCACGATGACCTGCTGCCGCTGCAGGTGGCGCTCACCCGGTTCAATGGGATCTACTACCAGAACGACTCCTGGATCCAGGCGGGCAACATCATGACGCTGCTCATCCCGGTGCTCCTCTTCGCGATCTTCCAGCGGGTCTTCGTCCGCGGGATCGTCATCACGGGCGTGGAGAAGTAGTGGCGCGTGACGCGGCCGCTCCCTTCAAGGTCGCGCTGACCTTCGACGCGGAGCACCCGGATCGCCGCTCCACGCCGGGTGTCCAGGAGCGGCTCCTCGAATCGCTGGACCGCCTCGGGGTTCGGGCCACGTTCTTCATCCAGGGCCGCTGGGCCGAGGCGTACCCGGACACGGCGGCGAGAATCGCCACGGCCGGGCATCTCGTCGGCAACCACTCGCACTACCACGCCCGCATGCCCCACCTGAGCGACGACGGGCTCGTCTTCGACCTCCAGACGGCCGAGGCGGCGATCATGGCGACGACGGGGGTCGATCCGAAGCCGTGGTTCCGCAACCCGTTCGGCGCGGGATCCGACGATCCCCGCGTGCTCGCGGCCATCCAGCGGGCCGACTACCGGCACGTCGGCTGGTCGGTGGAGGCGTTCGATTGGGAGCCGGACCCGCCCGTCGAGGAGCTCGTCTCGACGATCGTGACGGGCCTGCTCGACGCGGGTGATGGCGGCATCGCGCTGCTGCATACCTGGCCGATGCGGACCGAGGTCGCCCTGCCCTCGATCGTCGAGCGCCTGCGCGACGCGGGTGCGGAGCTCGTGGGCGTCGATGCCCTCGAGCACGTGACCGCGCTGCCGTCCGGGCCGGCGGCCGCGGACGCCATGCGGCCATGACCCGGCGGTGAGCGCCGCCCTCCCCGCGGTCCTCGCCGTCGACGGCGGCAACTCGAAGGCCCAGGTCGCGCTCGTCGGCTTGACTGGCGACCTCCTGTCGTGCATCCGAGGGCCATCGATCTCGCACCAGGCTGTGGGCCTCGCGCCGGGCATGGCCACCCTCCGATCGATTGTCGACCGCGCGCTCGGCGTCGCGGGTTCCGACGCGATTGCCGGGGTTCCGGGTGGGTCCGCGGGCCACGTCGCCCAGCTCGGCGTCTACTGCCTCGCCGGGGCGGACTATCCGTCCGACGTCCGGCTCCTCACCACCGCGATCGAGCAGCTCCAGCTGACGCCCGCGTCGATCGTCCGCAACGACACGTTCGCCGCCCTCCGGGCCGGGACCCACCGACCGTGGGGTGTCGCGCTGATCTGCGGCCAGGGCATCAACGGCGCCGGGATCGCGCCAGACGGCCGGAGCGCGCGCTTCGACGGGCTCGGCCACATCTCGGGCGACTGGGGCGGCGGCGGCGGAATCGGGGCCGCCGCGCTCGGGCACGCGGTCCGCGCCCGAGACGGTCGCGGCCCCCGGACGACACTGGAGCAGCTGGTGCCCGCGCACTTCGGCGTCAGCTCGGCCGGGGCGCTGACTCGAGCGCTGTACGAGGAGCGGATCTCCGAGCGGCGGCTCAGCGAGCTCTCCCCCGTCGTCTTCCGGGCGGCGGAGGCCGGCGACGGGGTGGCCCGTTCGATCCTTGATCGCCAGGTCGCCGAGCTGGTCGCGATGGCCGGCGCCCTGATCCGCCGCCTGAAGCTGACCAGGCTCGATCCCGACGTCGTCCTCGCCGGCGGTGTGTTCCGCGCCACCGATCCCGTGTTCTACGCCGGCATCGAGGCCGGCATCCGTGCGGTGGCGCCCGAGGCTCGAACCGTCCGGCTCACGGCGCCGCCGGTGCTCGGCGCGGCGCTCGTGGGCCTGGACCGAATCCACGGTGGCGCCACGCCGCCCGAGGTCGACGCCCGGATCCGGACGGCCCTCGAGGGTCGCCATGACGGCTGACGCGCAGCACCGGGAGCTCCCGTGACGCTCGTCGACGAGATCCGCGAGCAGCCGCAGGCCGCGGCCCGGTTCCTCGACCGGCAGCTGGCGAACGCCCGGTCCATTGCCGCACACCTCGCGAGAGCCGATCCCGCATTCACGCTCATCGCGGCTCGGGGCACCTCGGACCACGCCGCGATCTACGCCCAGTACGTGCTGGGCCTCCGGAACCGGCTGCCGGTCGCCCTGGCGGCCCCGTCGATGTTCTCGCTCTACGACCGGCCGCCGCGGCTCGACCGCGCCGCGGTGATCGCGATCTCGCAGTCGGGGACCTCGCCGGACATCGTCGCGGTCGTCGACGAGGCGCGCCGGCAGGGCGCGCCGAGCGTGGCGATCACGAATGACGCATCGTCCCCGCTCGCCGCGGCCGCGGACCACGTGCTGCCGCTCGAGGCGGGTCCCGAGCTCGCCGTCGCCGCGACCAAGACGTACACCGCCCAGCTGCTCGCGATCGCGGCGCTCTCCACCGGCTTCGACGCGACCGGGCGCAGGGACCCCGACCTCGATGCGGTACCAGGGGCGATCGCGGCCGCCCTCGCCACCGACGACCGAGCACACGACCTCGCAGCGGCGCACGCGGGTGCGGCTCGGGCGATCGTGCTCGGGCGCGGGTTCGAGTACGCGACCGCGCGCGAGTGGGCGCTCAAGCTCCAGGAGCTGACGCAGGTGATGGCGCACTCCTGGTCGTCCGCGGACTTCGAGCACGGGCCACTCGCACTCCTGGAGCCCGCCCTGCCGGTGTTCGCCGTGGTCTCGAACGACGTCGCCGGCGCAGCGCTTCTCGACCTCCTCCGCCGCCTCCGCGCGGACCATGACGCCGCTGTCCTCGCCGTGACGGCCCGCGCGGACGCGGCAGACCTGGATCCGCTGGTCGCCGCCGCGGGCCTGCCGCCGTGGCTCGCCCCGATCGCGTCGATCGTCCCGGCCCAGCTCGTCGCCTATCACCTCGCGCGAGCGAAGGGCCTCGACACCGAACAACCCCGATTGATCTCGAAGGTCACGCTCACCCGCTGACCTCGTTCGCGAGCCCCGTGCGATGCGGTCGCCGCAACGTACGGCCCCTCGAAGACCTCTCCCGAGCGACCCTCGATCGATGCCGACCTACGCCGTGAACCAGCGCGCATTCGAGCGGGCGCGGGAGCTCATCGGGGCCCGCCGCTACGTCCTGCGCAGCGACTGAGGCGATGGCGCCGGAGGTCCCGGCGCCGTGGCTCAGTCCTCGCCGATGTCCTCGTTCCAGATGTCGGGGTGGTCCGCGATGAACTCGCGCATCAGCTCCACGCATGCCTCCGACTCGAAGTTCACGACCTCGACGCCGCGACTGCGGAGGTAGTCCTCGCCGCCATGGAAGGTGCGGTTCTCGCCGATCACGAGCCGCGGGATGCCGTAGAGCAGGATCGCGCCGGCGCACATGTCGCAGGGCGACAGCGTGGTGGCCATCGTCGCGCGGCGGTACATGGCCGCCGGGAGCCGGCCCGCGACCTCGAGGGCGTCCGTCTCGCCGTGCCGAATCGCGCTCCCGAGCTGCACGCGGCGGTTGTGCCCGGCTCCCGCGACCTGGCCGTCGACGAGGATCGCGGCGCCGATCGGCACGCCACCCTCCGCACGCCCGATCCGCGCCTGCTCGATCGCGACCGCCAGGAGCTCCTCGTCCGTCACGGCGAGAACGGTAGCCGTGCGATCAGGCTGACGTGCGCTCGCCCCTGCCGGCGAAGAGGAGGACTGCCCCGAGCAGGAGCCACCCAAGGCCCACGGCGCCAACGCCGGTTGCGCCGAGCGAGCCGAACAGGTCGCCGAATGGTTCCGATCGCGTCAACCCGATGCGGTCCATTCCGAACGTGCCAACCACCCCACCAACGAGCAGCGCCACTGCGCCGAGGCGGACTGCCGAGCTCGACCACCTCGGCATGCCGCGCCATGCACGGCGCGCGATGGAGAACGCGCCGTACGCGCTTGCCGCGAGCCAGCCGACGAACGACGCCCAGAAGCCGACGAGCCCGAACGTCCCGCCGAACGGGTTGTCGCGGTCGAGCGCAAGGAGCAGCCAGACGACATTCGCCGCGCCTGCCAGCACGACCACCGTGGTTGCGACGCGGGCAAGCCTCGGCGAAGCGGCAGCCTGACGACCGTGGAACGCAATCGCGACCCCCATCCCGCCCACCCAGAACAGCACCAAGCGAGCCGTGTTCGCAACCCAGTTGGCGAAGGGGTTCCATGACACGAACGCCCAGAGCAGGACCACGCCGCCCGCAACCGCGAGGAAGCCGAGCAGGCGCATGGCCCGGCTGGGTGCGAAGGTCGCCAGCGACATCGCCACGTCTCGATCCCTCCTGAGGTGCTCTCCAGCCGCGCTGGATGCAAGGTCGATGACGGTCCGGAACCAGGTCGTTGCCGCGCCGGCCCCGCCATTCGATGCCCGGGCGTCGCGGAGCTGGTCAGCGAACAGGAGGACCATCTCCTGCCGGTAGCGGGTCCGGAAGCTCGCTGGATACGCCCGCAGGAGCACGGCGTAGATCCGCTCGCTCCGAGTGGCAACCGGTGTCGCGTCGAAGCCCGGGTCGGAGCCCAGGCGTCCGGGGGCCTGCGCGACGCCCATCGTCAGCCTCCGGCGCGCCCGATCAGGGCGCGGAACGCATCCGGCGTGAGCGCCCAAGGGCGCGCCGACGACAGGAGCGCGTCCAGCCGCCGGACCTCGCTCGCGGCGACGGAGCGACCGAGCGCGGTGAGGCGGTAGTAGCGCCGCCGCTGGTCGTCGA
>DATLDP010000135.1:0-5784 GCA_035525825.1 Candidatus Limnocylindria bacterium
TGATCGCGGAGCACACCTCCAAGCTGCGGCTCGGGACGTGCGTCACGAATCCCGGGACCCGGGAGCCGTCGGTGACCGCGTCCGCGCTCGCCACGCTGAACGAGATCAGCGGCGGCCGGATGGACCTCGGGATCGGGCGCGGTGATTCCGCCCGGCGGGTGCTCGGCAAGCCGCCGATCACGCTGGCCAACACCGAGGAGGCGATCAACGTCATCCGCGAGCTGGTGGAGGGCCGCGCGGTCACCTACGAGGGCACCGAGCTGACCTTCCCGTGGACCGGAAGGTGGAAGCTCCCGGTCTGGGTCGCCGGCTACGGGCCGATGGCCCTGGCGATGACCGGTCGAGTGGCGGACGGGGTCATCCTGCAGCTCGCCGATCCCGACCTCATCGGGTGGTTCGCGGGCCAGGTCCGCGATGCCGCCGTGGCCGCCGGCCGCCCGGTCGATGCCGTGAAGGTCCAGGCCGCGGCGCCGCTCCACGTCGGCCCACGCGATCTGGGCCGCGAGCGCACACGGTGGTTCCCTGCACTGGTCAGCAATCACGTCGTCGACCTGGTGAACAAGTACCCGCGCGAGCAGCTTCCGGAGTCGCTCACGGGCTACGTCCAGGATCGGACCGGTTACGACTACCACCACCACGCCGAGGTGGGCTCGTCCAACGCGGGGTTCGTGGGCGACGAGGTGACCGATCGCTTCTGCGTCCTCGGCGAGGCGTCCGAGGTGCTGGAGAAGCTGCGGGTCCTCGAGGACGCCGGCGTCGACCAGTTCAACGTCTACCTGATGAACGGCGACGAGCGCGAGCAGCTCGAGCGGATCGGCCGGGAGGTCATCCCCGCGATGCGGTAGGTCGGTCGATTTCCAGGGCCGATCGCGATACGATCGCGCTGGTCGCACAGGCCGACCAACCGAGCGAGGAGGCTTCCGTGGACAAGAAGGCCAAGACTCCCAAGAAGCCGAAGCAGGCCAAGACCAAGCCGGCCAAGTAGGGCGTCGGCGCACCAGGCCGGAATCCGCGGTCGGAGCACTTGCGCACCGTTCGAATTCGGCGGACAGGACCCGCTTGGGACGTTCGGGTCAGGCGCTTGAAACCGAAGTCCCTCTTTCCACCGCACCCCACCAGACCGACACTGCAGGCCTTCGCCCAATCACCTCGGCCAGCCTGTAGTCGAGGCCTCCCATGCCGACACTGACCCTTCGCCGCCGCGATGCCTGGTGGGACCTGGAAGGGCCCTCCGCCCGCCGTCGCCACCGCTACGAGCGGTTCGTCTCGTTCACCGCGTTCGTCGCCTCCATCGCCGCCCTCGGCGGCGCGGGCATGGCCTGGTTCATCCACCTCGGCTTCGCCGCGATGATGGGGCTCCACGTTCCCTTCGCGGTCTGACCCTCGCGCCCGCTCGTGCGGACCGCCGCACGGCGCCGTCGCGCTCGTCAACCCCTGAGCCCTGCGCTCGCTAGGATTTCCTCCTGATCAAAGGAGGAGCGATGCGCACGCTGATCTCGAACGGCACCGTCGTCACGGCTGACGGCTCGTACGCCGCGGACGTGCTGATCGACGGCGAGGCGATCGTCCAGATCGGGACGGACCTGGGAGCGACGGCCAACGCCGACGAGACGATCGATGCCGGCAGCAGGTGGGTCATCCCCGGCGGGATCGACGTCCACACCCACATGGAGCTGCCCTTCGGCGGGACGTTCGCCAAGGACACCTTCGAGACGGGCACGCGCGCCGCCGCGTTCGGCGGGACCACGAGCATCGTGGACTTCGCGGTTCAGTCGCGGGGCAAGAGCCTGCGCGAGGGCCTCGACGCCTGGCATAAGAAGGCCGAGGGCAACGCGGTCACGGACTACGGCTTCCACATGATCATGAGCGATGTCAACGACGACACGCTCAAGGAGATGGATCAGCTCGTCACCGAGGGCGTGCCGGACTTCAAGCTCTTCACGGCCTATCCCGGCGTCTTCTACAGCGACGACGGGGCGATCTTCCGGGCGATGCAGCAGACCGGCAAGAACGGCGGGCTGATCATGATGCACGCCGAGAACGGCATGGCGATCGACATCGTCGCCGCCGATCTCGTCGCCGAGGGCAAGACCGACCCCCTCTACCACGGCATCGCCCGCTACCCGGTCTTCGAGGGCGAGGCCACGAACCGGGTGATCCGGCTCGCCGAGGCCGCCCAGGTGCCGGTCTACATCGTCCACCTCTCGGCCCGGGACGCGCTCAACGCGGTTCGAGATGCCCGCGACCGCGGCTCCCAGGCGTTCGCCGAGACGTGCCCGCAGTACCTCTTCCTCTCGATCGACGACATGGGCAACGGGTTCGAGGGCGCGAAGTTCGTCTGCTCGCCGCCGCTCCGCTCGGCCGATCATCAGGACGAGCTCTGGACGGGCCTCATCAAGGACGACCTCCAGCTCGTCGCCACGGACCACTGCCCGTTCGACTTCCATGGCCAGAAGGACCTCGGCAAAGGCGACTTCAGGAAGGTCCCGAACGGGCTCCCCGGCGTCGAGGACCGTCTGGACCTGCTCCATGACGGCGCGGTCGTGGGCGGCCGGATGTCGAAGGAGCGCTGGGTGGAGATCGTCTCGACGTCGCCCGCGAAGCTGTTCGGGATGTATCCCCGCAAGGGCTCCATCTCGATCGGCGCGGACGCGGACATCGTGATCTACGACCCGAACCGGAAGCACACGATCTCCGCGAAGACCCACCACATGGACGTCGACTACTCGTGCTACGAGGGCCGCGAGGTCCAGGGCGGCTCTGACATCGTGCTCAGCCGTGGCTCCGTGGTGGTCCGGAACGGCGAGTTCACCGGCAAGAAGGGCGCCGGGCGGTTCATCAAGCGGTCCACCGCCGACTACGCCCGGATGGCCTGACCACGCGGGCGAGGGCGCGCTCATGAGCCGTCGACTCTCCATCCCCGCTGACGTCCAGAATCTCGCCGCCGTGCGGGCGTTCGTGCGGACCTCGGTCACCGATCTCGGCGGTTCGCAACGCGCGGCGGATGACCTCGTCCAGGCCGTCGACGAGGTGGCCTGCAACGTGATGCTCCACGGCTACGGGGGCAAGCCAGGCGAGGTCGAGATCGAGATCGAGGCGCTGGTCGAGGAGCAGCAGCTCGAGGTCCGAATCCTCGATCGGGCGCCCGTCTTCGACCCGACGGCGGCGCCCGCGGTCGACACCTCGCTGCCGCCGGTCTCGAAACGCCCGGGAACCATGGGAGTCGGCATCCATCTGGCCCGCACGATGACCGACGAGGTACGGCATGATGTCCGTCCCGGCGGCGGGAACGCACTGACGCTGGTCCGGTCGATCGAGGCCAGGACGGAGGAGGACTGATCCATGGCGATGACGATCGATGTCGAGCACGTCGGTGGCTCACCGGCAGTGAGCGTCGTCGCCCTCGACGGCGAGCTGGACGCCTCGAACTACGAGGAGGTCATCGACATCGTCCGCGACGCCTACGCGCGCGGGTCACGGGGCCTCGTCCTCGACCTGTCGAAGCTGTCGTTCATGGCCAGCTCCGGCCTGTTCGCCCTCCACTCCGCGCTGCGGATCATGCGCGGCGAGTCGCCGCCGGATCCCGAGGCCGGCTGGGGCGCGCTCCATGAGATGTCCCACGACCACGACAGCGAAGGCGCCGGCGTCCGCCTCGCGGCGCCCCAGGAGGCCATCGCTCGCGTCCTCGATCGGACGGGGATGACGAAGATGTTCGGTGTCGACGCGAGCCGCGCCGACGCCGTCGCCGCGCTCCAGGGAGCCTGACCCACGCCAACCGACGCTGAGCTCCTCGACCGGGAGCTGCGGGTCGCCCAGCGGATCCAGCGCACCCTCGTCCTGCTCACCGGCATCGAGGCCGAGGGCTGGGAGATCGCGAGCGACTACCGCCCGGCCCGCTCCATCGGCGGGGACTTCTTCGACGTGTTCCCGATCATCGACCAGCCTCGACGGCTGGGCGTCGTCATCGCGGACGTCTCCGGCAAGGGCATCTCCGCGGCCCTGCTGATGGCCTTCATCCGCCCAGTGATGCGATCCGCGCTGGACCGGATGGCGGACCCCGTCGAGGCGCTCGAGCGGACCAATCACATCCTGGTCGACGAACGCCGAACTGGGCTGTTCGTCACGGTGCTGTGCGGGATCCTGGACCTCGACACGGGGTTGTTCACCTTCGCCAACGCCGGCCACGAGCCGCCGATCCTGGCGCGGCCGGGGGATGCGGAGCCGTCGTGGGTGGAGGGCGGCGGGCCGCTGCTCGGGATGTTCGGGCGACTGGACCTGGCGGCGAACGAGGTCACGATCGGGCCGGGGGAGCGGCTGCTCCTTTACACCGACGGGATCACGGACGCCCAGGCGCCGTCGGGCGAACGCTTCGGCGACGCGCGGCTGCTTGCGGCGATCCAGGGGAGCTGCGATCACGACGCGAGCGCCACCTGTCGCGCCGTCATCCAGGGCGTCCTCGCGTTCCAGGGTGACGCCGAGCCCGCCGACGACCTCGCCCTTCTCGTCCTCCGGCGCGTGCCCGCACCCTGACGACAAGGCAGTAGGCGCGGCTAGCGCTAGCGCGTTCGCGGGAAGCCGAGATCGACCTTGGACGTTTCCGGATCCGGCCAGCGCGAGGTGATGACCTTGCTGCGGGTGTAGAACTGGATTCCCTCGGGGCCGTACATGTGGAGGTCGCCGAACAGCGACGCCTTCCAACCGCCGAAGCTGTAGTACGCCACCGGCACCGGGATCGGGACGTTGATCCCGACCATCCCGACGTTGACATCGAACTGGTACTGGCGGGCGGCGCCGCCGTCGCGGGTGAAGATCGCCGTCCCGTTGCCGTACTGGTTCTCGTTGACGAGCCGGAGCGCGTCCTCGTAGGTCGCCACGCGGGTCACGGTCAGCACCGGGCCGAAGATCTCGTCCTGGTAGCAGCCCATGTCGGGCGCCACGTTGTCGATCAGCGACGCGCCGAGGAAGAAGCCCTCGGACTCCTTGTAGAGCGGGTGCTTCCGCCCGTCGGCGACGACGGTCGCGCCCTGGACCTTGGCCAGGTCGATGTAGGACGCGACCTTGTCGCGGTGCTGCCTCGTGACGAGCGGCCCCATCTCGGCGTCGGGATCGGAGCCCGGCCCGACGTTGATCTTGGGCAGCCGCTGCCCGATGGCCTCGACGAGCGGATCGGCCACGGAACCGACCGCGACGACCGTCGCGACGGCCATGCAGCGCTCGCCGGACGAGCCGTAGGCCGCGGAGACCGCGGCATCCGCCGCCATGTCGATGTCCGCGTCCGGCAGGACGACCATGTGGTTCTTCGCGCCGCCGAGGGCCTGGACGCGCTTGCCGTGCTTCGTCCCGGTCTCGTAGATGTACCGCGCGATGGGCGTGGATCCGACGAAGCTCACCGCCGCGACGTCCGGGTGCTCCAGGATGCGATCGACGGCAACCTTGTCGCCCTGAACCACGTTGAACACGCCCTCCGGAACGCCCGCTTCCGCGAGCAGCTCGGCCATGTAGATCGCCGCCGAGGGGTCCTTCTCCGAAGGCTTGAGGATGAACGTGTTGCCGGTCGCGATCGCGTTCGCGAACATCCACATCGGGACCATCGCCGGGAAATTGAACGGCGTGATCCCGGCGACGACGCCCAGCGGCTGGCGAATCTGGTAGACGTCGACCCCACCGGAGACCTGCTCGGAATAGCCGCCCTTCATCAGGTGCGGCACGCCGGTGGCGAACTCGAGGTTCTCGAGGCCGCGAGCGATCTCGCCCAGCGCGTCCGACGGCACCTTGCCGTGCTCC
>DATLDP010000076.1:0-38127 GCA_035525825.1 Candidatus Limnocylindria bacterium
GAGCTCGTGCTCGACACCGAGCACGCGACGTACGCGATCTTCTCGCTGACCGGGAGCGCCGGCCGGGGCGCCATCGCGCAGCCTCCCGACGACGGGAGCCGGCTACCGGCGCCGGGGGCCTACGCGGTCCTCATGCCCGGCGTAGGCGCGCTCGATGCGCCGGACGGCGTGGGGACCATCCAGCTCGATGGCGACGGCCGCTGGCTGGACACGATCGTGGGCTGGCTTCTGGAGATGGGCTCGTCGTGGCATTGGCACCCCTCGGTTCGCTCCCGGTCGTCATCAGGTCAGAACGCCCGGTGACCTTCCTCGACCACCTTGGCGACCCACATCGTGTGCTCGCGGGAGATCGCGCCCTCGGCCTGATCGACGGCCTTCGCCAGCTCGGCTTCGGTGTCGGCTCGCTCGGCGATGCCGTCGATCAGCGACAGCTCCTGCGACGCGAGGCCGTAGGACTTGCTCAGCTCGTCGTGGCGGTTGAGCTGCGAGATGGCGGTCGCCGCCGTCGCGGCCGCGGCGAGGAGCGCGAGCAGGTTCAGCCGCGCCAGGTCGGGGACCACGAGCGCGAGGCCCGCGACGGCGAGCGCCGTGATCTCCGTCACCAGTGACGCCATGAAGTAGCGACCCGCCCGACCACGGTGGAACAGGCTCTTCTGGCGATACCAATCCATCTGGTTGGTCAGGCGCTGGCGCCGATAGCGATCGCGCCGCCGCCGGACCGAGTCCTCGCGGGCCGTTCGCATCTCGGGGCTGATCTGCCGAGTTCCACCGGGGCCCCCGGCGACCGTGGCGTGCAGGTCGACGCCCGCGCCGAGCGTGTCCCGCAGCCGCTCGGCGAGCGTCTGGTCCGCCGTCGCGTCCTCGTCGAACGGCGGCACTCGCATCATGTAGCGCCAGGTGGTGGTCTTGACGGTCTCGGCGACCGCCCGGCCATCGAACCATTGCTTGTCGTAGCGCCGGTCACGTGAGGCGACGCGCAGGATCGCGGCCGCGAAGAACGACAGCGAGGCGAAGATCGGCAGGGCCCGCTCGACGCCCTCGTTGAACGCCGCGAGGCTCCCGAGCGCGGCGCCGAACAGCAGGAGCAGCAGCTCCACGCGCACGAACCTGATGTACGCCCGCTGCCCGTTCATCGAGGCCCGGTCGGCGGCCCGGAACAGGGCGGGATAGCCGTCGTACGGGAACTCGTCGGACGACGCGGCGGCCGCATCCGCCGGGGTCGGTCGATCGGTCGTCATCTCCGGCGCAGTATCGGCTGCGCGGCCCGTCGCCGGAAGCCCGAAAGACGACGACGAATCGCCCGATCGTTCTGTCATCATCCGGCCCGATCCCCGCGAGGCCCACCGGCCACGCCCGATCGGCAGTCGACGAACGGGGGCACGAGCGCGGCTGCTCCCTCCTGGGCCGCCTCGATGGTGCTGGCGCGGCAGCTCGCGGAGCAGGAGGGCGTCGACGCTCCGGGCTTCGGGCGGCTCGGCACGCTCGGACCCCTGCTCTACCAGCTCTCGGCGTCGAGCGAGCCGGGCGCGCTGTTCCACGACGTGGTGCGAGGCGGGAACCTCTTCCACAACGCCGCGGTCGGCTGGGACTACGCGACCGGCCTCGGCTCGCCCCGCGCCGCACCGCTCGCCCGAGCCATCGTCGACAGCCTGAAGTAGCTCACGCGCTTGAAGCACCGCCGCTGACCTCGCCGCCGCAGGCGAACGGACCTTGGTATGCCGCATCCGCTCGCCCGTTCGCCAGCGCTCGGGTTTCCCGGGGCGCACGTTCCGCGTTTGCCCCGACCATTCGTTCGCCCGGTGGTCCCTCATCCCCCCGCCGCCGGAATCGAGATGGTTCCACCCGAGCGGAACTTGTTGCGCGGAGCTCGCCTCGGGTCCGACCAGAGCGCCGCGGCCAACCAGGTGCGCAATTCGTGCGCGCGCCCTCCAACAGCAGCGCGACGGAACAACTTCGGGGCCCCACGACCGTCCTGCGCCGTGACGTGGTTCGATCGATGCTCACCTGGAGCCGCGTCACCAAGGCGTCGACGGTCAGCCTGGAGCTCGCCGCCGACCAACCTGACGGCGTCGCCGCGCTGATTGCGCGTCGGGCGATCTGTCGTTTCCGGCGATGGTTCCGCTTGATCGAAACCATCGCGCCCGGGGCGCCACGAGCGATGACAGCCCATCGCGCGCGCCTGAGGGGATTTGACCCCTGAGTCCCCTAGTCCCTGACCACCAGGTTCACGAGGCGCCCGCCGCCGGCCTGGATGATCCGATGGGGCGTACGGCCCGCGAGCAGCTCGCGGACTCTCGGCGACGCGAGCGCAGCTGCCTCCACGGCGGCAGCATCGGCATTCGAGGCCACGACGATCCGATCGCGGACCTTGCCATTGACCTGGACCGGGACCTCGCGCGTCGATTCGGCCACGGCGGAGAGGTCCAACTCCGGCCACGAAGCCGTGTGGATGGAGGACCACGCCTGCCCGGCGGCCGGCAGCCGGCGTGACCATAGCTCCTCGGTGATGTGCGGCGCGGCCGGGGCCAGCATCAGGAGCAGCAGCCGGACGGCCTCGTCCCACTCGGGCCCGCCCGCGACGGACGTGCCGCGATAGCGGTACAGCGTGTTCGACAGCTCCATGAGCTTCGCGACCATCGTGTTGAAGTGGAACGCCTCGTAGTCCCCGGTGACCTCGCGCAGCGTCCGGTGCGCAGCGGCCCGCAGCGCCGCCCGCGCCGCGCCCTCGTCCTGGCCGTCCGGCAACGTGCCCGCGTCTGGATCACCCGGCTCCCGGTAGTGCGGGTCCAGCGACAGCGCCCAGACGCGGTTCAGGAACCGATACACCCCGCCGATCCCCGACGGGCTCCACGGGCCGCCCTGGTCCCACGGGCCCATGAACATCAGGAACAGCCTGACCGTGTCGGCGCCGTACTTCTGGACGAGATCGTCGGGATCCTGGACGTTGCCGCGCGACTTCGACATCCGCTCGCCGTCGGCACCCAGGATCTGGCCCTGGTTGAAGACCCGCCTCCAGGGCTCGTTCTGCCGGACCAAGCCGATGTCGCGCATCATCTTGGTCCACTCCCGGGCGTAGAGCAGGTGCATGACGGCGTGCTCGGCGCCGCCGGTGTACTGCTGCACGGGCGTCCAGCTCTCGACGACGTCCACGTCAAACGGCGTGCCCGCCTGTCGCGGCGACAGGTACCGATACCAGTACCAGCTCGAGTCGATGAACGTGTCCATCGTGTCCGTTTCGCGCCGGGCCGGCTCGCCGCCGATCGGGCAGGCGACGTTCAGGAAGGCCTCGTCGCGAGTGAGCGGATTCACGCCGCTGCCCTCGTAGTCGACGTTGTCGGGTAATCGGACCGGCAGGTCCTCCTCGGGGACCGGCACGGCGCCGTGGGTTTCGCAGTAGATGATCGGGATGGGTGTACCCCAGTAGCGCTGGCGGCTGATCAGCCAGTCGCGCAGCCGGTAGGTGACGGCCGCCTTGCCCTTCCCGCGCGCCTCCAGCGCCGCGACGATCCGGCGGCCGCCCTCGTCGGCAGACAGCCCGTCGTACTCGCCGCTGTTGACCAGGACCTCGTCGTCCGAGTGCGCGATGTACGCCGCGCCCACGAGATCGGCAGCTTCCTCGCCCGGTCGTGCCACGACCCGCCGGATCGGCAGGCCGAACTTCTCGGCGAACGCGTAGTCGCGCTCGTCGTGGGCCGGGACGGCCATGATCGCGCCGGTGCCGTAGCCGCCCAGCACGTAGTCCGCGACGAAGATCGGGATGCGCTCGCCGTTGACGGGATTGACCGCTTCGGCGCCCAGCGCGACACCGGTCTTCTCTCGATCGGTCGACATCCGCTCGATCTCGGTCTGAACCTGGGCCCCGGCGAGATACGCCTCGACCTCCGCGCGCCGCTCCGGCGCCGTCAGGGCGCCCACCAGGGGATGCTCCGGCGCGAGGACCATGAACGTGGCCCCGAACAGCGTGTCCGGGCGGGTCGTGAAGACGCGGAGCTCCTCGCCGCCGGCGTGATGCGCCGAGGGAGCGGTCTCGAACACGATCTCGCCACCCTCGGATCGGCCGATCCAGTTCGTCTGCTGCGTCCGCACCGGATCCGGGAACTCGATCTCGCTGAAGTCGAGCAGCTCGTCGGCGTACTTCGTGACCCGGAGATACCACTGATCCAGGTCGCGCTTCTCGACCTTGGCGCCACACCGCCAGCAGCGCCGATCGACACCCTCGACCTGCTCGCGCGCGAGGGTCCCGTCGTTGGGGCACCAGTCGACCTGCGACTTCTGGCGGTAGGCGAGGCCGGCCTTCAGGAACTGCAGGAAGAACCACTGGTTCCAGCGGTAGTAATCGGGATCGGCGGTGACGACCTCGGCATCCCAGTCGAACGTCGCGCCCATGCTCCGCAGCTGGCGGCGCATGTTCTCGATGTTGGCCATCGTCCAGTCGCGCGGGTTGATCTTGTTCTTGATCGCCGCGTTCTCTGCCGGCAGCCCGAAGGCATCGAACCCGATCGGCAGGAAGACGTTCTTGCCGTGCATCCGCTGGTAGCGCGCGATCGCGTCCGTCGGGGTCTTGATGTACCAGTGGCCGATGTGGAGATCGCCGGAGGGGTACGGGTACATCGTCAGCAGGTAGAACCGCTCCCGGCGGTCCTCGAGGTTGGTCTTGTAGAGCCCCAGCTCCTCCCACCGCGCCTGCCAGCGCGGCTCGATCGAGACGGGGTCGTAACGCTCGAGCCGCTGGCGCTCCCTGGGGTCCTGCGTCTGGGTCACGCCTCAAGGATAGCCAGCGGACCCTCGTGCGCCAGACACGCAAGAGGCCCCTCGCATCGAGGGGGCCCGGGATCACCGATGAGTTGGTGGAGCTAAAGGGATTCGAACCCTTGACCTTCTGAATGCCATTCAGACGCTCTTCCAGCTGAGCTATAGCCCCATCCGAGCGCGGAGTATACCGTCCGTCGGGCTCGATCCCGGTGGGGCGGTTCCGGGTCCGCGGCTCCGACGTTGTCTGATCCGCGTCTGGTACTGCGTCGAACTATTGGTGGTTACGGAACGCTGGCCACGGCAAGGTATCCTGCGGCGAGGTTCGCACAGGAATGCGGGCCCATCTCAGCGAGCGGGGGTCAGGTAACCGGATGTCGCTGCTCGAACGGCAGCTCAAGCAGGAACAGGCAGCACGGGAGCGCGCCAGCAGCCCTGGCCCGGCCCCGGATCCTGCCGCGCCTGACACCCCAGTCACGCCCGCCGGTCCCCCCGGCTCCAACCTGCCCGCGATCATTCCGGTCACGGAGGTCGGCGAGAAGGGCTCCGCTTCGCGCAACGCCGTTCGCGAGGAGATGCTCCACGACATCCGGGTGCGGATGCAGGGCGAGGTGATCGGCGCCTTCGACACGCTCCTCGACGGCACGGCCACGGACACCAGGACGAAGATCGAGGGCATCGTCGACCGGGTCATCGAGGCCAACGGGTTCGCGGTCACGCGCGACGAGCGCGTCCGCCTGGTCCAGGAGATGGTCGACGAGATCACCGGCTTCGGGCCCCTGGAGCCGCTCCTCAACGACCCGTCCATCACCGAGGTGATGGTCAACGGCCCGGACCACATCTACATCGAGCGGAAGGGCAAGATCCTCCGCGTCGACTCGTTCTTCCTGAACGAGGAGCACGTCCTCCGGATCATCGACCGGATCATCACGCCCCTCGGGCGCCGCATCGACGAGACGAGCCCGCGCGTCGACGCCCGCCTGCCCGACGGCTCGCGCGTCAACGCGATCATCGCGCCGCTGTCACTGATCGGGCCGGTCATCACCGTCCGGAAGTTCTCGAAGACCCCGTACATGGTCTCGGACCTCATCGGCTTCGGGACCGCCACGGAGGAGATGTTCGAGTTCCTCCGATCGTGCATCGAGGCTCGCCTCAACGTCTTCGTCTCCGGCGGCACGGGATCGGGCAAGACGACGTTCCTGAACGTGCTGTCGTCCTTCATCCCGAACGACGAGCGGATCGTGACCATCGAGGACGCGGCCGAGCTCCAGCTGCGGCAGGAGCACGTCATCACCCTGGAGGCCCGGCCCGCCAACCTCGAGGGCGAGGGCGAGATCTCCATCCGGAACCTGCTCCGCAACGCGATGCACATGCGGCCGGACCGGATCATCGTCGGCGAGTGCCGCTCGGGCGAGGCGCTCGACATGCTCCAGGCGATGACGACGGGCCACGACGGCTCGCTCTCGACCGGCCACGCCAACACGCCGAAGGACATGCTCCGACGGCTCGAGACGATGGTCCTGATGACCGGCTACGAACTACCGCTCCGCGCGATCCGCGAGCAGATCGCGTCTGCGGTGGACCTGATCGTCCACACCGGCCGGCTCAAGGACGGCTCGCGCAAGGTCACCAACATCACCGAGATCTACGGGATCGAGGACGACGAGATCCTGACCCAGGACATCTTCTCGTACGTCCAGACCGGCGTCGTCGACGGCAAGATCCAGGGCGCACTCGCCCCGACCGGCGTTCGCCCCACCTTCATGGCCCAGTTCGCCCGAAACGGTGTCGAGCTGCCGAAGGGAGAGTTCGGCATCCCGCCGGAGGACCCGGCGAACCCGATCCGCCCCAGGAAGGGCCGGTTCGGCCTCAAGGACGCCTCCGAGACGGTCGACGCGTCGGTGGCCAAGCTCGGCATCGGACGGGCCACGAAGGCCGGGGGCATGGTCTACGTCAACGCGGTGGGCCCGGTCGATGGCGAGAAGCAGCGCGTGGTCCGCGGCGGGATCAAGGAGCACACCCGGCAGTCCATCGCCAACCTCAAGGCCCGCCTCGAGGAGCATGGCAGCTCCCTCGACAAGGTCGTCTGGGCGAGCTATGCGCTCCGTGACCCTGCGGACTTCGAGATCTTCAATGAGGAGTGGCGCAAGGAGTTCCCGGCGGATGGCCCGATCGGCCAGTCGACCAACATGCCGCCACTCCAGCGCCGCGTGGGGTTCCGCGTCGCCATCGGAGTGATCGCGGAGGCCTGACGCCGCACCGGGCCGCGGTTCGGCCTGTCACGATGTCCGGCGATGCGCAGTCCGGCCACCACCTCCAACGAGCCGTCCTCCCGGAGCGTCCGTCTCGGAGATCAAGTCATCGACTATCGCCTCCGTCGGATGGCGCGATCCCGGGGCCTGCGGGTCACGATCGACCCGCGCGACGGGCTGGTCGTCTCCGTCCCGCCGCAGGGCCGGCGCGGCTGGGCCCATCCGGAGCCGCGCGTGGAGGCGTTCCTCTCGGAGCGGCGAGCCTGGGTGCTCAAGCACCTCGACGCCATGGCACGGGAGCGAGATTCGGCCCGGGCCCGCGGTGGCGCCGTGGATGGCGGCCTCGTGCCGTTCCGCGGCGAGCTCCACCGCATCCGCGTGGTTCGCGACGGCCTCCGTGCTCGTCGCTCCACGGTGGAGCGTGCCGGCTCGGATGAGGGCGATGAGCTGATCGTGAATCTCGCCTACGGCGACCGCCGACCACTGGAGCGGGTGCTGATCGCATGGTTCCGCGACCGAGCCGTGGAGGCCATCGACCGGGCGGTCGAGACGCATGCGCCGGGACTCGGCGTCACGCCGGCGAAGGTCGAGATCCGGGACCCTCGCAGCCGGTGGGGGAGCGCCTCGCGCAAGGGAAGGCTGATGTTCTCGTGGCGACTCGTCCTCGCGCCGCCCGGCTCGCTGGAGACCGTTGTCGTGCACGAGCTGGCTCACCTGCGGGTCTTCGGTCACGGCGCCGCGTTCTGGGCCCTCGTGGCGGCTCGCCGGCCCGCCCATCTCGCGGACCGGGCCTGGCTCCGGCGGAACTCGTTCGCGCTCCACGCCGCCCTTGACGGTGGCGATTCCGGCTGAACCCGGAGGCATCGCCGCCGCGTCCGGCCCCTCGTTCGCCGGCCATGCGCGTGCGCGGCGACCGAGGTCTCCTGGGAAGCGATCGCTGCCGAAGTCTGGTGGGCCGGGGCGGAATCGAACCGCCACAGTCGAAGACGAGGGTTTTACAGACCCTTGGGCTCACCACCTGCCCAACCGACCCACGCGGCGCTCGCATCGCGGTCGGCCGGAGCCGGCCCGCGGGCGGCGGCTAGTCTGCCAGTTTCCGCGCGAGCGCGCCGGTGTCCAGGAGCCGTCGCACCTCGTTGACGAGCGGCTTGACCCGGACGGGCTTCGCGAGGAAGCCGTCGCAGCCGGCCGCCATCGCCGCCTCCACGTCGCGCGGCAGGACGCTGGCGCTGACGAGCAGGATCGGGACGTCCCCCAGGCGGTCAGAGCCGCGGATCTCGGAGATCAGGTCAAGGCCGTCCCCATCCTGCAGATGTCGATCCAGGAGCACGAGCGCCGGCGTCTCATCGTCAAGGAACTCCCGCGCTTCGCCGATGCCGGTGGCCACGTGGAGTCGGTAGCCCGCCCGGCTGAGGATCGCATCGAGGAGCGCGGCGTTTCGCGGCTCGTCCTCCACGGCGAGCAGGAGCTGGGCGTCGGGGGGCAGCGTGGTCATGCCGGAGCCTTGCGGACGGTGCTCGCGGGCGTGGCCTCCGGCGCCACGGCGCTCGCGGGCTCGACGGCGACGGCCTCGGCGGGCACGCTCCGGCGGTTCCTAAGCCAGGCGTGGAGCGCGGCGAGCGCATCGTCGCCGCGGGTCAGGATGCCCTTGATGTTGCCGTTGAGCCTCGCCCGCGCCGAGGGCGGAAGGTCGGCCGGGGTAGTGAGCCAGATCGGGATCCCTGCGGTCGCGGGGTCGTGATGCATGGCGTGGGCGAGCTCGAAGCCGTCGACATCGGGCAGCGTCGCGTCCAGGAGGATGAGGTCGGGTTGATCCTCGGCCGCTCGCCGGTGACCACCGGCCGCATCGAGCGCGGCGATCACCTGCACGCCCTCCGGCTCGAGCAGCCCCGCGTAGTAGGCGAGCGCCTCCGAATCGTGATCGATCACCAAGGCGGTTAGCGCCCGGGAGCGGGCCGTCGCCGGGACGGTCAGCCGGCCCAGCGCTTCGAGCAGCCGATCTCGCGACACGGGTTTGACCATGTAGTCGACCGCGCCCAGCGCGAGCCCCAGCTCCCGATCGTCGACGACCGAGACGACCATGATCGGGATCGAGCGGGTCGCGGGATCGCTTTTCGCCCGCTGCAGGATCTCCCAGCCATCCAAATCCGGCAGCAGGACGTCGAGGAGGACCGCGTCGGGCCGCAGCTTCCCGAGCCAGGCCAGACCTTGGCGACCGCTGCCCGTCGACGCGACCGCGTAGCCGGCTCCCTCGAGGTGCACCCGCAGCAGCTCTCGCGCCGCGGCATCATCCTCGATCACCAGGACCCGCGGCTTCCCGGGCTCGAGGACCGGCGGCGGCTCGACGGCACCGGAAGCGGTCAGCCCGTCCAGCGGCAGCCAGACCGTGAACTCGCTCCCGACGCCGACCTCGGAGCGTGCCTCGACGCGGCCGCTGTGGGCATCGACGAGCTGTCGCGTCAGGGCCAGCCCGAGCCCGGTGCCCTCGTGGTGGGTGGGGGTGCCATCGCCCTCCGCCTGGTGGAAGGCCTCGAAGATCCGCTCGATGTCCGCCGCGGCGATCCCGCGGCCCGTGTCGGCGACGCGAAGCCGCGCCACCCGCTCATCGAGGTCGAGGCTGACGCGGATCTCGCCGCCGGCGCCGGTGAACTTGACGGCGTTTGACAGCAGGTTCAAGACCACCTGGCGGATGCGCGATGGATCGGCATCGATCGTGATCGGTGCGAGATTCAGCGCCAGCCGCTGGCGCTTCTGGTCAGCGAGCGGCGTGATCGTCGCCACCGTCTGGCGGACGAGCGCGTCGAGCTCGAACCGTGCGGGCTTCAGGTCGAGCCGACCGGCCTCGACCCGGGCGAGGTCGAGGACGTCGTTGACGAGCTCGAGAAGGTGGAGGCCCGACTCGTGGATGTGTTCGGAGTAGGTCGCGACCGTTTTCGGGTCGGTGGCGTCGTCGCCATCCTCGACGAGGAGCTCCGAGAAGCCGATGATCGCGTTGAGCGGCGTCCGCAGCTCATGGCTCATGGCGGCAAGGAAGTCGCTCTTCGCGGCGCTCGCCGACTGCAACTCGCCGATGAGCCGCTCTCGCTCGAGCACGTAGCCCTCGCGTTCGGCGGCGCGGACCGCGCGGTCGACCAGGAGCTGGATGAGCTCGAGGTCGTCCTCGAGGAACAGGGCGTGCGATGGGACGTCGAGCTCGAGGCGTCCGTCCGGCCAGCGACTCGACTCGAATGGGATCTCGATTCGGCGCTCGCCCGGCGATGGCCCACGGGAAGCACCTGGCTGCTCCAGGATCGCCGCTCGGCTGGCGCCGGAGGCTCGGCGAGCGATGTCCTCGAGCAACCGCCAGATCTGCTCCACGGTGCTACCGGTCGGCAGCGCGTTGAGATCGCGGATGAAGTGGTACGCGATCCCCTGCTGGCTCAGGCGACGGAGGATTCGCGGGGGAGAGAACGCGGCAAGGTAGCCGACGGCGGAGAGCAGGGCCACGACGCGTACGACCACGCCGATTGCGGCGGATTCCGAGGAGCTGCGCTCCAGGACGACGCTTCCGCCGAGCAGCAGCATGACGGCGATGCCGAGCATGGCCGTCGCGGCAGCGGCTGTGGTCAGGCGCGATCGCGATACGCCCGCACGCGTGCGCGCCGCAAGGGCGAATCCGATCGCAGCCGCGCCGTCGACGACGGCGAAGTACATGAGCGACGCGACCGCCAGCGCGGCCACCACGCTCGGCGGGCGCGTGCCCGGGCCGGAGAGCAGCAGCCCGAAGGCGCCGCTCAGGACGAGGAAGGCCGCGAATGCGACGGCGAGCGCGATTCGTGGAACGGGCCGGACGTAGCTCACGAGCCACAGCACGAGGGCGGGCTGCGCGAGAAGCGCGCAGATCACTAGGATCCCGCTGGCAGGTGCGATCGCGGGCACGAGCTTTTGGATCAACGGGATGCTGAGCACCAGCGCGGTGCTCAGGAAGAGGAGGACCACTGCCCGGCGCACGGGGCCCCGGTGCCGGATCCAGTCGACGAGCGTGATGGTGAAGACGCCGATATAGGCCACATCGATCGCGACGGTGAGGAGCGCGTCAGGCGTCATTGTCATCTTGGATCGCTACACGGCTGGCCGCAGCGCCTCGAAAGCCCGAACGCCGGGGGGCCGGAGCTCATGCTCGGGGTCGCGCTCGATCTGGGGCAGGAAGAGCCGGACGAGGTCGGGATCGAACTGGGCGCCTGACTCGCGCTTGAGCTCCTCGATCGCCTCGTCGATGGAGCGAGCGGGCCGATATGGGCGGTCGTGGATGATCGCGTCGAACGCGTCGACCAGGCCGACGATCCGGGCTCCGAGCGGGATCCGCTCGCCGCCGAGCCCATCGGGATAGCCAGCGCCGTCCCAGCGCTCGTGATGGTGGCGAACGATGGGTGCGAAGAGCGACGCAGTGGTCAGCGGCTCGCAGATCCGCTCGCCGATCAGCGGATGGAGGCGCATCTCCGCCCATTCCTGGCGGCTGAGCGGCCCGGGCTTGGTCAGGATCGCGTCGGACACGCCGATCTTGCCGATGTCGTGGAGCAGCGCGCCGAACACCAGGCCCTTGAGGGCGGCCGGCTCCATTCCGACCTGCAGCCCGAGCCGGTGGGCGAGACCGGCGAGACGCTGGCAGTGGAGCTCGGTCGAGGCGTCCTTGGCTTCCACCGCGTTGGCGAGCGCGGCGATGACGCCGTGGGCCCCGACCATCTCGGCGGTCACGCGGGCGAGTCGCAGGACGCTGCGGACGCGGGCCATGAGCTCCGCCTCGTCATAGGGCTTGCGAACGAAGTCGTCGGCGCCGGCGTCGAGCCCGGCGACGACGTCGCGCGATGCGACCTGGCCGGTGACGAGGATGATCGGCAGGGCGACCGTCCGCGGATCGGCGCGGAGGCGGCGGCAGACATCGAGGCCGTTCAGGCCGGGCAGGCCGACATCGAGGAGGACGAGATCGGGCGCTTCGTCGACGGCGGCCTTGATCGCGTCACGACCATCGGCGACGGTGACGGAACGGTAGCCGGCTCGCTCGAGCAGCCGCGACAGGAGGGCGCGGTTGGCGGCGTCGTCTTCGGCGACCAGCACGAGCTCGCGCTCGAGGCCCTGGGACATCGCATGGGCTCCCGGCAATGCGGGTAGATCCCCGCCCCCGGAATCTGGGCCGGGCGTGGCGTCAGGACAACGGTACGAACGTCCGGGGTGGGGGATTGGTGGAGATGAGGGGACTCGAACCCCTGACCCCCGCGATGCGAACGCGGTGCTCTTCCAGCTGAGCTACATCCCCACGCGGGGCCGGAGTCTAGCACGGGATTCTGCGGCTCCCTCCCGGCCCCTGCCGGCCCCCCTCGCCTCGAAATGGGCGAGGTTTCGGCATCTGGTCACGCGGTGAGCGTTCAGGCCTGGCCGGGGAACTCGGGGATGGCCCCGTGCTCGGCATCTGGTCAGCTGGTGAGCGTTCTGGCTTGGCCGCGGACCTCGGAGGCTGGATGTTTCGGCAAATGCGCGGCTGGTGATCATTGGGCGAGGAGCGCTCGTCAGATCGTCACGCGATGATCAGCTGGCAGGAAAATTCGACCGGCGCGACGCCGACTGAGCGTGGCGGGCGTGACAAGTTCGCCCCGGCGCCTGCCGAAGGGTCAGGGGTTGAGAATCTGACGAAATCGGCCGGGCAGCATGGGATTCAGATGGGTTGATTCATTCGAACATCTGTTCGATACTGGGTGGCACATGGGTGCTCCCTCCCCCGACCTGACCGCCGCCCTCGCGACCCTTCGATCGCGCTGGGGTGCGGCGGCGCCCGGGTACGCCGGCGAGGTCGTGGGGGCGCTCGCCACCATGCCGCTCGAGGCGCCGGACGATCCCGAGCGGGCGCCGATCGATGCCGATCGAATCCTGTCGACCGGCTTCGCCGAGCTGGATGCGATCCTCGGGCCCGGCGGCGTCCCTCGCGGGATGGGCGTCGCGCTGCGCGGGGACCTGTCGAGCGGCCGGACCACGCTGGCGCTGCGGCTCGTCGCGGAGGCCCAGGCGGCCGGCTCCATCGTGGCCTGGCTGGACTTCGCGGCAGCGCTGGACCCGGTCGAGGCGGTCGCGCGCGGCGTCCGCCCCGAATGGCTCGTCGTGCTGACCCCCGCGGATCCCGAGGAGGGGCTCGCGATCGCCGGCTCGCTGCTCGCTGGCCGGGCCGTGGACCTGCTGGTCATCGACCTGCCGAGACGCCTCGAGGGCAAGCCCGCGAGATTCGCCGATCGGCTCGGGCGCCTGGCAGCGCTGGCCCGGCGAGCCGGGATCACGCTCGTCGTGCTGGAGCCCGCGGACGGGCGATCGAGCCGGCCGAGCGGCGCCCGCGGGGGATCCAGCGGGGTCGAGGCGGCCGTCGGCGAAGCGACCGGCATCCGGCTGGAGCTCGCCCGCAGCTCCTGGGTCCGGCTCGGCCGCGACGTCGTCGGCCAGCGAACCGAGGTCCTCGTCACCCGCAACCGGGCCGGACCACCGGGCCGGCGGACGACGCTCCAGATCCTGTACGCCGACGGAGGGGAGCGCGATGCCTGCCTCCGCCGCGAGGGACTGCTCGCCGACCGCACCGCGGCGGCCCAGCGGCCCCAGCCGACCCCTGCCCCCGTGATCCCAGTGCCCGGGAAACGGAACCATGCGACTCCTCCATCTCCATCGCCAGCACCTCCTCCTCGACTTCGCGAGGCGACGCCTGCCCTCCGGCTCGTGGCCGGCGGGGCCGGTCGTCCTCGGCGGCAAGCCGTGGTCCAACGGGACGGTCCTCGACGCGGATCCGGGCGCGAGGGCGCTCGGCGTCCGGCGCGGGATGCCGCTCGGGTCGGCCCACCGGCTGGCGCCGGAGGCGACGTTCCTCGACGCGGATCCGGAGGCTGATCGAGCCGATCTCGAGACGGCCTTTGAGCGGCTCGCGGCGTTCAGCCCGGCGATCGCCGGCACGTCGGATCCGCGCGAGGTCTCCTTCGGCCTGCTCGAGGCCCAGATCGACGGACTCGAGGGCCTGTGGGGGCTCGAGCCGGCGCTCGTCGAGCGGGTCGGCACGGGGCTCGAGGCCGCGCTGTCCGGGCGTCCGCGAGCGGGGATCGGCGGGACGCGCTTCGCCGCGACCGTGGCGGCCCTCGCCGCCGAGCCGGGCGGCCTCGTCTCGGTGCCGCCGGGCGCGGAGGCGGAGTTCCTCGCGCCCCTGCCGGCGTCGCTGCTCACTCCTGACGCGGACATCCGCGCCCGGCTCCGCCGCTTCGGCCTTCGCCGGATCGGCCAGGTCGCGGAGCTGGCGACGTCGGCGCTGGTGGCGAGATTCGGCGAGGAAGGGGCCCGCATCGGGTCTCGCTCCCGTGGCCTGGAGGTGGATCCCTTCCGGCCCCGCCGCGCGCCGGAACGGCTGGTCCTCGGCCTGCCGATCGAGCCCGCCGCCGCCGAGCTGGAGGCGATCCGGTTCGTGCTCCGGCGCCTCGCCGTGGCGCTCGCGGGCAGCCTCGCGGCGCGGGGCCTCGCGGCGGAGCAGGGCCGTCTGCGCCTGACCCTGGATCTCGCCTTCGCCCGGGCCGGCACGCCGCCGGAGCTCGCCGTGGAGACCCGTTTCCCCGAGCCCACCGCCGACGCGGAGGCGATCGAGCGGCTGCTCCTGGCGAAGCTGGAGCGGACGCCCCCGACGGCCGCCGTCGCCCGGCTGGAGCTGGAGCTCTCGGGCGTGAGCCCGGCGGCCGGCCAGCAGCTGCCGCTGTTCGTGCCCCAGGCCCTCCACGGGGCCCGCTTGGCGTGGCAGCTCGCCCGCCTCGCCACCACCTACGGCGAGGACCGCATCCGGCGCGTGGAGCTGCTGGATCCCGAGGCACCCCTCCCCGAGCGTCGCTGGACCTGGCGCAACGTCGGCGCCGGCGGACCCAGCGGTCCCGGCGCCGGCCCGTCATGACGCGCCTGCTCCGCTCCCAAACCTCGGGCCGATGGCGTCGCGGAGCTCCGCCTCGGGCCTCGGTGAGCTCGCTGCAGGTTCCGCCAGAGCGACAGCGATGACGCGATTACTCCGTGCCCACCCGAAAATTTCTGTGGACGTCGTCGATGACCAGCTCGTGGCGATCGCCTGGGCCAACCGGCGCGAGCCGGTGGAGGTCTGCAATCGCTGGCGGGTGGAGGAGTCGTGGTGGCGGGACCCGATCGCACGCGACTACTTCAAGGTCGTCGGCGAGCACTGGCTCGCGCTCATCTACTTCGACCGGGTCGCCGGCTCGTGGCACCTCGAGCGGCTGTACGACTGAGCGTCAGCCCTCGGGCACCGGCCAGTCGAAGTCGCAGTCCGCGCCATAGAAGACCGTGACAAGGCTCTCGGCGCCCCGCGGCGCAACCGTAACCACCACGTAGCAGCCGTAGCCGCCCGAGCCCCAGCTGGTGTACGAGCCGTCCTCGAGCGGCCCGTCCACGCCGCCACCGAGGCTCTTGGCGGCGAACCCCGCCTGGTAGAAGTCCGCGATGGCCTTCGGTGCTCGCACGGACCTGGCCACGGTGTACGCGGCGCTTGCCGGCGAGGCGGCCTCCGCCGGCTCGGCGCCCTCCATCACGGGGAAGTTGGCCGGCACGGTGTCCCAGATGGGCCCCCAATCGGTCTCGGACTGGCTCGGGAGGCTCGGATCGAGGGTCCCGGCCGGCTCGTCCGTGGCGGGCGCAACGGTCGCGGCGCTCGTGCGGCCCGGGCCGGACGGCTCGATCGTGCCGGTCGAGCAGGCCGCCAGCACGAGGGCCGTCGCGAGCGCGAGCACCAACTGGGGAATGATCGAGGCGACGGCTCGGGCCCGGCTCATCGAGGCGATGGTAGGGGCCCCGGACATGAAAGGACCCCGTCGCCCCCAGAAGCGACGGGGTCCTGTTCTCGAGTCGCCTGCCCGCTCACCAGGCAGCCGACCGGTCGATGGCTGGCATGGAGCCCGCCCTCGCCATGTCCCAGGTGACGCCCCGGAACGTTGTCGTGGCTACCGGTTGCTCGCCGCCAGGGCCGCCGGGAGGAGGACGAGGATGAGGAGAACCGCGATGGAGAGCATCACGGCGGTCCTCGTCAGGACGGCGGCCCAGCTGCGGGGTTCGGTTTCCACGGCTCTCAGACGCCAGACCCCTCCGATGTGTTGCGCCTCAAATCGACGAACTTTCCGGGAAATTCCCTTGAGCGCCTCAGGGGCTTCGCAATGTCGAACACTTGTTCTATATTGAGCGGCCCCCTCCGATCCACACAGCGGGACGGGCACCATGTCCTCGACCTACGCGGAGCTCCACGGCCACTCCAACTTCTCGTTCCTGCATGGCGCCTCGCCCGTGGAGGACATGGCCGAGCGGGCCGCCGAGCTGGGGCTCTCGGGGCTCGCGATCACCGACCACGACGGCCTCTACGGCGTGGTGCGATTCACGACCGCTGCGGCGGCGGCCGGCATCCGGCCGATCATCGGGATCGAGATCGAGCTCCAGGACGCGGCCGTGGCGGACCCGGGCGGCATCGTGGTCCCGGCGCGGCGCCGATTGCGGGGGCGAGGGCCGGCAGCGGGCGGGGCGACGGGCGGGCTGGTGGCGAGCGACGGCGCGGCGTCCGTGCCGCCCATCGTCATCGAAGGGCTGCCCGCCCGGCCGCGGCCCGAGCGGGCCCGGCTGCCAGGTCATCGGCGGGTGGTCAAGGAGGATCTTCGCGGGATCGGGGAGCGGCAGCGCGGGCCGCATCTCGTCCTCCTCGCCCGGGACGCCATCGGCTATCGCAGCCTCTGCCGGCTCGTCTCCCGCGCGAATCTCGACGGGACCAAGCGCGTGCCGCGATTCACCCACGAGCTGCTCGCCCGGCATCGCGAGGGCCTCATCGTGCTCTCGGGCGGTCGCCAGGGCGAGATCGCGCGGCGGCTCCTGGTCGGCGACCGCGAGGGCGCGCGAGCCGTTGCGGAGCGCTACGCGGCGCTGTTCGGCCGCGGCGAATCTCGCTCCCTCTTCATCGAGCTCTCGCACCATCTCCGCCCGGACGACGACTGGCTCGTCGCGGAGCACGCGGCCCTGGCCGAGGAGCTGGGATTGCCGGTGGTCGTGACCAACGACGTCCATTACGCGCGGCCGGAGGACCGCGAGCTCCACGACGTCCTCACCGGGATCTTCCACGGCCGGACCCTGGAGACGCTCGGCGACCTCCGCCGCCCCGACGGCGAGTCGTACCTCAAGTCCGGCGCCGAGCTCGCCGCGATGCCGCCGGGCGAGCCGGCGTTCGCCACCGCCGATCCCCGGACCGCCCGGGCCTGGGCGGAGGGGATCGCGACCTCCGGCGAGGTCGCGGCTGCGTGCACGGTGGACCTCGGCTTCGAGCAGTACCGCTTCCCGGGCTTCGCGGTGCCGAACGGCGAGACGCCGTTCTCGTACCTCTCGGAGCTGTGCTGGGCCGGCGCCCGGAAGCGCTATCACCCGCTGACCGCGGTGGTCATGAGCCGCCTCGCGCATGAGCTCGGCGTCATCGAGCGGGCGGGGCTCGCCGAGTTCTTCCTCATCTGCTGGGACCTGATGCGCTTCGCGAAGAAGCAGGGCATCCCGGCCCAGGGCCGGGGCAGCGCCACCAGCTCGATCGTGTCCTACACGCTCGGCATCAGCCGGGTGGAGCCGATCGCCCACAACCTCCTGTTCGAGCGGTTCATCAACGAGGGCCGGACGACCTATCCAGACGTCGACATCGACTTCTCGTCCGAGCGGCGCGAGGAGGTCATCCAGTACGTCTATCGCCGCTACGGCCCCGAGCACACCGGGATGGTCTGCAACCTCGTGACCTACCGGGCCCGATCCGCCGTGCGCGAGGTCGGGTACGCGCTGGGTTTCCCGCGGCCGCTGGTCGATCGGGTGGCCAAGGCGCTCGAGACGTACGACAGCGTCATGGTCCGGCGGGACCTCGAGGCCGATGGCGGCTTCGCCGAGTTCTTCCGGCGACCGGGCGAGGGCGGGAGCGGCCAGCTGGCGGAGGACGCGGTGCTGGCTGCCGCCTCGCTGACCGGCGCCCGTGGCCTCACCGACGCGATGGGCCAGCTCGCCCACGCCCGCGGCGGCCGCATCTCGACCGGCGGCGCGGGGGGCACGGGGGGCGCCGGCGAGCGGGGCGACGGCCGGATGGCCCGCCCGGAGGACGTCCGGCGACTCGCGGCCGAACGTGACGAGACCCCGGGTGGCACCGGGGCCGCCGCGCGCGTGCTGGAGATCGCGACTGAGACTGGTGCGGTGCCGGTCGGCGAGCAGCTCATCGATGGCATCGGCCAGCTCAACGGCCGCATGCCCCTGGTCGGCAAGGTGCCGCCGTGGCGCCAGCCCGCGAAGCCCCCGGATCCCGCCGCACCCCGGCCCTTCGCCTGGGTCGCGGGGGGCGGGGATGGCCGCGACGGGGCCGCGGATCCAGCCGGCAGGGCCGGGGATCCGGCCGGCAAGGCCGGGGATGGCCGCTCGGACCCGGAAACTCGCCGAACGTTCACCCCCCGGGCGTTATCCAGCGAATCGACTGCTCCGGCGGCATCGGAACGTTCGGCCGCTCCGGCAATCATCTCGAGCCAGGCGTGGGGCGGGACAAATCCGGAACAGCCAGAGGCAAAGCCTGCCGATTCGGATGGGTGGATCTCCGATAACGCCCCCCGGGTGCAAATTCGGCACAAAAGCGATCCCGCGGCCGCCGATGAGGTACCCGAGCGGGCCGGGCCGGGCCGGTCGGGGATGTGGGACGAGGCGCCGGAGTCGCCGCCGGCGATTCGTGCGGGTGGGCGCGGCGACGACGAGGGCGGACCGGGCGACACCCCGGCAAGCGTGGCGTGGCTGCGAGCCGGGCGCGGCACCGGGTATGGCGCGCCCGGCCGTGGCCCAGGACGTGCCGGCAGCGGAGCCGGCGACGTGGCGACGGGCGGGACGGCGTCCGGAAGCACGACAGGGGATGGCGACCGTGCCCCCGGCCTCGTCGACGGGAGAGCCATCGACCCCGAGAGCGGAGCTGTGGCGCCGCCGGCGCGGACGGTCGATCGGCTGGGCCGGCCGAACCACTGGGATACGGCTGGCAAGCCCTCGCCGACCGACGGCAACATCCGCGGCGGGATCGGGGTGGATCGGGTGGGGCGCGCGGATCCGCACCGGGAGGGGCGCGAGGCACAGGAACCGCGCAGCTCGGTGGCGAGAATCGAGCCGGAGCCGCCGCCGCAGGCGCGAGGCGGCAGCACGGTCGGGATGTCCGACTGGGAGCGCTGGCTGGAGTTCTGCGCCCGGATCGACGGCTTCCCGCGGCACCTCAGCATCCACTCGGGCGGGATGCTCGTGACCGCGGCGCCGCTGATCGACATCGCGCCGATCGAGCGGGCGACGATGCAGGACCGGGTCGTCGTCCAGTTCGACAAGCGCGACGTCGAGGAGCTAAAGCTCATCAAGCTCGACTTGCTCGGGCTGGGGATGCTGGCTGCGATCGACGAGACGGTCCAGCTGATCGAGCATGACTGCGGCACGTGCGTCGTCCTCGACTCGATCCCAGAGCAGGTCCCGGAGGTCTTCCAGATGCTCCAGGCGGCGGACACGGTCGGGGTCTTCCAGGTCGAGAGCCGGGCCCAGATGCAGACCCTGCCGAAGTCGAAGCCGAGCTCGCTCGATGACCTCGTCGTGGAGGTCGCGATCATCCGGCCGGGCCCCATCCAGGGCAACGCGGTCCATCCCTACCTCCGGCGCAAGCAGGGCATCGAGCCGGTCACGTACCTCCACCCGAGCCTGGAGCCGGTCCTCAAGGACTCGATGGGGGTGATCCTGTACCAGGAGCAGGTGATGCGGATCGCGATCGAGGTCGCGGGCTTCACCCCGGCGGAGAGCGACGGCTTCCGTCGGGCGATGGGCACGTGGCGGTCCAACCGCGAGATGGAGAAGCTCCACCGCCAGTTCCACGACGGCTGCATGCGCCAGCCCGGGATGACCGAGGAGGTCGCCGAGGAGCTGTTCCGGCAGGTCTCCGCGTTCGCGTCGTTCGGCTTCGCGAAGAGCCACGCCGCCGCATTCGCGCGAACCGCCTACGAGTCCTCATTCCTCAAGCTGTTCTACCCGGCCCAATTCCTCGTGGGGCTCATCAACGCCCAGCCGATGGGCTTCTATCCCGTGGAGGTGCTGGTCAACGACACCAAGCGCCACGGGATCGCGGTGCTGCCGGTGGACCTGAATGCCTCGAGCTACAGGACCACCACGGAGTGGGTCGGGCGGCCGGGGTGGGCGCTCGCGGGAGCGGCGGGCGACGACGGGTCCCACGACGACGAGGCCGCGAGTCCCGGCGAGGAGCTGCCGGAGGGTAGCGGCATCGAGGTCCGGCCGCGCCCGGTTCGGTCCTCGTCGTGCCTCATCCCGGGCGCCGCGGCGCGGGAGCAGTGGACCGCCGACAGCTCGACCGGCTGGGGCGTTCGGCTCGGGCTGCACCTGGTGAAGGGGATCGGCGAGCAGCACGCCGAGCTCCTCGACCGGGAGCTGGAGCACGGGCCCTACGTCTCCCTCGCGGACGTGGTCGAGCGGACGGGCCTGCCGGAGGAGACGATCGAGCGGCTGATCCGGACCGGGGCGCTCGATTCGCTGGGGCGTCCACGGCGCGAGCTCCTGTGGCAGCTCCGGGAGGTCGCGGGGGTGACCCGCGGGCGCGGCCTCGGCTCGATGGGGGCGAGGCGCGTGGCGAGCGGCGGGAGCGTTGGGACCGGCAGGTCGCCCGCGGCGGGGCGGCCGATGGACCTGCGCCTGCCCCCGACCGAGGCGCCGGTGTTGCCGGCGATCAGCGAATCGGAGCGGCTGGGCGATGCCTACGCGGTGGTCGGGCTCGACGCGAAGCTCCAGGTGGTCGCGCTGTTCCGCGAGGCGCTCGACCGGCTCGGCGCGGTTCCCAACGCGGCCCTCGCCGATCGGCGGACCGGCCCCGTCCGGCTCGGTGGCCTCGTGGTGACCCGCCAGCACCCGATGACCGCGAAGGGCACGGTCTTCCTGGCGCTGGAAGACGAGACCGGGATGGTCAACGTCACGCTCTGGCCGGACACGTGGGCGCGGCTCCGGAGCGTCGTCCGGCGCCACGCACTGCTCCTCGTCGACGGCGACCTCCAGCGGGAGTCATCGGTCATCAACGTGTTCGCCCACGACATCCGCCCGCTGACGAGCGTCGCCGAGGGTGCCGGCGGCCCCGAGACGCCGGCGGGCGTCCGCCAGCTCGGGCACGCCGGGATGCGACGCCTGGGATAGACCTAGCGACCCGGATCGGCGGGTTTGCCCTTGTCAGGCGGCCATCCCCAAGCCTGCCGGTGGGCCGCCGCTGACCAGGCTGCGATCGCAGAGCGGTCCGGCCCCGCCGAGATCGATGCGTCCGAGCCGAGCTCGTCAAGCTGCTCGTCGAGGGCTTCGATCCTGGCGACCACCGCGTCCAGCGGGACCTTGCCGCCGCGGACCTCGCGGAGCCAATCGCCGGGCGCACCGGCGATCGGGAGGGAAAGGGCTCGCGTCGTCAGGATTTCGACGCCCTGGTAGCCGAGCCTGGCCGCGTGCATCGCGTACTTCGTATCGAAGCCCACGCCGGTCTCGTCGTGACGCAGCTTTCCATGGCGCCCGCCGCGCAGGCCAAGGAGGCGATCGCGCTGCGCTTTCATGTAGCCCCGGTATTTCGGTACCAGGTGTCGCCCGACGAATGCAGGCCCGAGATCCCGCAGCGACGTCCCGAGAGCCGTGGCATTGATGACGGGGGCCCAGAGGACCATCAGGATGGACGGGTTCCCGGAGGCGGCCAGGTAGAGGAAGTGCCGCAGCGAGTAGAGGCTCCGGTCCGTGTCGCCTGGGCCCGACGGGACGCCTTCGGGCTGCGTCCGGATCTGGGCCGCGCGAGGCGGTAGTCCCGGTCCGAAGATCACCTCTGGCGGCTCGACGTAGATGACGATCTCGTCGTGGTCTTCGCGACCTGGAAGGCCGGTGCCATGCGCTGTCGAGCCGACTTCGACCACCAGAATCGTGGAAGACGGATACGGCGGCAGCTCGCGGTTGGTCATCGAGCCTGACCCGTGCATTTTCCGTCGCTCATGAATCCTTGGATCGAGAGCTAGCGGCCGGCGGGGCGCCTCGAGGGGTTCGGCTTCGACGCCGACCGGCCGGAGCCACCGCGGCCCTGCGGTCGGCGGTTCGGCTGGGAGATGGCGAGGAAGCGGCGATACCAGGCGGCCGCGGAGGCGAACAGCGCGCCGCTGACCGGTCCGGTGAGGAACGACTGGGTGAGCAGGCTGGAGACCTGGTCGCTGGCGAGCGGCTGCCCGACGCGATTCGCGAGCGAGGTGAGGAAGACGGTCGCGGCGACGCCCTGCAGGAGCCCGATCAGCAGGCCCAGCAGGTAGCTCGCGCGCGGTGCGAAGAAGCCGGCGACCAGCTGCGGCGCGAGCGCGGAGCCGGGCAGCACGAGGAGCTCCCAGGCCATGCGGCCGCCCGAGAAGTCCCAGAAGAACCACGCCACCGCCGTCCCGACGATGACCATCGCCAGCGCGGCCAGCGCTCCGCGGCTCTGGAGCGTCCTCGGGAAGGTTCGGAGGTCCTCGCGGACGTTGGCCGGCCGGTAGGCCGCTCGAAACGAGCCGAGGAAGCTGGGGCGGCCGGCGGGCGGCGCCTCTCGAGCATTACGAGCCGGGCCCGCCTCGGGACGGCGCTCGCCGAAGTCGAGATCGTCGTCGCCGTCGCCCTCGCCGGGCACGTCCGCCGGGCTCGTCGTCTGGCGATACCGCCGGCGCGCCTCGGCACGATCGGTCTGCTTGGCGCGGGCCACGACTCCTCCTTCGAACTCGGCGCGCGGCTGTCCGCGTGCTGCCTCCCGTTCGGCCTCCCCGGCCGGGGCGGAATCGTACGCGGCGGCCGCAATCCGCGGATGGGTCGTCGGTGAGCCGTCGGTGAGCCGGCGTGCAGTCGCGGTGCAGCGCAGCTGAAGCGGGGATGCATCCACACCGAACCGGGGGGTGAGCGGCCGCTGCTACAACCGGTCGAGCCGTCCCGCCCGGCCTCGGTGGCTCCCGCCCGGAGGTCGATCGTGGAGCGACGCGTTGCGCCCCTGGCTGCGCTGTTGGTCGTGCTGTCCCTGGGCGGCGTCGCCCTCGCGCGAACGTCGAGTCCCGCGCCCGCGGCGCTGGGTGCCGTCACCTGGCCCGTCTCGACCCTGCTCGTGTCAGAGGTCCAGACCGGCGGCGCGTCTGCGTCCGACGAGTTCGCGGAGATCACGAACGTCGGGGCGACCGCCGTCGACCTCAATGGCCTGGAGCTCGTCTACGCGACCTCGACGGGGACCACGGTGACGCGCAAGGCCTCGTGGTCCGCGAGCCTCCCGCTCGGATCCGGCAAGCATTTGCTCGTCGCCAACAGCGCCGGGATCTACGCGGCATTGGCGGACGCGACGTACAGCAGCGGGTTCGCCGCGACCGGCGGGGCTGTGGTGCTGCGCGTCATCGGCGGGGCGCCGATCGACGCGGTGGGCTGGGGCGATGCGACCAGCACCTTCGTCGAGGGGACGCCGGTCGTCGCGCCGGCCGCCGGGGCGAGCATCGAGCGCAAGCCCGGCGGAATCAATGGCAACACGGTCGACACGAACGCCAACTCGCTCGATTGGACGGCCCAGGCGACGCCGAACCCCCAGAACCTGGCCGCACCCCCCGTCCCGGCGCCGACCGCAACCTCCACGCCGACGCTCACGCCCGCGCCGACGGCCGTTCCGTCGCCCACGCCGACCGCGACCACGGCGCCGAGCAGCCCACCCGATCCGTCCCTGAGCCCCAGCCCCAGCCCGAGCCCGGCGGTGACCATCGAGCCGACCACGGCGCCCACGGCCGAGCCCACGGCCACCCTCGCACCAACGTTCGGGCCGACGTTCGAACCCACGCCCGACCCAACCACGACGCCGATTCCCTCGCCAGTTCCGACGCCAGTGTCGACGCCGGCGCCCATCGAGACCCTCGCGCCGACGCCGGACCCCACCCTCACGCCCACCCCGGTTCCGACGACCACCCCGATCCCGACGGTGACGATCGAGGCGGCTCGCGCCCAGGCCAACGGGACGACGGCGCGCATCGGCGGCGTCCTCACAACCCATCTCGGTGCCCTCGAGTCGGCGCGGAAGGCCTTCATCCAGGACGATTCCGCCGGAATCGCGCTGTACCTCGACGCGGCAGTCCTGGCTGGGCTCCCGGCGGACACCCGGATCGAGGTCTCCGGGACGCTCGACGATCGCTTCGCCGAGCGCACCCTGCGCGTCGCGGAGCTCGACATCGTCTCGTTCGGCCCCCAGCAACGACCCGCTCCATGGGCGCTGCCGACCGGCGAGATCCTGGAAGCGGTCGAAGGCCTGCGGGTGATGGTCCACGGGCTGACGGTCGGGTCGCCCACGAACCTCTCGGACGGGCTGGGCCTGATGGTCGACGACGGGTCCGGCGCGGTCCGGGTCATCGTGAGCTCGGAGGCGCTCGGGGGCCTCAGCGTCCCCAGCGGCACGAACGTCATCGCGGTGGGGCCGGTCGGCCAGCGGGACAGCAGCGGCACCGGCCTGGCCGGCTATCGCGTCCACGCGACGGAGGAGAGCGACTTCGGGATCCTGCCCGCGCCTACGCCGTCGCCAACGGCGACACCAGCGCCCACCTCCTCACCCGGCCCGACCGCGACCCCGGCTCCCACGCCGGCCCCCAGCGCAACCGCGAAGCCGACCGCGGCACCCACGCCAACGGCCTCCGCCGCACCGAGCCCGACGCCTGCACCAACACGCACGCCCTCGCCCACCCCGATGCCGACGGCGACGCCCGGGCCCACGCTGCCCGGGAGCATCAGCGTCGTCGAGGCGCGCGGCGCCGCCATCGGAACGGTGGTGACGATCAGCGGCGTGGTCACCGCGGAAGGTGGTCGCCTCGGACTGCCGCCGCTCATCGCCGTCGCCGACGGCACCGGCGGCATCGCGGTCCGCGTTCCCGACGGAACTGCGACGCCAGCACGCGGGGCCATCGTGGTCGTCAAGGGCGCCCTCGCGGATCCCTATGGCCAGCTGGAGCTGCGGCCGTCGGCCGCGGGCTTCAAGGTCACGGGCAGCGGCAGCCTCCCGGCCCCGGTACGCCTCACCGCAGCGCAGCTCGGCGAGGCCACCGAGGGTCGTCTCGTCGAGCTCACGGGAGCGGTTGCCGCCACTCCCGCCAAGAGCACCAGCGGCGACATCACCATCGAGCTCACCGACCAGGGCGGCGCGACATTCCGCGTGCTCGCTGACGCCTCGAGCGGCGTCGCAGCCACGGACCTCGTCAAGGGCCGTTCCTATCGGCTTGCTGGCATCGTCGGCCAGCGGGCATCCCGCAAGGGCGCGCTCGATGGCTACCGTCTCTACCTCCGGGACAAGGCGGACATCGAGTCAGTGGCCGGCCCCACCACGCCCGGCGCGAGCGGGAGTCCCACATCCGTCCGCCCCGTCTCGACGGCGCTGGCCCTCCCCGAGGGATCGATCGTGACCATCGAGGCGATCGTCACGGCCGGGGTCAGCCTGCTGGATTCGAGCGGGCGCCGGATCGTCGTGCAGGACTCGAGCGGGGCGATCGAGGTCCTCCTGCCGAGCGGCACCGCCGCGCCCAGCGTCGGATCGCACCTCCGCATCACCGGCAAGACGGGCAGGGCCTGGGGCGCGTCGAGGATCGGCGCCACGACGGTCGACTCGATCGGCGGTGGCTCAGCCATCACGCCGGCGTCGCTCAACCGGGCACCCGCCGAGCGAGACGAGTGGCTCCTGGTCCGGCTGGCGGGGAGCATCTCGAAGGTCGAGCGCCTCGGCGACCACTGGCGGGCCGACGTGACGCTCGCTGACGGCTCCAAGGCCGCCGTGATCGGGCAAGCCGGCGCCGCGATCCCGTCGACCGCGATCATCATCGGGCGCCGAATCACGGTGGTGGGGGTCGTCCGGCGGCCCTATCCGACCGCGAGCGATCGGCGCTTCGCCGTGCTGCCACGGAATGGGAGTGACGTCGCGGTCGGGCCCGCCGGCAACGGTGCGCCAGGAGAAGGCCTCGGTGCGTCGGGCGCGGGCTCCAACGGCGGAGCGGACCCAAGCCCGGCCGCGAACTCCATCGACATCACCCCGGACACGGACCTCGCCGCGCTCTCCGAGCACGTGGGTCAGCGGGTCCGCGTGGGTGGGCTGATCGCGCGCCTCGCCGAGGACGGCTTCGACCTCGATGACGGCACGGCCCTGGCCCGGGTCCAGCTCCGCGACGACATGACCGCGCTGCTCGCCCACCTGCGCGAGGGCGAGGCGGTCGCCGCGACCGGCGTCGTCGAGCTCGTCGACGGCGTGACGGCGGTCGTCGTGGGCAGCGACGGCGCGCTGCTTCGGGTCGGCAGCCTCGGTCAGGCGCTGCCGATCGGCGGGTTGCCCTCGGAGCCTGCGGCGACGGAGGACCCCGCCGAGGGCGCAGCGACCCTCGCCGACGCCACCGGCCTCACCCCGAATCTCGCCCCCACCAGCCTCCTGGCGCTGGCAATGATCACCGCGCTCTCGGTCCTCATGACCGTCGCTCGCCGACGGCTTGCGCGCCGCCACCTCCGGACCGCCCTGGTGGCGAGATTGACCACGCTGCGGGCGAAGGAGGGCTGATCGGCGGCGACGAGTGATCGGCCCGATCGGTGCGGCGCAACGGCCTGAATCGGCCGGAATTTGCCCCGATCGGGCCGGGAACCCCCGATTCACCCGGTTTGAGCACGAATCGACCGCCTTCTGAGCACGAATTCGCTTGACGCTCGTTCGAACGCGTGCGTAGGCTTGCCCGAGTTCCGCACGTGCGGGCGACGAGGAGGAGTACCGGCTCTTGCCGAACGCGGACCACCGCGTGGCGCTCCCGACCGGGGAGCGGCAATACCACATCGATCTCGGCCCTGGCGAATTGGCCGAGTACATCCTCCTCCCCGGCGACCCCGATCGCACCACCAGGATTGCCCGGCTGCTCGACGACGTCGAGCTCGAGCGCCGGCACCGCGAGTTCGCGTCGGTCACCGGTACCTACCGTGGCCAGCGCGTGTCCATCGTGTCGACCGGGATCGGCACGGACAACGTCGAGATCGTGATGGCCGAGCTCCTCGCCATCACCGAGCGCCCCACGATCATTCGCGTCGGCTCGTGCGGTGGCCTCCAGCCGGAGATGGGCCTCGGGGACCTCGTGATTTCCACGGGCGCAGTCCGGCTCGAGACGACGACGAGCTGGTTCGTTCACGACGGCTATCCGGCGGTCGCGGACTACGAGGCAGTGGTGGCCCTCATCGAGGCCGCCGAGCGGCTTGGGAATCGATATCACGTGGGTCTGACGGCAACGGCGCCGGGCTTCTTCGGCGCGCAGGGCCGTCCGATCCCGCAGCTTCCCATCCGATACCCTGACCTCGCCGAGGACATGGCGCGCCAGCGCGTCCTGAACTTCGAGATGGAAGCCTCGGCATTGCTCGTACTCGCGGGTCTGGCGCGGTGTCGGGCCGGGGTCGTTTGCGCGGTCTACGCGCAACGCACCACGGGGGACTTCGTGACTGGGGCCGCAAAGGACGAGGCGGAAGCTGCCTGCGTGGAGACTGGGCTCGAAGCCCTGCGCCTCCTCGCGGACATGGACCGTCGCAAGCAAGCAGCATCGACGGATCGCTGGCGACCGTCGCTCGGACTTGAGAGCGCACAGTGACCGCGGACACCGTGTCCGAGGCACCACGGAACTTCGGGAGGACCTGAACCCATGTCGATGGCGTACTGCGTCAAGGACAAGATGAAAGTCGAAGTCCAGGACCCGCAGCAGATCACGATGAAGAACGGCAAGAAGGCGCTCCAGGGCACCTGTCCCAAGTGCGGGACCAAGGTGTTCAAGATCGGCGGCTAGCCACTCCTCATCGAGCATCGTGGACCCCCGTCGGGCGACCGGCGGGGGTCTTGCATTTTCCGGCCCGCGTCGTCGGGTCGAATGGCAGGTGCCACCCCGGTGACGGCGCGCGACCCTGAGCCTGCAAGGGGCCCTGGACCGGCCGACTGCTAGAATCACCCTCGCTCCACCGATCGAAACCGAGGTTTCGCCCTGTCGCAGCAGCCCGTCCTCGCCCTCGACCTCGGCGGCACGCAGATTCGCGCCGCCGTGATCGGGCCTGACGGTGCCCGGATCGCGCGCACGGAGCGCCCGACGCCCATCGAGGCCGGCCCTGCCGCGATCGTCGCGGCCTGTTGCGAGGCGGTCGCCAAGGTCCGCGATTCAGCTCCGCCCGATCTCCGGGCGCAGCTCGCCGGCGTCGGGCTCTCCTCGCCCGGTCCCCTGGATCCCTGGACGGGCGTGGTGCTGGAGCCGCCAAACCTCGGCCCGCGCTTCCGTGACGTGCCCCTCGCTCCCGAGGTCGGGAAGGCCCTGGGCCTGCCGGCATTCCTCGATCGCGACACGAACGTGGCGGCGCTCGGCGAGCAGGCCTTCGGCGCGGCTCGCGGCACGGACGACTTCATCTACCTGACGGTGTCCACGGGCATCGGCGGCGCGATCGTCCTCGGGGGCGAGATCCTGCACGGCCCGGATGGGCTGGCCGGCGAGCTCGGGCACGTGCCCGTGAGCCTCGACGGGCCGCGCTGCGGCTGTGGCGGGATCGGGCACGTGGAGGCCTACGCCGCGGGCGTCTCGCTGGCCCGCGAGGCCCGGGCGCTGTGCGAGTCGGACGCGTCACCGTTCCTCAAGGACCGGGTGGTCGCCCTCGGCGGTCCCGACGAGCTGTCCGCGAAGGACGTCGCGGAGGGGTCGCTCGCGGGCGACGCGGCCTGCATGCGGCTCATGGACCAGGCACGCCGCGCCATTGCCGCGGCCTGCGTGGGCTACGTCAACGCCTTCAATCCGCACCGCATCGTCATCGGCGGCTCCATCGCCGAGGCCGAGGGCGAGCGCCTGCTGGACCCGATCCGTCGAACCATCGCGAGCGAGGCCTTCGACGTCGTCGCCCGCCACGTGACCGTCGTCCCGGCCGCGCTCGGCGGCGACGTCTCGCTGGCCGGCGCCCAGCCGCTGGTCATGCGCCGCCTCGCGGCTGCCACCAATGCCAACACGACCAATCGACCCATCGCGCGGACGGCCGAACGTGCCGCCGCCGTCCCTGGAGGTAGCTCTCGATGACCACCCGCATCGGCATCAATGGCTTCGGCCGCATCGGCCGGCAGTCCCTCAAGGCCATCCTCGAGCGTGCGCCCGACGTCGAGGTCGTGGCGGTCAACGACCTCGTGGACACGAGCATGAACGCCCTGCTTTTCAAGCACGATTCGACGTACGGCGCCTACCCCGGCACGGTCGACCACACAGACGACGCGCTGATCATCGACGGCCGGGAGATCAAGGTCCTCCAGGCCAAGGACCCGGCGACCCTGCCGTGGGGTGACATGGGCGTCGACATCGTCCTCGAGTCGACCGGCATCTTCACGGACGCCGAGAAGGCCCGCGCCCACATCACCGCCGGCGCGAAGAAGGTGATCATCAGCGCCCCGGCGAAGGGCGAGGACATCACGATCGTCCTCGGGGTCAACGATGACAAGTACGACCCGGACAACCACCACATCATCAGCAACGCCAGTTGCACGACCAACTGCCTGGCGCCCGCCGCCAAGGTCGTCCACGACCTGCTCGGCATCGAGCGCGGCCTGATGAACACGATCCACAGCTACACCAACGACCAGCGGATCCTCGACGTCGCCCACAAGGACCCGCGCCGGGCGCGATCGGCCGGCCAGAACATCATCCCGACGACAACCGGCGCCGCGAAGGCCCTGGCGCTCGTGATCCCGGATCTGAAGGGCAAGTTCGACGGCTTCAGCCTGCGCGTCCCGACCCCCACGGTCAGCGTCGTGGACTTCACCGCGGACGTCGGCCGATCGACGACCGCCGAGGAGCTCAACGACGCCTTCCGGGCAGCCGCAGAGGGCCCGATGAAGGGGATCCTCGGGGTGTCCGACGAGCCGCTCGTCTCGAGCGACTTCCGGGGCGACTCGCGCTCGTCGATCATCGACTCGGCCAGCACCATGGTGCTCGGCGGGACGATGGTCAAGGTCATCGCCTGGTACGACAACGAGTGGGGCTACAGCTCCCGCTGCGCCGACCTCGTCCAGCTCGTCGCTTCGAAGCTGCCGTCCCGCGCCGGCTCCGCCGCCTGATCTCGGCGGCTTCTCCCCCGCGGAGCGAGCCACCGAGCCGGCGGCGGCTCCGAGCCAGCCCCAGTCCCAGCGCCAATCCGAGGAGCTCCATGGATAAATTGACGGTCCGCGACGCCGACGTCGCCGGAAAACGCGTCCTCGTCCGAGTCGACTTCAACGTCCCGCTCGAGGACGGCAAGGTCACCGATGATTCGCGCATCCGCGCCGCGATCCCGACCATCCACCACCTGCTGACCCACGGGGCGCGGGTGATCCTCGCCAGCCACCTCGGCCGGCCCGACGGCAAGGTCCAGGATGGGCTGCGCCTGCGGCCCGTCGCCGAGCGCCTCACCCAGATCCTCGGGCGGAACGTGCCGGTGACCGGCGACGCCCTGGGCGTGGGCACGGTGGACGCCGTGAAGCGGCTCCGCAACGGCGAGATCCTGCTCCTCGAGAACCTCCGGTTCCACGCGGCGGAGGAGAAGAACGACCCGATCTTCGCCCAGCAGCTCGCTGACTATGCCGAGGTCTACGTCAACGACGCCTTCGGCACGGCGCATCGAGCCCACGCGAGCACCGTCGGCGTCGCCAAGTTGCTGCCGGCCTATGCCGGATTCCTGATGGAGCGCGAGCTCGCGATGCTCTCCCGGCTGATGGACAACCCGGCGCGGCCGTTCGCGGCGATCGTCGGCGGAGCCAAGGTCTCGGGCAAGCTCAAGGTCCTCGACACCCTGATGCCGAAGATCGACGTGCTGGTGCTCGGCGGTGGGATGGCCAACACCTTCCTGCTGGCCCAGGGCAAGACCGTGGGCAAGAGCCTCGCCGAGCACGACATGGTCGACGAGGCCCGGCGTGTCCTCGCGGCGGCCGAGAAGGCCAAGGTCCGGGTCATCCTCCCGGTCGACGTAATCGTCGCCAAGGAGGTCACGCGCGGCACCGAGTACAAGACGATCCCCGCCGAGAAGATCCCGGCGTCATGGCACATCGTCGATGTCGGGCGGGCCACGCTGGACCTGATGGAAGCCGCCCTCGCGGACGCGAAGACGGTCTTCTGGAACGGCCCGCTTGGCGTGTTCGAGATCCCGTCGTTCGCCCACGGAACGCGATCGATCGCCCGCTACCTTGCGACGCGCGCCGACGCTGGCGCCACGGTCGTGGTTGGCGGCGGCGATTCCGTCGCGGCGATCCAGCAGCAGGGGATCGCCGAGCACTTCACCCACATCTCCACCGGCGGCGGCGCCTCGCTCGAGTTCCTCGAGGGTCGGGAGCTCCCCGGCGTCTCCGTGCTCCAGGACCGCCCGATCCTGACGCCGGCGGAGAAGGGCCTGGCCACCAAGCGCGCGAACGCCGCGAAGGCCGCTAAGGCGACCGCGAAGGCGACCGCGAAGGCCGTCGGGTGACCGCCCCGTACCGCATCGCCCGGGTCCACGGGCGCGAGATTCTCGACTCCCGCGGCAACCCGACCGTCGAGGTCGATGTCATCCTCGAGGACGGCACGCTGGGCCGCGCGGCGGTGCCATCGGGCGCGAGCACCGGGATCAACGAGGCAATCGAGCTCCGTGACGGCGACCCGAAGCGGTTCGCCGGCAAGGGCGTCATGCGCGCCGTGGCCGGCGTGAACGACGAGATCTCGCCCGCCCTGGCGGGCCTGGACGTGACCGATCAAGCCGCGGTCGACCACGCGCTCATCGCCCTGGACGGAACGCCCAACAAGCGCCGGCTCGGGGCCAACGCGTTGCTGGGCGTGTCGCTCGCGACGGCCCACGCGGCCGCCAACGTGACCGGCGTCCCGCTCTACCGGTCGCTCGGTGGCGAGGCTGCGACCACCCTGCCGGTCCCGTTCTTCAACATCCTGAACGGCGGCAAGCACGCCGTGGACTCGACGGACTTCCAAGAGTTCATGGTGGCGCCGGTCGGCGCGTCGAGCTTCGCCGAAGCCCTGCGGGCGGGCGCCGAGGTCTTCGGGGCCCTGCGGGACATCCTCCACGAAGAAGGCCACTCGACCGCCCAGGGCGACGAGGGCGGCTTCGCTCCGTCCCTTAAAACGAACGAGGCGGCCATCGAGATCATCCTCCGCGCGATCGAGCGGGCCGGCTACCGGCCCGGCGACGACGTGGCCCTGGCGCTCGACCCGGCCGTCAGCTCCATCCTCGTGGAGGGGACCGGCGGCCACGACACGCCCGGGCGCTACCGCCTCCAGACGGAAGGTCGCACGCTCGACACCGGGGAGCTGATCGAGCTCTGGGCATCCTGGCTCGACAAATACCCGATCGTCTCCCTGGAGGACGGGCTCGGCGAGGAGGATTGGGCCGGCTGGAAGGCCCTCACCGCGAGACTGGGCTCGAAGGTCCAGCTCGTCGGCGACGACCTGCTGGTGACCAACACCGCGTTCATCGAGCGCGGGATTCGGGAGCACGCCGCCAACGCGGTCCTGATCAAGCTCAACCAGATCGGGACGCTGACCGAGACCATCGAGGCGATCGAGATGGCCCGCGCCGCGGGCTGGGCCGCGATGGTCAGCCATCGCTCCGGCGAGACGGAGGACACCACCGTGTCCGACCTCGTCGTCGCCATGGGGACGGGGCAGATCAAGTCCGGCGCTCCGTCGCGATCGGAACGCGTAGCGAAGTACAACCGCCTGCTCCGGATCGAGGAGGAGCTTGGTGGCTCAGCTCGATACGTGGGCCGATCCGCGCTCGCCCGCAGCGGCCGCACCGGGGCCATGGCCGTGCCTCCGAACCAGCCCGGCCACGCCGCGTGAGCCGGATCTTCGATCGCGGCGCGATCACGGCGGCCTACGTCGGGATCGGCATGGCCGTCACCATGGCGATCAGCTTCCTGCTGATCGTCCCCATCCAGCCTGCGTACCACCTCCTGACCATCCCCGGCGGGATGGTGATCGGCTACTACGCCAACGCCCGAGCGGCACGACGGCGCGGCGAGTGGCGCCGGATCGTCCCGAATGCGCTGCTTGCTGGGGTCGCGACCGGCCTGACCCTGGCCATCCTCCTGCTCGGGATCAAGGCGCTCTTCTTCCTAGCGGACAACGGCTACCCGAACTTCAACCAGGTCGAGAACGGCGTCGCGGGCCCCACGTGCGAGTCCGGCGCCGATTGCGTGTATCGCCGCTACCTCGCCGCCGAGCCGGGCCAGCTCGCGGCGGCAGGCATCACGGATGCCCCGTCCTTCTCCAGCCTGTACTGGCGTGAGCAGGGTTCGTCGGCGCTCTTCCTGATCGCCGCGGCCACCGGCTCCGCGCTGCTGGGCGGCGTCCTCTTCAGCCTGGCTGGACCGCGCCGCGGCGCCCTCGCCACTCGGGGAGCCCCCGCCGCCGCCTGAGCGCGGCACGAACTTTGTGCCGCCACGCGTTCGCGCCAGCCCATACCGGTTGACCGCACCCGCATCGTTGCGAGCGCGGCCATGGAACGGGAGTGGCATGGACATCGATCTGGTGAAACGGGCGCAGCACGGTGACGAGGAGGCCTTCGCGAGCCTCGCTGTCGCCGCGGGCGACCGGCTCCATGCCGTGGCGCACAGGATCCTGCGCGACACCGACCTCGCCGAGGATGCGACGCAGCAGGCGCTGCTGACCATCTGGCGGGACCTGCCCCAGCTTCGCGACCCGGCGCGCTTTGACGCCTGGTCGTACCGGCTCCTCGTGCGTGCCTGCTACGCCGAGGGTCGCCGAACCCGCAAGTGGGCGCCGAACCTCCGCCTCCTCCCGGCCGACGGGCCGCAGAGCGCGGATGCCCTGAGCTCGGTCGTCGATCGCGACCAGCTCGAGCGCGGCTTCCGCAGGCTATCCATCGATCATCGCGCGGTGGTGGTCCTGCACCACTACCTCGACCTGCCGCTCGAGGCGGTCGCCGAGACCCTCGGTGTCCCCATCGGGACGGTCAGATCCCGACTACTTCACGCGATGCGTGGGCTCCGCGCGGCACTCGACGCCGACGCCCGACCTGCAGCGCAGGAGGCTTCCCGATGAGCACCGATCGCGAGACCACGCGCATCGTCCGGTCGTGGTTGGAGGATGGCGTGACGGCGCTCCCGGACCGAGTCCTGGACACCGTGCTCGACCAGCTCCCCGCGACCCCACAGCGCCGGTCCTGGTGGTCGGCGTGGAGGTCCAATCCCATGAACACCTACGCGAAGCTGTTGGCTGCGGCTGCAGCAGTCCTCGTCGTGGCCGTCGTCGGCTACCAGTTCCTGCCACGGAATGGCGGGCCGGGCGGGCAACCGACGATCGCGCCGTCGCCGAGCCCGGCGCTGCTCGCCCGCGGCACCTTCACGGCCCAGGTTGGCGACGGCTACACCGTCGATCTCGATTCGACTGGAGCGGCCTCCAGCGTGACCGGAAGCATGGTCGTGTCCCATGCAGGCAAGGACGGCTTCACCGTAGATCTCGAGTGCACGCGAACCATCGATGGCTTGCTCTGGATCGGCGGTGACGTCACCCAGTCAACGTACAGCGAGACACCGACGGGGACACGCGCCGCGATCGTCCTCGAGCGTGGTTCCCCGGTGAAGGCGATCTTCGTGTGGCAGGGGACGGAACCACCGTCGGCCAGCTGCCAGGCGTTCTTTGACGACATGATCGCCACCGGGGGGGCGGGAACTCTCCGGGCAGATGGCATGTTGAAATCGATCGAGGGGACGCTCGAGCTCGGCCCCTAGCCAATCTGCCCTCGGATGCAACGACGCCGGCGGGAGCGACTGCTCCGCCGGCGTCTTCGCTGTCTGCGCGGTTGCCCGCGCCGAGCTACTTCTTGGTCGTGGTCTTCCTGGCAGCCGCGGTCTTGGTCGCGGTCGTCTTCGTGGCTGGCGTCTTGGTGGTGGTCGCCTTCCTGGCGGCGGTCTTGGTGGCCGGCTTGGAAGCCGCCTTCACCGGCGCTGCTGCCACGGCGGCGGGCTTGACTGCCGTCTCCGCCGCCTCGGCGCGAGAGGTCTTGCTCAGCGCGGCGCGCGCCTTGCCGGCAGCCGTCTGGGCACCCTTGGCCTTGCCGGCCTTGCCGGCCGCGATGCGGGCCTTCGCGGCCTTCTGCGCGGCGGCCTTGCCGACGCTCTTGGCCTTGCCCTTGGCGACGACATTGGTGCCGGCGAGCAGGTCATTGACCTTCACGGCCAGGCGCGACTTGCGGCGCGCGGCCTGATTCGGGTGGATCGCGCCGACCTTGGCCGCGCGGTCCAGGGCGCTCATCGCCGCGGCGAGGCTCACCTGGGGATCGAGCTCACCGGGGCTGGTCGCGACATCCACCGCGGTGCGGACGAGGGTCTTCGCGGTCGCGCGCCGCGGCCCGAGGATCTCGTGGCGGCGCTCAGAGCTCCGGACGCGCTTCAGGCCGCCGGGGGAGCGGGCACCGGTCCATTTGCGGGGCGTTCTGGCCAAGTCGATGGAACCTCTTCGTTCGATGTGAGCACGCGCGAAGCGCGAATGATGCACGGGGCGCGGAACGAGCGCCGGGCGCGGACGCGGATGGTAGCAGAAGGCCGACCTGTCACACTCTCGGCTCGATGGTGGCGATCCTCGGCGGCCTGGGTGCCGCCCTGTCCTGGGCCATCGCCACCCTGGTCTCCTCCCGGTCCAGCCGGATGATCGGCCCGATGTCGGTGCTCGGCTGGGTCATGGCGGTCGGTTGGGTCGCGGCGATGGGTCCCGCGCTGCTCGCGACCCCGGTGCCGCTCGAGCCGTGGCAGCTCGTCGCCCTGGTCCTGACCGGGCTGTCGCACAACATCGGCCTGCTGCTCGCGTACGGGGCGCTCTCGATCGGGCGCGTCTCGATCGTCGCGCCGATCGTGGCCACCGAGGGCGCCCTTGCTGCCCTCATCTCGGTGGGCCTCGGCGAGCCGCTGGCCGTCTCGACGGCGATCCTCCTCGGCGCCATTGCCGTCGGCGTGGTCCTCGCCTCCGTGGAGCGCGCGGCGGACGGCCCGGACGCGCCGCCCGTCGACTCGGCCTGGACCCGACGCGCCGCCCTCCTCGCGATCGCGGCGGCACTCACCTTCTCGGTGGGCCTCGTGCTGTCCGGCCGGCTGGGCGGCTCGGGCGTGCCCCCCGCGTGGGTCATGGTCGCGTCGCGGACCGTCGGGCTCACGATCATCGTCATGCCACTGGTGCTGACGCGCCGGTTCCGGATCACGCGGACGGCGCTCCCACTGGTGGCGCTGGCGGGCATCCTCGAGGTCTTCGGCGGCGCCGTCTACGTCGTGGCGGCCAGCGAGGGCGTCGCGGTCGCGGCGGTCCTGTCATCGCAGTTCGCCGCGATCGCCGCCGTCGCGGCCTTCTTCCTGTTCCACGAGCGGCTTCAGCGCGTCCAGGTCATTGGCGTGGCGACCATCGCGATCGGCATCACGCTGCTGTCCGCCTTCCAAGCCTGACGGCCCGTAGACTCCCGGCCCGTGACGATCCCCCAGAACCGCCTCCGCAACTTCTCGATCATTGCCCACATCGACCATGGCAAGTCGACGCTGGCGGATCGACTGCTCGAGCTGACGCACGCGATCGACGCGCGCCAGATGACGAGCCAGGTCCTCGATTCGATGGACCTCGAGCGCGAGAAGGGCATCACGATCAAGGCCCGCGCCGTCCGGCTCGAGCACACCGCGCGCGACGGCCTCACCTACGGCCTGAACCTCATCGACACGCCGGGGCACGTCGACTTCAGCTACGAGGTGAGCCACAGCCTGCAGGCCTGTGAGGGGGCGATCCTCGTCGTCGACGCGGCCCAGGGCATCGAGGCCCAGACATTGGCGAACGTCCACCTGGCCCTCCGCGAAGGGCTGACGATCATCCCCGTCCTCAACAAGATCGACCTGCCGTCGGCTCAGCCGGACCTCGTCATGGACGAGCTGGAGAACGCCCTCGCGATCCCGCGGGAGGAGGTCCTCCTCGTCTCCGCGAAGGACGGCACCGGCGTCCCGGAGCTGCTCGAAGCCATCGTGGAGCGCGTGCCCCCGCCGAAGGGCGACCCGTCGGCGCCGCTCCAGGCCCTCGTCTTCGACTCGCATTACGACCCGTACAAGGGCGTGATCGTCTACATCCGCCTCGCCCAGGGAACGCTCCGGGACAACGACCGGGTGCGCCTCATGGCCTCCGGCGCCGAGGCCGACCTGCTGGAGCTCGGGTTCTTCCGGCCCCAGCTCGTCCCGGTCGGGGGGATGCGCGCCGGCGACGTGGGCTACGCGGCGACAGGCCTCAAGAACGTCCGCGAGGCCCAGGTCGGCGACACCATCACTTCCGCTACCGCGCCCGCCGGCGAGCCGCTGCCCGGCTACCAGGAGGCCAAGAGCCTGGTGTTCGCCGGGATCTACCCGGTGAGCGGCGAGGATTACCCGCTCCTGCGCGACGCCATCGAGAAGCTCCACCTCAATGACGCGAGCTTCACCTTCGAGCCGGAGAGCTCCGTGGCCCTCGGCTTCGGGTTCCGGTGCGGGTTCCTCGGGCTGCTCCACATGGAGATCGTCCAGGAGCGCCTCGAGCGGGAGTTCTCGCTGGACCTCATTGCCTCCGCCCCTTCGGTCGAATACGAGGTCCTCCTGACCAACGGTCGCGGCATCGTGCTGGTCGACAACCCCTCGAAGCTGCCGTCCGTCGGGGACATCGAGGAGGTCCGCGAGCCCTGGGTCCGGCTCTCCGTCGTCACCCCGTCGAGCTACATCGGGGCGCTGATGGAGCTCACGACCAACCGTCGCGGCTCCTTCGTTGGCCTCGAGTACCTCGATCCGACGCGGGTCCTGATGCGCTTCGAGCTGCCGCTCGCGGAGCTGATCGTCGACTTCTACGACCAGCTCAAGACGCGGACCGCGGGCTACGCGTCCATGGACTACGAGGAGATCGGCAACCGCGCCGCGAACCTCGTGCGGCTGGACGTGCTGGTCGCCGGCGATCCCGTAGATGCCCTCTCGATGATCGTCCACCGCGACAACGCCACGTCCCTCGGCCGGACGCTCGTGAGCCGGCTCCGCCAGCTGATC
>DATLDP010000081.1:0-18050 GCA_035525825.1 Candidatus Limnocylindria bacterium
GAGCGAGCGGGTCTCGATCGAGGTCTTGGCCGGCGAGGGCGAGGACAGCGCGATCCGGCTCGCCCACTGGAGGAGCCCGGTGGCGAGCTCGAAGCCCGAGTTCTGCTTGCCGATGATGAACAGCCGCTTGCCGGCATAGGACTCGGCGTCCCGGGTGTCGGCGTAGTGCACTGCCAGCTCGATGCCGGGCGTCGCCGGGCTGTACGGCTCCGACACGCCCACCGCGAAGATCGGGAAGCGGCAGCGGTATTCCCCGTCCGAGGTGACCAGGACGAACCGGTCGCCATCGGGCGTCTCCTCGCGCCGGGTCGATTCCCAGGTGCAGCCGTACCGGACCGCCACGCCGGCGCGATCCGCAAAGGCCTCGAGGTTGGCCTGCATCTCCGGCCGCGACGGGAAATCGGAGACGCCGTTCATGAACTCCGCCGCGATCCCGCGCAGCTCCGGCTCATGGGCGAGGAGGCTGTTCCAGTCCCAGCGCTCGAATTCGCGGGAGCCGTGGTCCGTGACCGCGTACGGCTTGGTCCACGAGAGCAGCCGCTGGAAGAACGGCCACTTCCGGAACATCCCGCCGGCGCCGGCGTCGCCCGAGATGACCGCGTGCCCGATCCCGAGCCGGCCCAGGAAGTACGCGACCTGGAGCGCGCCCGGGCCCGACCCGACAACGACGATCGGGTACTCGCCCGGCGGGTGCGGACGGTCGGAGCCCGTCACTGGTTGGCCGTGAGCCGCCGATTCGCGTTGCGCAGGCGGCGTGCCTGCGCCTGGAGCATCCGGTACATCACCCGCGGGTGGTCGACGAGGAAGCCCTCGACGCCCGGGCCCCCGAGGACGATGCAGCGGAGCGGCCGGGTCGCGACGATGTCCGCGGTCGGCGGCTCGCCGAGGAGCACGCTGACCTCCCCGAAGAAGTCCCCCCGGGCGAGGGTCGCGAGCTTCTGGCCGTCGGCGACGACATCCGCATCGCCATCGAGGATCACGTAGAAGCCGGAGCCGGTCAGGCCCTGCCGGAGGATCCGCGCGTCCGTCGGGAAAAACGCCTCTTCGAACCGGCTGGCGACGCCCATGAGCTGGGGCCGCGCCAGGTCGGCGAAGATCGCCATGCCGGCGATCGCGTCGGCGATCTCATCGCGGGACGCCATCGAATCCTCCAGATCCAGCCGCGCGCGCGGAAGCCCAGGTCGTTGGCGTGGATTCTGCACTCCCTTGCCAATGGCTGCGCGGCGGCGCGCAGCGCACAATGCGCACTGGAGCTGGTGCACCGCGGGAGGACCTGGATGACCCTGACGCAGGATCGGCGTGCTGAGCTGCTCGCGGGCTGCCCGCTGTTCAAGGGCATCGGCGCGGATGGGCTGTCGCACCTCGCCGAAGTCGCGACGCCGGTCGACTTTCCGCCGAACCACGTGATCGCCCGCGAGGGCGACATCGGGACCGGCTTCTTCGTGGTCATCTCTGGGGTCGTCCGGGTCGTGCGCGACGGCACCGTCGTCGCCCGGCTCGGCCCGGGCGAGTTCTTCGGCGAGCTGTCGGTGCTGGATCGGCTGCCGCGGAACGCCACCGTCGCGGCGGAGGAGCCGACAACCTGCCTCGCCCTCGCGTCGTGGGACTTCGAGAAGGTCCTCCTCGAGCAGCCGGCCCTGACCCTCGCGATCCTTCGCGGCGTCGCAACGCGGCTTCGCGAGGTCAGCGAGTCGACGCGCCACTGAGCCGTCGGGTGGGCGCCGCCACGCTGACGTTCCTGTTCACCGACATCGAGGGCTCCACGCAGCTCCTCGACGAACTCGGCGCGGCCGTGTACACCGGGATCCTCGACCGCCAGGCCGCGATCCAGCGCGAGGCATACGCCCACCACGGCGGCCGCGAGCAGGGCACGGAGGGCGACTCGTTCTTCGTCGTGTTCGACAGCGCCGCCGAGGCCGTCCGGGCCGCGGTGGATGCCCAGCGAGCTCTTTCCGCCGAAGCGTGGCCGGATGGGGTTGAGGTCAACGTCCGGATGGGGCTCCACGCCGGCGAGGCGTCTGACAGTACCGCCGGCCTCGTCGGGCTGGACATCAATCGTGCCGCGCGGATCGCCGCGGCTGCGCACGGCGGCCAGATCGTCGTCTCCGATGCCGTGCGGTCCCTCGCGGCCACGGATCTCGCGGAGCCCATCACCCTCCGGGGCCTCGGCAGACATCGCCTCAAGGACCTGCGCGAGCCCCAGCCACTGAGCCAGGTCCTGGCCGACGGGCTTCGAATGGATTTTCCGCCACTCAAATCCCTCGACGCGCGTCCAAACAACCTCCCGACCCAGCTCACGTCGTTCGTTGGGCGCGAGCGAGAGCTGGAGGAAGCCGGGCGGCTCCTCGAGGGCAACCGCCTCGTGACGATGACGGGGCCCGGCGGGACGGGCAAGACGCGGCTCTCCCTCCAGGTCGCCGCGAATGCGGCGGAGCGGTACCCGGATGGCGTGTTCTTCGTCGCGCTCGAGACGGTTCGAGAGCCGACGCTCGTGGCCTCGCGGATCGCCTCGGCCATCGGGCTTGCGGAATCGGGCGCGCGGCCCGCGGGCGTGGTCCTCCGGGAGTGGCTCGACGGGAAGCAGCTCCTGCTGGTCCTCGACAACTTCGAGCAGGTCGTCGCGGCGGGGCCGGTGATCGCTGACCTCCTTCGGGACGCGCCGGGCCTGTCCACGCTGATCACGTCCCGTGCCGCGCTCCGCGTGTCGGGCGAACAGGAGTACCCCGTTCCCGGCCTGCCGACGCCGCCCGATCTCGGCAACCTCAGCGCCCTGGAAATCGCCAGCCTGCCCGTGGGCGAGCGCGCCATCGATCCCGAGATGCTCACGACGTACGAATCGGTCCGGCTGTTCATCGCCCGGGCGACCTCGGTCCGGCCGGATTTCCGGGTCACGAACGAGAACGCGCCCGCGGTCGCGGCGATCGCGGCACGGCTCCACGGGATGCCCCTGGCAATCGAGCTCGCCGCCGCCCGCGTGAAGCTCTTCTCACCGGACGCGATCCGCGCTCGGCTCGAGGACCAGCTCGCCCTGCTGTCGGCGGGCGCCCGGGACCTCCCGGAACGCCAGCAGACCCTCCGGGGTGCGATCGCCTGGAGCTACGACCTCCTCGATGACGGGCACCGGCGGCTCCTCGACCGACTGTCGGTGTTCGAGGGTGGGGCCGAGCTCTCGGCGGCCGAGGCCGTCTGCGGCCCATCCACGGACCTCGGGATCGATGTGGTCGATGGCCTCGTCGACCTGGCTGATCAGAGCCTGATCCGGACCATCGAGACCAGCGGCGACCCGCGCTTCCAGGTGCTCGACACGATCCGGGCGTATGCCGCCGAGCAGCTGGCCGCCCGCGGCGAGGTGGCGGCGATCGCCGAACGCCACTCGGCGTGGTTCCTGGAGCTGGCGCAGCGGCTGCAGCCGCTGCTGGCCGGCGACGACCAGCGGGCCCACCTCGACCAGCTCGAGCACGAGCACGACAACATCCGGGCCGTCCTCGATCGGTCGGCGGCTGCGGGGCACGCGCGGATCGCCATCGGTCTTGCCTACGCGGTCTGGCGGTTCTGGCAGAAGCGCGGCCACCTGTACGAGGCGCGGCGCCGGCTGGACGCGATGGCGGCTGCGCCCTGGTCCAACGACGATCCCGCCTTGCGCGCCCGGCTGCTGGAGGCCCTCGGTGGGGTGTGCTGGTGGCAGGCCGACATCCGGGGCATGCGCGCTGCGTATCGCGAGGCGGTGGAGCTCTGGCGACGGCTCGGCGACAAAGCCGAGCTCGCGAACGCCCTTTACAACTACACCTTCGTGTTCAGCGTGCCCGAGGACCGGAACGCAACGGAGGAGGACCTTGATCCCGGCGGTGAGGGCGATCGCGCCTCCGCCGAGGCGTTTGCGCTGTACGAGGAGATCGGCGACGAGCGCGGCCAGGGCAACGTCCTGTGGGGCCGCGGCAATCGCAAGTACTTCAGCCAGGCCCCCGACGCGGGATACGCGGAGTTCTCGCAGGCGCTGGAGAAGTTCCGCCGGGTGGGCGACCGGACGATGGAGGCCTGGTCGCTCCACATGACCGGGGGCGCCCTGCTGCGCCAGCTCAAGCGCGACGAATCACGGCCGCTGCTGCACGAGGCGCTCGGCCATTTCCACGCGGCCGGCGACGCCGCGGGCATGACGCTGGTGATTGACGACCTGTCCGCGCAGGCCCTCGCCGACGACGACCCGGAACGGGCCGCGCGACTCTGGGGCGCCGCTCGGGCGCTGGCGACCGCGACGGGCGCGACGCTGGCGTCCTACACCGACGGCTGGATCGAAGCGCAGCTCCGGCCCAACGTTCGACTCGCCGTCCAGCCGGAGGACCTGGAGCGCTGGGCGCGCGAAGGCGCGGCGATGAGCCTGGACCAGGCCGTGGCGTATGCCCTGGGAGTGCCCTCGGAGGAGCTGTCCCGGTTGACGGACCGCCACGCCGACTGAGCCCGGGCGGCGAGGGCTAGGGCGAGTTCCGGTCGTTGGCGATGAACGCGGCGTGCGTCACGGGCATCTCGCGCGCGAGGAAGGCCTCCACCGCGAGGGCATAGCGGCGGATCTCGCGCTGGGCCGTCTCCGCCGCCCGGAGCGAGACGAAGTTCATCAGCGAGCGCGCGTTGACCGTCCAGTAGAACTCCGTATACGCCCCGACCGGCAGCACGGACCGCGCGAGCTCCCGGGCGACCCCGGCATCAACCAGCGAGGTGTACGTCTCGTAGGCCACGTCGTAGACCTTTCGAAGGTCCTCGCGTGTCCGGCGGGCGAGCTCGGGGTCCACATGCTCGAACGTGTACGCCCCGGGCTTGCCCACCTGGGTCCGCACGTCGTCGAGCTCCGGGACGTAGAAGTCGTCCGTCGCCTTGGCGTAGCGCAGGCTGAACTCGTTGAAGGACCCGATCCGGTGGCGCATCCACTCGCGGGCGACGAACAGCGGGCAGCGGATGTGGAACCGGAAGCTGTTGTGCTCGAACGGCGTGCCGTGTCGATCGCGCATGAGGAAGCGGATCAGGCCCCGGTCAGCGTCATCGAGCGCCTCCTTGCGCCGGGCGAAGCTCACGCGGGCGGCATTCGCGACCGAGAGGTCGTCGGCCATCGATGCATCGAGCCTTACGAAGCCGTGGTCGAGGAGCTCGATCCGATCACCCTCGCCGATCGGCGGCGCGGCGGGGGCCTCCGATCCGGCCGTGGCGGCGTTCGGCTCGATCTCGGTCGTCATCGTCCATGAGTCTACGACCGCAGCCCAGCCGGCGGCGGACGGCCGGAGGCTCCCGAAGGCCCCGCTCATCGACGGGCGAGCGACGTGAAGGTCGGCCCGGACAACAGCTAGCGCGCGACGGGTAGCTCCGCGAGGAACCGCCCGATCACGCGACCCAGGCGGGGACCTGCCTCGGCGCCAGCCGCCATGACCTCGTCGTGGGTCAGCGGCTCGCCGCTGTAGCCGGCGCCGGCGTTGGTGACGAGCGAGATTCCGCAGACCTCCAGGCCGGCCCATCGCGCTGCAATGGCCTCAAGCACCGTGGACATGCCCACGGCGTGACCCCCGAGCGCAGCGAGCATCCGGACTTCGGCAGGTGTCTCGTAGTTCGGGCCCGTCAGCCCGACGTACACGCCCTCCGCGAGCTCGACGCCTTCCGCCCTGCCGGCAGCGTGGAGGCCGGCTCGAAGGTCCGGGCTCCAGGCATCGGTGAGGTCGGTGAAGCGCTCGCCGATGCCCGGCGCGTTCGGACCCAGAAGCGGGTTCTGGCCGGTCAGGTTGATGTGGTCGCTGATCACCATGAGCGTCCCCGGCCCGAAGGCCGGATCGAGCCCGCCTGCCGCGTTGGTGAGGATCACGACGCGTGCGCCGAGCTGCCGGAAGAGGAGCACGGGCTGCACCACGAGCCCCGGCGCGTTGCCCTCGTAGAAATGGAAGCGACCCTGGAGCATCACCACGTTCCGGCCGCCGAGCCGGCCCAGCAGCAGCCGCCCGACGTGCCCCGGGGCCGTGGCGGCGGGCCAGCCCGGGAGGTCCTCGAACGGGATCGCAACGGCGTCCTCGAGCTCGTCGGCGAGCGCGCCGAGCCCCGAGCCGAGCACGATGCCGACCTCCGGGACGAGCGGCGACCGCGCCCGAACGGCGGCCGCGAGCGCCTCCAGCCGGGCGGGCTGGTCCGCGGGCGTGATGGGCCGGGCGGAGTCGACGCTCATGGCTCGGGATTGTGCCGTTTGGCTCGGGGTCGATGTCGGGTGGCCACGCGCGGCGTCTCACCACGTCGCGCCGAAAACCCGCGGGCAGCGCGGGCCTCCAGATCTCGTCCAGGGGTCGACGGCCGGTGGCCCGCAGCTTCTGCGGGCCCAGCGAGAGTACCGACACCGGGATGCCGGTCACGTCCCGCCGAGCCTCCCGGGGACGGCGCAGGAACGCCGTCGCGACCGGGTACAGAAGCGCCCGAAGCGACCGGCCCTGGTACGACTTCCCTTGATGTGATCTCAGGTCCTCGTTCCCTGGCGGCCCCTTCGGGCAAGGACTACGTTATGAAATCCCGGGTGGGCGGGTCAACGCTGTTATCCACGAGTTGCCGCCGGGACTGGGAATCTCGTCCACGAGTTGGACAACCCTGTGGAAATCCGGTGGATAACGGCTCCGATCGAATGCCCCTGCAATGCGCTCAGCCGCCGAGCGCAAACATCTCGATCTTCGGGAGGCGGTCGCTCGTGGCACCGGAGCGAAGCTCGCTGTAGCGGTCGTCTCGGCCGTTCCAGATGCCGCCCACGAGGTCCGCGATATCCGCATCGGACGCGCCGTCGCGCATCGGAGCCCGGAGGTCGTGCCCGACCGCGCTGAAGAGGCAGGTATAGAGCTTGCCCTCCGCCGAGATCCGGGCCCGGGTGCAGTCACCGCAGAAGGGCCGCGTCACCGAGGCGATGACCCCGATCTCGCCGCGCCCGTCCGAGTAGCGCCAGCGCTCGGCGACCTCGCCGGCGTAGCGTGGCGGCTCCGCCTCGAGCGGCCATTCGCGCGAGATCGCCTCGATGATCTCGGCGGCCGGAACGACCTCGTCCAGTCGCCAGCCGTTGGTGGTGCCGACGTCCATGTACTCGATGAACCGGAGGACGTGGCCCGCGTCGCGAGCCCACCGGGCCAGGTCCACGATCCCGCCGTCGTTCTCCCCGCGCTTCAGGACGACGTTGACCTTGACCGGCCCGAGGCCAGCCTCGATCGCGGCATCGATGCCGCCGAGGACCTTCGCGACGGGAACGTCGACGCCGTTCATCCGGCGGAACGTCTCGTCATCGAGCGAGTCGAGGGACACCGTCACGCGCCCGAGGCCGGCGTCTGCGAGCGGCCGAGCGAGCGCCCGCAGCGCGGAGCCGTTCGTCGTCAGCGCCAGGTCGAGCGGTTCGCCGTCCGGCGTCCGCCGTGCCGCGAGCATCCCGATCAGCTCCGGCAGGCCCCGGCGGACCGTCGGCTCGCCACCGGTGATCCGGAGCTTCCGGACGCCGAGCGACACGAAGACGCCGGCCAGGCGATCGATCTCCTCGAGCGAGAGGATCTGGTCGCGCGGGAGGAACTCGTAGTCGCGCCCGAAGACCTCGCTGGGCATGCAGTAGGGGCAGCGAAAGTTGCACCGATCCGTGACCGAAATGCGCAGGTCCCGCAGCGGCCGTCCGAGCCTGTCCAGCGTGCCGGCGCCAGCGGGTGCCTCATCGAGCATGGTCCAAGGGTAGCGCCGGCCTCGATCGCGCCTGCTCGCGCCGCGGCGCGACCGAGAACCGGGCCGGACCCAGGTGAGATGCGGTCCGCCGAGTTCGCGCGATGCCGCCGGGCCGCCCTCCCGCGCCACGGCCGCGCCGGGGCCCGATGGCAACGCTGGCTCGACGTGGCAACGTCGGCGCGACGTGGGAACGCTGGCGCGACCCGGTACCTCCGCCTCCTCCGCCGGTACCACCGGTGCACTACCCCGGACGCCACCGCACGACGACGATCCCAAACGTCCGGCACCGGAATGAGCCGGGCCACCACGCCCTGGGGGAATTCGTCGAACGATGTCTGGCCAGCAGAAGCGCGGCTTCCGGCTTCCGTGGGGAACCGCGAGCGATCCCGACGGCGGCGCTGCCGCCGCGACGCTGGAGCCGGGCACGCCAGATCCGACGATGGGCGAGGTGCGCGACGACCTCGGTGAGGGTCCTTTCGGGCTCGCCGATGCCACGCCGCAACTGATTACGGACGCCGACCCGGCCGCGTCCGACGTGCCCGAGAGCAATACCGAGGCCGCGATGATCGAGACGGAGACCTCCAACCAGGCCGCGCAGGAGGCCCCGGCTCGTCCGTCGGCGGGAGGCGCCTGGCCCGAGACCGACACGGCCGCACGGATGGCCGCACGGGTGGTTCCACGGCCGGCGATTCGCGTCGGCGGCGAGCCGGTGGCGCCGCGCGTCCCCCGCCGCGACAACCCGCTCGTCGCGGGTCTGGTCAAGGCCATGCGAGAGGCGGCCATCGCCAGCCGCGAGGAGACGACGTCGCGACTCCAGGGCGAGGCGACGGCGCGGATCGAGACGATCAGGACCCGCGCGACCTCCGAGGTCGGCGAGCTGAAGAAGCGCGCCGACGAGGATGTCGCCGGCATCCGCGAGTGGTCCAAGGCCGAGATGGCCCGGATCAAGCAGGAGACCGACGTGCGCATCGAAGCCCGTCGGACCGTGCTCGAGGGCGAGACCGAGCGCCACGCCGCCGGCGTGGCCCAGCTCGTCGACGAGGTCGAGACGGTGGTGCTCCAGTTCGAAGAGGACATGGACCAGTTCTTCGTGAACCTGCTCGCCGAGACGGATCCCGCGAAGCTCGCGGCCCTCGCGGAGCAGGCACCCGAGCCGCCCGACCTGCGCGGCGATGGCCCGACGGCCCTCGACCTCATGCAGGAGCCCGCCGAGGACCCACGCGCCGCGATCCGATGGGAGGACGCAGAGACCACGAGCGAAGGGGCGGGTGCAGCGCCTGACGCGGCGCCCGGGCTCGAAGCGTCCGCCGCCGCGGAGGCCGAGGCCGCCGCGACCGAGGGCCTCGACCTGTCCGACGCGGATCAGTGGCCTGCTGCCGTCACGGCTGCCGCTCGCCGCGGTGACCCCGCCAATGATGCCGACGCGGAAGCGGCGGCTGCCGCACATGCCGAAGGCGCCGAGCTGACACGCCTCATCGTCTCCGGACTGTCGAGTGTCGCCGGGATCTCGGCCTTCAAGGGCGCGCTCGGGATGCTCCAGGGCGTCCACGCCGTGAGCGTCACCTCCGGCGAGCCAGGCAGCTTCGTCTTCCAGGTCCACCACGATCCCGAGGTCGACCTCGCCTCGGGTGTCGCGAGCCTCCATGGCTTCGCGGCCCGGATCACCGACGCAACGGCTGACGGCGTGACCGTCGTCGCCCACGAGCCGGTCGCCTGATGGCGCCGAACAATGGCCGCGAGGCCCGCCCGATCATCGCCGTCGCCCTGGCCGAGCCGGAGCGCGGGTTGGTCGTCGAGGCGCTGGCCGACGCCGGCTTCGAGACGGTCCCGCTCGACGTCGGGGCCTCGATCGCCGAGTCGTTCGGCCCCGGTGTCTCAAGCCTGATCGCCATCGTCGACGTCGCGACCGACGCCGCAGCCGCCGTGGCGACGGTCAAGAGGGCTCGCGAGGCCCACCCCGGATCGGTCTTCGTCGTCTACGTGGCGACCGAGGGCGAGCTGGACGGACTCGAGCGTGCCGGTCTCGAGGATGGAGACGAGCTGCTGCTCCGACCATTCGACGTCGACGCCCTCCGCTGGCGCGTCGAAGCCATGGCGATTCGCGCCATCGTGCCGACGACCGACTCCGGCGACGCCGTCCTTGCGGGCGGCCATGTCACCGCCGATTGGGCGCCGGCCGCGCCCGTCTACGCCGTGTTCAACCCGAAGGGCGGCGTCGGCAAGACGACGATCGCGACGAATCTCGCCGCCGTGCTGCAGCTCTGGAAGGGCATGCAGGTGCTCCTCCTGGACGCCGACACGGTGACGGGCCACGTGGGCCTGTCCCTCGGACTCTCGACCAACCGATCCGCCGTCGACAGCTGGGTGGACGAGGACGCGGGCTATGGCCACGAGACCCTGCTGGACCTCGCGACCCGCCATGACTCGGGGATCCGGGTGACCTCGCTGTCCAACAATCCGCTGAGCCACCCGAACCTCATCCCCAGCCGGGTCGCGGACGCGGTCATCGAGATCCGTTCGAGCGTCGACGCGGTCGTCGTGGACCTGCACCCGTCCTACAGCGAGGTCAATCTCGCCGTCTTCGCGATCGCCGATCGGATCCTCGTCCCCGTGACGCCGGACCTGCCCGCCATGCGCGCGGCAATCCAGCTGAAGGAGGCGGCCATCGAGCTCGGGGTGCGGGACCGCCTGGCGATGATCATCAACCGGGCCAACTCGGGCGTGACCGTCGCGGACATGGAAGCCACCGTCGGACTCCCGGCGATGGCCCAGATCCGCTCGGCCGGCCTCCACTTCGTGTGGTCGGCCAACGCCGGCAAGTCCCTCATCGACAAGTTCCCGAAGCACCCGGTTGCCCAGGACTTCGAGCATCTCGCGGATCGGCTGCTGAAGCCCGTCCCGGGCGCAGCGGGCGCCAGTGCCCGGGCAAAGGACAACGGCTCGCTGCTGCGGTCGCTCTTCGGGCGACGCCCGATCGCGGAGACCTAGCCGAGCCCGGCCTCGCGGCCTTCGCTACTCCTCGCCCTTGCCTGAGGCCGTCCGGATCGCGTCCACGACGCCCGCGTCGGCGAGGGTCGTGGTGTCGCCGAGTTGGCGACCCTGGGCGATGTCGCGGAGCAGCCGCCGCATGATCTTGCCGGACCGGGTCTTCGGCAGGTCCGGCGTGAACAGCAGCGTCTTCGGCTTGGCGATGGGGCTGATCTTCGTGGAGACATGGGCCCGGAGCTCCGCGGCGAGGGCCTCCGTCGGTTCGATGCCCTTGCGCAGGATGACGAAGCAGTTGATCGCCTCGCCGGTGATGGCGTCGGGTCCGCCCACCACGGCCGCCTCGGCGACTGCCGGATGCGAGACGAGCGCGCTCTCGATCTCGGTCGTCGACAGCCGGTGGCCCGAGACGTTCATCACGTCGTCCACCCGGCCGAGCAGCCAGAAGTAGCCATCCTCGTCGCGCTTGGCCCCGTCGCCGGCGAAGTACATCCCCGGGAACCGGCTCCAGTACGTCTGCTTGTACCGCTCCGGATCGCCGTAGATCCCGCGGAGCATCGCGGGCCACGGCCGTTTCAGGACGAGGTATCCCCCACCCCCCAGCGGCACGGAGTTGCCGTCCGCGTCGACGATGTCCGCGTGGATCCCGGGGAACGGGAAGGTCGCGCTGCCCGGCTTGGTGGTCGTAACGCCCGGCAGCGGTGAGATCAGGATCATCCCGGTCTCGGTCTGCCACCAGGTGTCGACGACCGGCGCCTTGTTGCCGCCGATGTGCTCGCGATACCAGAGCCACGCTTCGGGGTTGATGGGTTCGCCGACCGAGCCGAGGACCCGGAGCGACGACAGGTCGTGCTTGGCCGGGTGCTCCTCGCCCTGCTTCATGAAGGCCCGGATGGCCGTCGGGGCGCAGTACAGGATCGAGACCTTGTAGTCCTCGATGATCTGCCACCAGCGATCCCAGGCCGGGGTGTCCGGCGTGCCCTCGTACATCACTCCCGTCGCCGCGTTGGCAAGGGGTCCGTAGACGATGTAGCTGTGGCCGGTGACCCAGCCGATGTCCGCAGCGCACCAGTACACGTCGTCAGGCTTGAGGTCGAAGATCATCTCGTGGGTGTAGCTCGTGCCGAGCAGGTAGCCGGCGCTGGAGTGGAAGATGCCCTTCGGCTTGGCGGTGGAGCCGGAGGTGTAGAGCAGGTAGAGCATGTGCTCGCTGTCGAGCGGCAGCGGGGCGCAGTCGGGCGGCTGGGCGTCGACGATGTCGTGCCACCAGTGGTCCCGGCCCTCGACCATGTTCACGTTGGGCGCCTGGTCGCCGAGCCGTTGGACGACGAGCACGTTGTGGACCGACGGCGTGCTCTTGAGGGCCTCGTCCACGGCAGGCTTGAGCTCCGCGGGCTTACCCCGGCGCCAGCCGCCATCGGCGGTGATGACGAGCTTCGCCTCGGCGTCGTTGATCCGGCCTGACAGGGCCTCCGCCGAGAAGCCCCCGAAGACGACGGTATGGGGCGCGCCGATCCGGGCGCAGGCCAGCATCGCGATCGGCAGCTCCGGGATCATGGGCATGTAGATCGCCACCCGGTCGCCTTTCACGATCCCCAGCGCTTGGAGCGCCCGGGCGGTCTTCTGGACCTCGCGGTAGAGGTCGGCGTAGGTGATGGTCCGGGTGTCGCCGGGCTCGCCGATCCAGTGGTACGCGACCTTGCTGCCGAGGCCGTTCTCCACGTGGCGGTCCACGCAGTTGTAGGAGACGTTCAGCTCGCCGCCCACGAACCAGCGGGCGAACGGCAGGTCCCAGTCGAGGGTCTGCTCGAACGGCTTCGACCAGCTGAGCCGCTCACGGGCGAGATTGGCCCAGAATTCCTCGAAGTCCTCCTCCGCCTCCAGGTAGAGGTCCGGCTTCGCGTTGGCCTGGGCCACGAAGGCCGGGTCCGGCGGGAACGTCCGCGCCTCGCGCAGCCAGTTCTCGATCTCGGGCGCCCGCGTCTCGTCCACCGCCACGGCAACCTCCTGGGGTCAGGCTGGCGATCCTACCAAGCCAGCGGCGCATGCGGGTCGCGTGGCGACCTGGGGTGGGAAGGCGGCGGCCGACCGCGGGTCGGCCGCCGCCGCTGGGTCAGGTCGTCTTGACGTGGCGATTCCCGAGGCCGGGCTCCGCAGGAGCCAGGTCCTCGTGGTGGCCGCCGACCTCGTCCCAGATGCGGACGTGGCGGCTCTCCTTGATGAACAGCCCGCCCACCACGACGGTGATGAGCGCGACGGCGATCGGGTAGATCAGGCCGGCGTAGAGGTTGCCCGTGGCGGCGAGCAGGGCCGCCGCGATCAGCGGCAGGAAGCCGCCGAACCAGCCATTGCCAAGGTGGTACGGGATGGACAGGCTCGTGTACCGGATCCGGGCCGGGAAGAACTCCACGAGGAACGCCGCGATGGGCCCGTAGACCATGGTCACGAACATCACCTGGACCCAGACCAGCGCGATCAACGGCAGGATCTCCGGCTGGGCGACCGTCACTGCCCCCGCCGCATCGACGAACTTGCCGGCGGTCGTGCCCGTCGTCGACAGCGTCCCCTGCGGGTGGGCGAACTGGGTCATCAGGTTGTAGATCGGGAAGTAGCTGATGGCCGCGATCAGGCAGCCGGAGAGGATCACCGGCTTCCGGCCGATCCGATCGGACAGCCGCCCGAAGACGTAGAAGAACGGCGTCGCGAGCACGATGGCGGTGCCCACGATCAAGTAGGCATCCTGGAACTTCACGCCGAGGTTCGTCCCCAGGAAGAACAGCGCCTGGAACTGGCCCTGGTACCACACGACGGCCTGGCCGGCGGTCGCCCCGAACAGGGCGAGCAGGATGAGGTTGCGGTTCTTGGCGTTGCCGAAGCTCTCGCGCCACGGTGAAGCCGACGACTTGCCCTGATCCTTGAGCCGCGTGAACAGCGGTGTTTCCTGGAGTCGCAGCCGGATGATCAGGGCGAGGACGACGAGGATGGCCGAGAGCAGGAACGGGATCCGCCAGCCGAAGCTCGAGAAGTCCTCCGCGGACATGCTGGTCCGGAAGAAGAAGATCACGACGAGCGCCAGCAGCAACCCGACGGTCGCCGTGGTCTGGATCCAGCTCGTGTTCTTGCCGCGATCCCTGTCCGTGCTGTGCTCTGCCACGTAGATCGCGGCGCCGCCGTACTCCCCGCCGAGCGCCAGGCCCTGGGCGAGCCGGAGCGCGACCAGGATGATCGGCGCGAGGATGCCGATCTGGGCGTAGGTCGGCAGGATGCCGACGAGGGCGGTTGACACGCCCATGACGGTGATCGTCACCAGGAACGTGAATTTCCGTCCGACGATGTCACCGATGCGCCCGAAGACCGCCGCACCGAATGGCCTGACCGCAAAGCCGGCGCCGAACGTCGCAAGGGACGCCAGCAGCGCTGCCGTGTCGTTGCCCTTCGGGAAGAACTGGGTGGAGAAGAAGGCCGCGAGAACGCCGTAAAGATAGAAGTCGTACCACTCGATGATCGTTCCGGCGGCGGATGCGCCGATCACGAACGGGAGCTTGTACGTCGCAGCGCCGACATTCGGGGACGTGCTGGTCGCGGCCATGCAGAACCCTCCCTCTGCCGCCTCTGGGTTGGGCGGGCGGCTAGCGTGAAGGTGCCGTTCGATGATTGCGTCGGTGCGGTACAAGAGGGTGCTGGACATTGCATCCGCATGGCAGGCGGAGGCGAGATTCGCTCCTGGCTAACCCTCGAGACGCTCGTCGCCTGCGCCCAGGTCGGCAAGCGGATCGTCCGGTGCAGGCGCCCCCGGTCCGGGCTCACGAGCCAGGATCACGCGCTGCGGCCGGGGAATCTCGATGCCGTTCTCCTTGAACGCAGCAAGGAGGCGCTTCCGGAGCTCGCCTGCGGCGGCCCACTGGTCCGGCGCCCGGACCGTCCCGAGGATCTTGAGGGTGATTCCGTACTCGCCGAGGGCTGCGATCCGATCGACCCGCGGTGCCTCGAGCACGCGGCGCTTCCACACGGGGTCCGCGGCCATCGTCCTGCCGACGTCATCGACGACCTCCGTCACCGTGTCGATATTCGTGCCGTAGGCGACGACGACGTCCTGGTTGATCCGGGCCCACACGCGGGTGAGATTCGAGGCGACCAGGATCTCGCCGTTCGGAACCGTGTGGAGCACGCCGTCAAGGTCGCGCAGGGTGGTCCGCCGAAGGCTGAAGTCCTCGACCGTGCCGGAGACGTTTGCGATCCGGATGACGTCGCCCTTGCTGAACTGGTTCTCGATCAGGATCAGCGCCCCGTTGAGGTAGTCGCGCACCAGGTGCTGGGCGCCGAACCCGACGGCGACGCCGACGACGCCGAGCCCGGCGATCGCCGGTCCGATGTCGAGATCGAATGATCGCAGGACCATCAGTCCCGCGATGATCACGATGAAGAAGCGGATGACGTTGCCACCGAGCCCATCGAGCGTGTCCATCCGCTTCTTGAGCTCCACCGCGGACAGCTCCTGGGCGGTCCCCTCCGTGGCCTCGCGGTCCAGCAGTGCCTTGACGATCCCGTGCACGAAGAGGCGCGACGCCCGCAACAGCACCAACGCCACGAGGATGATCAGCAGGATCGGGATCGCCCGCTCCTGGAGGACGGTGACGATCGACGTCAACATTGCTTCCGGATGCCCATGCCGCGCAGGTTACCCGCGGCGGTCGGGCCAAGGTTGCAACCCGCCGCCGTCGGGCCAAGGTTGCAACCCGCCGCGGTCGGGCCAATGTTGGAACCCGCGCCGGTGGAGCCGAGCTCGCGCCCCCGCGGCGATGGCGTCACTCACGCGGTGATCGCGGTGAGGCAGGAGTCTTGCCCTCCGAGGCGGCCCCCCTCGACGCCCTGGCGCGAACGCGAGGCTGTGGCGTCACCTGCGCGCTGATCAGGTGATATGGATCGATTTCGGACCCCCGAACGGCCCCCCCGACGCCCTGGCGCGAAACGCGAAGGCTGTGGCGTCACCTACGCGTTGGTCGCGTGATATCCATCGGTTTCGGCCTCCCAGAGGGCCTCGACGCCATCGCGCGAGAAGTCGTGAGCGTGGCAACGCCCGCTTGCGTGGCCTGCGACGGCGACTCCCTGGATACCACGCGTCGGGCGCGTATTTGGCGCGCCTCCAGTGCCGGCGCGCCTCCAGTGCCGGCGCGGCTCCAGTGCCGGCGCGGCTCCAGTGCCGGCCCGGCTCCAGTGCCGGCGCGCGTCCATTCGCGCGCGATGCTGCTCCGCCGAGTGCGCGGGTGCCTGGCGCTTGGCCAGGGGGTCAGCTGCCGGAGGACATGCTCCACTGCGAGCTCTCGACCTCTTTCAGGTCGCCCTTCGCGCGGGCCTCGAGGGCCGCGTCCAGCGACTCCTGGAAGATCGAGACGACGCGATCCACGATGTCCTCGCGGGCGTGCGCCTCGCAGATGAACCACGGCTCGCGGGAGTCCGGCTCGGGCATCGCGCCGCGAGCGTGCATCCCGATCGCGACGGCGTCGTACAGGTCGTGGTCGGAGTTCGCCCAGTCGCGGTACTCGTTGGGCGCCGTGTCCGTGAACATGATCCCGAACATCGCCGGATGGCCGGTGAAGACGCACGGCAGGCCGCGCTCCGAGACGACCTCGGCGAGACCGGCCTGGATGCTCCGGCCGACCTGGTGGATCGAGTCGAGGGCGTCCGTGTCGCGGAGGATCTTGAGGGTCGCGACCGTTGCGGCCGCGGCCACGCGGTTGCCGGCGTACGTGCCGCCGTGGCTGACCTTGTCCGGCAGCACCGACATGACCTCGTCGCTGCCGGCGAAGCACGCCGACGGGTAGCCGTTGCCGATGGCCTTGGCGTACGTCGCGAGGTCCGGGGTCACGCCGAAGTACTCGGCCGCGCCGCCCTTGGCGATCCGGAAGCCGGTCTTGACCTCGTCGAAGATCAGGAGGGACCCGAACTCCTTCGTGAGGGCCCGCATCTCCTGGTGGAAGCCTTCGCGCGGGAGGATCGCCTGGGCGTTGCCGAGGATCGGCTCCACGATCACGGCCGCGATGTCGGCGCCATCGCGCTCGAAGATCCGCCGAAGGACGTCGAGCCGGTTGAATCGAGCCGGGATGATGGTCTTTGCGACCTGCTCGGGGATGCCGCGGCCCCAGGCCAGCCCGACCGGGTTCTCCTCGTCGCCGAGCTCGCTCATGTCGTTCGGCGTGACGGAGATCAGGGCGTAGTCGTGGACCCCGTGGTACTGGCCCTCGAACTTCACGATCTTGTTGCGACCCGTGTAGGCGCGAGCCACGCGCATCGCGTGCATCGTGGCCTCGGTCCCCGAGACGGTCATCCGGGCCTTCCCGACCCAGCCCGTCATGCCCTTGAGGATCTCCATCGCCTCGACCTCGTCTTCCGAGGTCAGCGAGAAGCTCACGCCGCGGCGCATTCGCTCGTTGACGTAGTCATCGACCCGCTCGTCGCCGTGCCCGAGGATCACCGGCCCATAGCCCATGCGCAGGTCGATGTACTCGTTCTGGTCCATGTCCCAGACCCGGCCACCCTGGCCGCGATCGACGTAGATGGTGTCGTCGCCCCAGGCCCGGAAGTTCGAGTCCGTGCCGCCGGGCATCGTCTTCAGGGCGCGGCGGTAGAGGTCGAGCTGGCGCTGGCGCTTGAGCGACGCGGGCGTCGCGGAGTCGACGGACATGGGCCCTCCTTGTGGGCGGGCGGGTGCCGACGTCGAGGTGGGCACCGGCGAGCCGGGGTTTCGACGAATGTTCTCACGACTCCCCCACCCTCGTCACCTTTCGCCCGCGAGATTCGTGGCAGATTCGAATTGCCGGTGCGAATCGCGTGGGTTTCGGCGGAGGCGTGGTCCGGGGATGGTGGCCGCCTGGCGATCAGCTCGAGATGATCGTCCCGGTGGCGTTGACCTGGCCGTTGATCAGCACCTCGAAGACGTAGACCCCGGCCCCGAGGCCCGTCTCGGCCTCCTCGGTGCCGAGGCAGTCGTAGATGCCGGGGTCCTGCTCGACGTTGACGACCTCCTCGCCGTCCAGCGTGATCCGGAGCCGGACGGCGTCGGAGAAGGTGGTCCGCCTCGTGAGCTGGGCCATCCAGAAGAACTGGTTGGACGCCGGCATGAACACGGTCTGGCCATCGACCGTGCAGGTCGCGAGGTCCCCTGACGTGCCGAACGCCACCGTCCCCCGCGCGACGTTGCCACTTAGCCCCGGGAAACCCGGGAAGGTGGGGGTGCCGGGGCCGTTGGGGGAGGTCGGCAATGTCGGGAAGCTCGGGAGCTGGAGCTGGCCGCTCGTGAACTGCAGGATGACGTACGGCACCGCGAGGACGCCGGCAATCGTCATCGCGAGGAGGACGGCGAGGAT
>DATLDP010000097.1:0-24528 GCA_035525825.1 Candidatus Limnocylindria bacterium
CAGGTCCTTCAGCAACCCGTCGGGATCGGCCGCGGCGAGCTTGTGGCGGAGCTGGCTGACGTGGACGTAGACGTAGCTGTCCTCGCCCTGGTAGGCCTGTCCCCAGACCGCCCGAAGGAGCTTGCCCTTCGTCACCACGCGGCCCTGCTCGCCGAGGAGGACTCGCAGGAGCTCGAACTCGCGCGGCGTGAGGTCGACCGGCCGGCCGCCCACCAGCACCTCGTGCCGGCCGGCATCGAAGACCAGCGGCCCGCAGACCACGCGCCCCCGCCCGTCCGCGGCGGGACCGGCCGCCCGCCGAAGCGCTACCCGGATCCGGGCATGGAGCTCGGCGAGCCCGAACGGCTTCGTCACGTAGTCATCGGCGCCGCGGTCCAGCGCCTCGACCTTCTCGCTCTCGGCGTACCTGCCGGAAAGGATCACGATGGGCGTCATCGCGTCGCGGCGAATCCGGCGGATCACGTCGAGCCCGTCCATGTCCGGAAGCCCGAGATCGAGCAGGACGATGTCGGGGCGACCGGCCTCCCAGCGTGCCAGCGCGGCCGCGCCGTCCGGCGCTTCCTGGATGCGGTAGCCGCGAGAGGCCAGCTCGCGGACCAGCACCGCTCGTGCCTCGTCGTCATCCTCCACGACCAGGATCCGGGGGCCGGGCTCGCTCATGGCGCCGACCCTTCCAGCTCGGCGGGCAGTCGTGCCGGCGTCAGGTCCAGCTCGACCGCGAGCCCGCCGAGGTCGCTCCGACGCGCGGTGACCCGGCCGCCCATCGCCTCCACCAGGCCTCGGACGACCGCGAGCCCGATGCCCATCCCCGTCCGGCGGTCGGATCGGGCGGACGGGCGTGCGCCACTCGCTCCGGCTCGATAGAACCGATCGAAGATTCGGCCGAGCTCCGGTTCCGGCACGCCCGGGCCGTCGTCCTCGACCACGACGGTCACGCGACCGTCCGCCAGCTCGGAGCCGATCCGGATCACGGCCGCCTCGCCCGCGAAGGCTCGGGCATTCTCGAGCAGGTTCGTCAGTGCCTCGTCGAGGAAGACGGGGTCCACGAGCACGGCCAGCGCGTCGAGCTCGACGCGCAGGTCTCGCCCCGCCAGCCTCGGCCGCAGGCGCTCGACCGTCTGCCCGGCGATGTCGTCGAGCTCGAAGACGTCGAGCTGGGCGCGGACCTCGCCGGCCTCGATGCGACCCAGGTCGAGGAGGTTGGTGACCAGGCGATCGAGGCGCTCCACCTCGCGCTCGATCGCCGAGGCGCTGGCAGCCCGGCCCGCTGCATCGAGATCGCTGTCCGGTTGGAGCGTCCCGGCCGCCGCGCGGATCGTCGCCAGGGGCGTTCGAAGGTCGTGCGAGACCGACTGGAGCAGCGCCGACTTCAGCCGGTCGCTCTGGCGGGCAACCTCCGCGGCGCGGGCCTCCTCACCGAGGCGGTCCTGGGCGAGCGCCTGGCCGATCTGATCGGCGGCGGCGGACATGAGCCGCGTCGCGGAGCGGCCCGGGTGCCCGCTGCGCCGGTCCCGTGTGGCCCAGATCGAGCCGACCGGGCGACCCGCCACCTCCATCCGGACGCGGTAGGTGGCGACGCCCGAACGTTCCGTCGGCGCCGCCGCGCGCGGTCGACCAGCGGTCCAGGCGTGGATGCGGATCCAGGCCGCCGGCGTGTCTCCCGGGGTGCGACGGAGCTGCCAGCGGAGGTCCGCGAGCGGCTCGGGCTCGCCGACCTCGGCGACGGCTCGCTCGGCAGCATCATCGGCACCGAGCGAGATCCGGACGAACCGCAGGCCGGCGGCATCCAGCAGCATCGCCGCGATCTCGGGAAGCACGTCCTGCGTCGACGACCTGGTCGCGAGCGCGCGGCTGACCAGGAACAACTCCCGCGCCTCGCGCTCGCGGGCCTCCGCGGTCAGCGTTCGGGCCCGCTGGATCGCAGTGAGCTGCCCCACGACGAGACCAACGAAGAGCAGGAGCACCAGGCTGATCCACTCCCCGGGATCGCTGATCGCGAAGGTCAGGAACGGGTGGGTGAAGAGGTAGTCGTAGACGAGGATGCCGAGGACGGCGACGGCGAGCGCGCCGACCGTGCCCGATGCGAGCGCCGTGACCACGACGGCGAGGAGATAGACCGGCGAAGCGTCGGCGACGGCCAGCCGCTCCTCAAGGAGCCAGACGATCGCGGTCGCCGCGGCGAGCGCGGGAAGCGAGACCGCGAGCAGGCGAGCGACACCGCCCGGCAGCCACGTTCGCACCCGCGAACGCGTGAGGCCGGCGGCGATTTGCATCCCGAGATCGTATGCCCCGGGCGCGGAGCAGCCCCGGGTCAGCGGCTCTGGCCGGCCTCGCGCTGCGTGTCGTCCGTCGCGGCGACCTCGCGGTGACCCGCCGGCGGGCCGGCCGAGTCCGATGCCGGCTCCTTCCCGCGAACGACGTCGGGCTGGGTCGCGACGGCGGCCACGCGGACGTCCTTCGGCCCGAGGCCGTCGGGGATCGTCTCCACCTGTCGCTCGGGCATCCGGCCGATGTACGCGCCGGCATCTCGACGGGGCTCGGGTCGAGCCCCGGGACCGCCCTGGCCGGGGCCATCGGATCGGGGAGATCGGTTGCGGTCGCGGCGTGGATCGGGAGTTCGTTGCTGCGTCATGGTCCCACCCTCGCCGATCGAGGGGCGTCGTGGGGCAAACGTGGGCGCGATCGCGCTATCGGGCGGCTTGCAGGCCTCGAAGGCGACGATGGTCGCGCATGACCTCGACCAGCCGGTCGTGGGGCAGTCGATGGGCCGTGTTGCCGTCGCGGCCGGTCATCGTCTCGGCGGCGATGAGCGCGTTCGCGATGGCCTCCTCGGTGGCCTCCACGGTCGCCTCGAACAGGGGCCCGAGCGCTCGATCCATGATCGCCCGGATCGGGATGGCGCCGTCGCTGCCCGTGGCTGCCTCGGACTCGGGCGCCGGAAGGCCACGGTTGCCCGTCGCGAAGCAGAGGGCGAGATCGCCCGAGGTCGGCGAGCCGAGGCCGCCCACCCGCGCCACCCCGAAGTGTGAGCGCCGGGCCAGCCGCTCGCACTGGTGCGGCAGCAGCGGCGCGTCCGTGGCGACGATCAGGATGATGGAGCCGGCGCCCGGGCCGCGTTCGAGGCGGTTCGCCGGCGCCGTGGGAGCGGTCACGGTCGGCGAGGTCGCGGTCGCCTCCACGAGCCCGCCAAGGCCGGGGCGTGGCTCGGCCCACGGGCTGGGCACCTCGGAATCGGGGATGTCCTCGCCGACGGGCACGCCATCGATGCGAAGCAGCCCTCGGCGGCCGTAGTTCGCCTGCACCAGGACGCCGACCGTCCAGCCGCCATCCAGGCTCGAGAGCCGGCGTGACGAGGTCCCGATCCCGCCCTTGAACTCGTGGCAGATCATCCCCGTGCCGCCCCCGACGTTGCCCTCGTCGACGCGGCCGCCCCGCGCTCCCGCGAGGGCCGCCGCGACGTGCGCCGCCTGGACGTGCGACCCGGCGATGTCGTTGAGGTGCCCGTCGTACGTTTCGCCCGCGACGGGCAGCACCCAGTGGACGGCCCCAGGGTCATCCGACGCGATCGCCGAGGAGACCAGGGCATCCCGGACCTTGCCCACGTCGTTGGTGTTGGTGATGCCGATGGGACCGCTCAGCATGCCCGCCTCGCGGATCCATTCGAGCCCCGTGAGCTCCCCGTTGCCGTTCATCGTGGCCGCGCCGGCGAACACGGGCTCCGCCCAGACATCGCCCTCGTGCGGGATCACGACGGTCACGCCGGTGCGAACCGGGCCGTGCCCCGGCACGAGTGGACCCTCGCCCGAGATCAGCGTCGTATGACCGACGCGCACGCCCTCGACGTCGGTGATCGCGTTGTTCGGACCGGGCGTGCCCTGGCCGATCACGATCCCGAGGCCACGGAGGCGAGGACCACCGCTCACAGGCGCCGATCCGGACGCGCGAACGATGGCTGGATCGCCATCAGTCGGCCTGGCTCGTCGAGATGATGTCGACGCCGTCGAGCTTGTCGATGGCCTCGATCGCCCCGGCGATCACCGACTGCGTGCGTCCGCGGACCGCGATGTCGGCGCGATAGCTGTCACGGGCCAGGCGCTGGGTGGAGATCTGCCCGATCTCGAGGCGGTTCGTGACGAGGATGGTCGAGATCTCGCCGAGGGAGTCCAGGTGCTCCATCTGGAGCCGCAGCTGGATCTCCGGCACGGAGCTGCCGTGCAGCCGCTCGGCCAGGGCATTGATGGGCCAGAGGCTGACCAGGATCGTCGCGGTGGCGACGCCGGCGATCACGAACTCCCCCGTACCAGCCGCCATGCCCACCGCGGACGTCGCCCAGAGGCTCGCCGCCGTGGTGAGCCCGCGGATGACGATCCCGTCCTTGAGGATCGCGCCCGCGCCGAGGAAGCCGATGCCCGAGACGATCTGGGCCGCGATGCGGGTCGGGTCGATCGGGGCCACGTTGGCGATGCCGTCGCCGACCCCCACGCTGCTGAAGCCATACGCCGAGAGGACCGTGAAGAGCCCGGAGCCCACCGCGACGAGCATGTGCGTCCGCAGCCCGGCCGGGTGCCCGTGAATCTCTCGCTCGAACCCGACGGCGAGCCCGAGCAGCGCGGCGACGATCAGTCGGACCGAGAGATCGAGCTGGAGCGGCAGGTCGAACATCGCCCGACAGCGTACCCGGGCGATCTCCGGTCTCGCGTGCCGATCCGGCCCCGGCGCATCATGGCCGGGATTCGTCGCCCGCCGCCAGACCAGCCGAGGATGCCCGCATGTCCGAGCCGAAGCCCGCCCGAACGACCCGCCGCGGAGGGGTGGTGGTCCGTCATCCCGTGAACGTCGCCCTTCGCGACGAGGCGCCGGTCGGGGCGCGGATCGCGGACGCCGTGACGACCTTCCTCGGCAGCTGGAAGTTCATCGCGATCCAGACGGTCATCGTGATCATCTGGATCGTCGGCAACATCATCCTGCTGTTCAACTTCGACCCGTTCCCGTTCATCCTCCTGAATCTCGCCTTCTCGACCCAGGCGGCCTACGCGGCCCCCCTGATCCTGCTCGCCGGCAACCGCCAGTCCCTCCGCGACCGGATGACGCTCGAGCACGCGGCGGACGAGGCGGACATCGAGGAGCAGCAGAACGTCGAGCTCCTGAAGGCGTCGAAGGAGCTCGCCGAGGGCAACCGCGAGATCCTCCAGCGGGTCGAGGCGCTCGAGGCCCGGATCCTCCAGATCGAGTCCACGATCATCAGCAAGCTCGACGACATCTGGCCGGTCCCGGAGGGCGGCGGGCGCCCATAGCCTCCGCGGCTCGCGGCTCAGCCGCTCCTCGGCTCCGCGGTCACGAGGGCGAGCGCAGCCCCGCATGCTGCAGTCAGCGAGCCGTCATGGTTCGGGGCCTAGGCTCCCGAGCATGAGGACCATCGGAACGGGCTGGCGGCTGTCGTTCGCGGGCGTCGTCGCGGTCGGGGCGGCGCTGGCGATCGGCGAGCTGCTCGCAGGAATCCTTCCGGACGTGCCGTCGGCGCTCCTCGCGGTGGCGCGCTTCATCGTCGACATCCAGCCGCCGGGCGCGAAGGAGCTGGTGGTCGCGCTCTTTGGCGAGGCGGACAAGGTCGCGTTCCAGGTCTTCATCGTCATCGTCGCGCTCGCGCTGGGGGCGTGGCTCGGGCGGATCGCGCCGAAGCATCCCGACATCGCCGGCGGGGTCATCGCCCTCTTCGCCGCTGCTGGCTTCGTCGCCTCGATCCGCGAGCCCGCCGCATCTCCGGTGCTCAGCGCCGTGGTCGCCGGAGGCCAGGCGATCGCGGGCATGTGGATCCTGAACCGCCTCATCCCGATCGCGCTGCGCGGCGCCGCCCGGAGCGAGCCCGCCGCGCCCGCTCGTAGAGGTATGCCCGACTGGAGCCGCCGCTCCCTCCTGCGCACCGGCGGGGCGATCGCGATCGGATCCGTGGTCGCCGGCGCCGCCGGCCGCTACCTGCTCGAACGTCAGCGCGCGCCGATCAGCCCGGGCGGCGTCCCGGTCGCCGCACGCCCCGCCGACCTGCCCTCCGGCGCCGACATCGCGACGGCAGACCTCACGACCGAGGGCTTCACCCCGATCGTCGTCCCGAACGCCGACTTCTACCGGATCGACACCGCCTTCATCCCGCCGACAGTGGACCGCGATGCGTGGTCCCTCAAGGTCCACGGCCTGGTCGACCGAGAGGTGACCCTCACCTACGAGGAGCTCACCGCGCTCCCGATCATCGAGCAGTTCGTGACGATCGCGTGCGTCTCGAACGAGGTCGGCGGCAATCTCGTGGGCAACGCCCGCTGGACCGGCGTGAAGCTGCGCGACGTCCTGTCGATGGCCGGCGTGCAGTCGAGCGCGGACCAACTGGTCGGTCGCTCGGTTGATGGCTTCACCGCCGGGATGCCGGTCGAGTGGGTGATGGACCCGGCCCGCGAGCCAATGATCGCGGTCGGGATGAACGGCGAGCCGCTGCCCCGAAACCATGGCTATCCGGCACGCCTGATCATCCCCGGGCTCTACGGCTACGTCTCGGCGACGAAGTGGCTCAGCGAGCTGGAGCTCACGCGTTTCGACCTGTTCGAGGGCTTCTGGATCCCCCGCGGCTGGTCCGCCATGGCGCCGATCCTCACCCAATCGCGGATCGACGTCCCGCGCTTCGGCCAGACGGTCCGGGCCGGCCGCGTGCCGGTCGCCGGGGTCGCGTGGGCGCCGGACCGGGGGATCCAGCGCGTCGAGGTCAAGATCGGCGAAGCTGACTGGGCGCCCGCCACGCTGTCCGCGCCGATCTCGAAGGCGACCTGGGTCCAGTGGCGCTACGACTGGCAGGCGACGCCCGGGACGTACCGCCTCGAGGTCCGGGCCGTCGACGGAGCCGGTGAGGTCCAGACCGACGCCCGCTCGAACCCGGCGCCCGACGGCGCTCGCGGCCATCACGGCTATAACGTGACGGTGCAGGCGTAGGCCACCGCCCGATCGGCCATCGACCCGAATCCCGGTACAGTCACCTCATGCCACGTCGCCTCTTCGTCTTCGACCTTCCCGACCGTTTCGCCACCGGTACCGTCGGCGAGCCCGGCAATCGAGCGTTCTTCCTGCAGGCCCGCGACGCGGGCCGGGTCGTCAGCGTGGCCCTCGAGAAGGCCCAGGTGGCCGTGCTGGCGGAGCGCCTCGGTCTGCTTCTCGTGGAGCTGGACAAGCGGGGCATCGTCGAGGATCCTCCCACGCCGATTGAGCCGGACGAGCAGCCGCTCGACGAGCCCCTGAACGAGGCGTTCCGGGCCACGACCCTGACGCTCGGCTGGGACGGCGATGCCGAGAAGATCCTGATCGAGGCGCGCGCGCCCGGCGAGGAGGACGAGGAGGAGGCCGAAGGCGAGATCCTCGTCGAGGACGACGACGATGACGACGACGGCCCGGACCTCCTGCGCGTCCGCCTCAGCGCCGATTCGGCGCGGACGTTCGTCGAGCAGGCCTTCCGCGTGATCCGCGCCGGTCGACCGCCGTGCCCCCTGTGCGGCAACCCGCTCGATGCGACCGGCCACATCTGCCCGCGGAAGAACGGCCACTACGTCCACTGACACCGCCGCCCACCTCCTCGCGGCGCTGCGCGACGGCGAGCTCGAGGTCATTGGGCGGCTGATCGGGTCCTCGAACAACGCGATGGTCGTCCGGATCTGGCCGGCGGTCACCGAGAACACCACCGCCGGCGACGCGCCGACGAGCGCGCCCGCTCTCCATCCCGGCTTCGGGAAGGCGCTCGAGCCCGATGACCTGCTTGGCGTCTGGAAGCCGACCGCCGGCGAGCGTCCGCTGTTCGACTTCCCGCTCGGGACGCTGACGCGGCGCGAGGTCGCTTCCTACCTGGTCTCGGAAGCGACCGGCTGGGCCATCGTCCCGCCGACGCTGCTGCGTGACGGGCCCTACGGCGAGGGGATGCTCCAGCAGTGGATCGACGTCGACCCGGAGGCGGACGTCATTGCGATGGTCAACGACGACGATCCGCGGCTCCGGCGCATCGCCGTGCTCGACGCGGTCCTGAACAACACTGATCGGAAGGCCGGCCACCTGCTGCCGGTGCCAGGCGGGCATCTCCACGCGGTGGACCACGGGGTCACGTTCTCCGAGGAGCCCAAGCTTCGGACGGTGCTCTGGGCCTGGGAGGGCGAGCCGTTCGATCCCGAGGAAGTGGCGGCGCTCGCCGGCGTGGCGACGGCGCTGGGGTCGCGGTCGGCCCCCGGCCCACTCGCGATCACCCTGGGGGAGCTGCTGGCCGCGCCGGAGATCGAGGCCACTCGAGCGAGAATCACCGCGCTCCTCGACGCCGGTGTCTTCCCCAGTCCAAGCCCGGATTGGCCGGCCATCCCCTGGCCGCCCGTCTAGGTCTCACCGCATCCAGCGAGGCCCGGGCATGAAGACGCCGCCCGGATCTGCATCCGGGCGGCGTCGAGAGAAGGCCTCGAGATTGGCGGTGGTGGTGCGGCTAGTTGATGGCGCCGCAGGAGACGGGGATCTCAGCCTCGAGCGGGATGCCGGCGCCGAGGGAGCCGTCAACGCCGTCGTAGCCGCCGCTGCCGTCAAGGTCCGCGCCATGGATGACCACGTGAAGGTCACTCAGGTGAGCCGCGATCTTGCCCGGGATCCTGAAGGTCCGGCTGTAGGTGAGCGTCCCGGTCTCGCTCGCAACGGGTGCCGTCGCGAGGCTGAGGGCCGCGCCCGGAGTCGTTGAGCCGGAGGTGGAGAAGGTCACGTCGATGGGGCCGTACGAGGGCAGGCCCTCGACGGTATCGATGAGGCCATCGTCGACACGGTCGTCAGCGACGCTGGCGCCCGGGCAGTCATTCTGCATCCCGACGACGCCATGGATATGCATCAGGTGCGGGAGGCCGGGGGTGAGGCCCGACGCCACGATGTTCGCGGTCAGGATGTTGCCGCTGACGGTGAAGGTCGCCGTCCCCGAGACGTTGAGGCCGGGGTAGGTGGACTGCGCCGAAGCGCTCTGGACGGGGCTGGTTGACGCCGAGTAGCCGGCGTTCCTGGCGAATACGGGCGTGGCCACGAGGGCGAGGGCCGCGGCGAGGGCCAGCGTGGTCCCCGCGATCTTGCTGGTTCTGATGTTCACGATTGCTCCTGTCGTTTGGGGGGGAGCCTTCTCTGCTCATGAACTGATTCGCAGCCGGTCACGATCGCGATCACCGTTTCGCCTTGCAGCGGCGCGACAAGGGACATTGCTTAACCCCGCGGATGCCGCACCATGGAGCCGGAGGAGGATCACGTTCGGAGTGGCAGGCTCGGCAGCGTCGGCGGACCACGCGCTCGCGATCGACGTCGGGACGCAGAGTGTCCGGGCGATCCTGTTCGACCCGCACGGCAATCTCGTTGCGATGGGCCGCGTGCCGGTCGAGCCGTACGTCTCGCCGCAGCCCGGCTGGGCCGAGCAGGACCCGGAGATCTGGTGGAACGCGATCGGCGAGGCGTGCCGGAAGCTCTGGAAGGCCGCGGCCGCGCTCGAGGGTGGGCTTGTCGGCCCGGATCGCGTTGCCGGCGTCTCGCTGACGACCCAGCGCGTGACGCTCGTGGTCTCCGACGAGCAGGGCGTGCCCCTCCGACCAGCGATCGTCTGGCTGGACCAGCGCCGGACGGAGGGCCTGAAGCCGCTCGGCGGCTTGTGGGGTGTCGTGTTCCGGGTCGCCGGCGTCCGCGACACCGTCGCGCGCTTCCAGGCGGACGCCGAGGCGAACTGGATCGAGCGCAACGAGCCGGCGGTCTGGAGGCGGATCCGGCGCTACGGGGTCCTCTCGTCGTGGCTGACCGCCCGCCTCACCGGCGAGTGGATCGATTCCACGGCGAGCCAGGTCGGCTACCTGCCGTTCGATTTCAAGCGCGGCGAATGGGTCAGCCGGCTCGACTGGAAGTGGCAGGTCGCGCCGTTCGAGCGGTCGTGGCTCCCGCGGCTCGTCCCGCCGACAGGCGCCCTCGGAGGCCTCACCGCAACCGCGGCGGAACATCTCGGCGTCGCGCGCGGGACGCCACTCATCGCTGCCGCGGGGGACAAGCAGTGCGAGGCCCTGGGCGCCGGGGCGGTCACGTCGGACGTGGCGGCGCTGTCGTTCGGGACGACCGCGACGATCGGGACGACCCATCGGAAGTACGTCGAGGCGATTCCCCTCGTGCCGCCCTACCCCGCGGCGATCCCGGGCGCATGGCTCGTCGAGCTCCAGGTGATGCGCGGCTTCTGGATGGTCGAGTGGTTCAAGCGCGAGTTCGGCGCGACCGAGGTCAACCGCGCGGCCGGCCTCGACATCCCGCCCGAGGCCCTGTTCGAGGAGCTGCTGACGGCGTCACCGCCGGGCTCGATGGGCCTGATGCTCCAGCCCTACTGGATGCCCGGCGTCCGCTACCCCGGACCGGAGGCGAAGGGCGCGATGGTCGGGTTCGGCGACGTCCACGGCCGGGCCCACGTCTACCGCGCGATCCTCGAGGGCCTCGCCTACGCGCTTCGCGAGGGCGCCGAGCGGACGGTCAAGCGCAGCAAGGTCCCGATCAGGGAGCTGCGGATCTCCGGGGGCGGCTCGCAGTCCCGGGCCGCGGTCCAGCTCTTCGCGGACGTCTTCGGGCTGCCCGCGTCACGCCCGCACACCCACGAGGCCGCGGGCCTGGGTGCCGCGATCGACGTGATGCTCGGCCTCGGGATCCACGCCGACCCGGTCGATGCCGTCGCCGCGATGGTCCGCGTGACGGACCGCTTCGAGCCCGATCCATCCGCGAATCGCACCTACGAGGACCTCTACCGCTCGGTCTACCTCCCGATGTACGACCGCCTGAAGCCCCTCTACCGCGAGATCCGCCGCATCACCGGTTACCCACCAGCCTGAGCGGCTAGGCGCGAACCTCTTGCCGCATGAACCGGGCGTAGGCCAACGCGAAGCAGCCGATGGTGAGCGCGAACAGGATCACGAGGTGCGGCCAGACGAGCAGGAGGCTCTGGTCGAAGCCGAGCTGCGTGGTCAGCAGCGGCGGCTCCTGGCCGCCGTAGATGTCCGAGTAGCTCACCGTCGTCACGCCGGGTCGGAGGATCGCGGCGGAGGCCTCCGCGTAGAGCTGGCCGGGCAGAATCCGCTGGACCCACTGGAGCGTTCCATAGGCTTCCGCCGCCGTGGTGGCGCCGGACGCGAGGAACCCGCCGAGGAGCGACGCGAGCAGCGGGCCGGCGATCGGGATGGCCACGAACAGCCAGACCCCGAACCCGACGAGTGCCGACGTCGCGGCGCGACGGATGACCACCGAGAGCAGCAGGCCGAAGGCCAGCCACAGCGAGACGTACAGGATCGTGATCGCCAGCCAGCCGATGAGCCGGATCACCTCCTGGAAGGTCGGGGTGATGCCGAGCCGCAGCATGCCGAAGCCCGCGATGATCAGCAGGATGGCGGTGAGGCCGATCGAGATGACGGCGAGGCCCGCCGCAAACTTGCCGTTGATCACGTCGTCGCGGTGGATCGGCTGGGAGAGCAGGCGGGGCAGCGTCCCCTCGTGCCGCTCCCCGTTGACCGAATCGAAGCTGAACGCGACGCCCAGCAGCGGCGCGGCGATCGCGATGAACGCCTGGACCGTGAAGGTGATCGGGCCGAGATCCGCGTCCGGGCCGATCGTGAACAGCCCGAGGAAGATCGCCGGCGCGCCGCTCACGTCCTGGGCCAGCGACCGGAGCCGATCGCTGGCGAAGTAGATCGGGATCAGCGCCGCGATGCCGAGGACGACGAGGAGGACGTAGAAGCGGATGCTCAGGACGTGGTCGGCGATCTCCTTGCCGGCCACGGTGATCCAGCCGGGGCGCAGACCTTCCGTGAAGCTCGCCTCGGAGCGCGCCGGGAGCCGCTTGGTCTCGGTCGCCGTGGACGCGCTCATGCCGCGACCTCCCGATGGCCCAGGCCGCGGGCCTGGAGCGCGATCCGATAGATGTCGTCCAGCGACGGCACGACCTCGCGGATGGACGAGAGCCGCAGGCCCTTCGCCACGGAGGCCTGGAGGATCGCCTCGCGAACCGGTCCCGCCGGGATGCCCGGTTTGACCACGAGCCCGAAGGGATCCATCGGCCGGGCCGGCGCATCGACCTGGGCGACGTCCTGGATCGATCCGAGGAGGCCGGTCGTGGACTTCATGTCGCTCGGGGCCAGGCCCTCGAACCCGACCTCGATCCGGGCGGAGCCGCCGCCGAACCGATCGGCCAGCTCGGGCACCGTCCCGACCCCGATCAGCTTTCCGGCGGCGAAGATCCCGACGCGGTCGCAGACCGACTGGACCTGGGCCAGGAGGTGGCTCGAAAGGAGCACCGCGAGACCCCGATCGCGGACCAGCCCGCGGAGCATGTCGAGGATCTCGACGACGCCGATCGGGTCGATCGCCGTGGTCGGCTCGTCCAGGATGAGCACAGACGGTCCCTTCACCAGCGCATCCGCGATGCCGAGCCGCTGGAGCATGCCCCGCGAGTACGTGTCGGTGCGGGTGTCGGCGCGGTCGGTCATGCCCACCTGGTCCAGCACCTCGGCGATTCTCGCCTCCGCGTCCCTGCCGAACAGCCCATTCAGCCGCGCGGTGTAGCGGAGGTTCTCGCGGCCGGTCATGGAGTCGTAGAACCCGACGTTGTCCGGCAGGTAGCCGACGCGCCGCTTGACCTCGAGCGGACGCCGCGACGGATCGAGCCCGACGACGCGGGCGCCGCCGGCGGTGGGCTCGGTGAGCCCGAGCAGCATCAGGATCGTCGTCGTCTTGCCGGCGCCGTTCTGGCCCAGGAGGCCGAAGATCTCGCCGGCGTGGACCTCGAGGTCCAGGGCGTCGACGGCGACGAGGTCGTCGTAGCGCTTGGTGAGGCGCCGGGTGATGATCGGGGCGCCCAGGTCCTCGATCGGGGCGCGCTCACGCTCGCGGACGCGGCCCTTGCGCGGGACGCGCCGCTCGGACGCGGGAGCGCTCGAGGCGCTGGCCGCGTTCGAACGGGTCTCGCCGGTGGCGCCGTCGTCGGCGCCGGTGCCGGCGTTCGGAGGCGGGCTGGCCGTCATGGCTAGCGCCGGCCGTAGCGGCGGAAGACCCAGTACAGGCCGGCGAGCGCGGCGATGATCAGGCCTGCACCGATGAGCGCCCCGAGGAGCGAAGCCTCGATGGTGAACCGGATGTCGCTGGTGTCCCGCGCCGACTCCGCCGCCGTGGCGTTGAACGTCAGGGAGTAGTCCCCGGCGATGGCGTCACCCGAGGGCGTGATCCTCGCCGTGATGTCGGCGGTCTGGTCGGGCGCGAGCGAGTCCACCTGGGCCGGATCGAACTCCACCTTCCAAGCCGTCGGGAGGGAGCCCGCGAGCTTCACGCCCGTGATCGGCGCGGTCCCGGTGTTGGTGATCGTGAACTGCTGCTCCGTGACACCACCCGCGCCGCCGCGCGTCGACAGCACGTCGTTCGGCGTGGTGAGGGACATCGCGTAGCTGCCGGTGATCTCGACCGAGAGGTCGATCGGGAACTGCTGTCCGCCGACCGTCGTGGAGACCTGCACCGGGTACGTCCCGGCATCCGCGTTATCCGCGGGCGTGACGGTGACCGTCGCGCCGGAGGTACCGTTCGCCTTGACCGTGCCGCTGACGGCCTGGGCTTGGCCGGTGAGCTTGACCTCCACGTCCCACCCGACTGGGCCCTGCCCGACCGCGGTGTAGGTGAGGTCCTCGTCCTTCTCGTTGGAGACGTTGAGGTTGAAGGTGAAGGTCTGGTCGGCGGCGCCACGGAGGGCGGTGTAGTCCGGCTCCACCGTGACCTCGCCGCCGGCGTTCGGCTGGACCTTGATCTCCAGGGGCAGCGTCACGGTCGTCCCGGTGCTGCTGGCCGTAACGGTGATGCTCGTGGTCCCGGTCGCGTCGGTCGGGACGTCGACGTCGAGGCGGACGGCCGTCGGGTCGCCGCCGCCCGTCTGCACCGCGCCGACCACGAAGCCGCCGCCGTGGAGCTCGGCGGTCCAGCTGGCCGGCACCCCGGTCAGGGTCAGGTCGACCCGATTCGGATCGTTGGCGTCAACCGCCAGGTCGAAGCTCACCGACGTGCCGGGGCTGACGACCACCGACGGATAGGGCGTCGTGAGCGAGAGGCCCGCGGCGGCCTGGGCGATCGTCGCCGGCGCAAGCGCCGAGAGGACCAGGGCGATCGAGAACGCTCCTCGAAGACGTCGAGAGAACAAGGTCGTCATGCCTCCACATCGATGTTGTGCGGCCCCTGGGATGGGCCTGGCGCGGTGGGCGCGCCGACAGGTCGCACCCGGGGTTCGCTCGGTTCTGCCGGGTGGAATCTCGCAAGACCGCGAGAAACCTGCAACCTCACCCCGGTTGAGGCTCGATTGCGAGTCCTGAATCTCCGGGTGCGGAGCCGATGACCTTCGGCGGCGGATGGGCGGCGAACGGGCGATTGGCGGCGCATCCGGATCGGCCGACAGTTGACAGCCGCGGGACTTGCCCTCATTGTCACACGCGTCAAGTTGAACGCCGAGATGGGACAGCAGGTCTGAGCATCGACCGTGTCAAGGAACCGGCCCGACTCGCTCCCGCGTCCAGATAGGCACCAGCACATCGCCTGATCGCCCAAACCACGACAGGCACCAGGACCGCAGGCCAGGGCACATATCGCCCCGAAGCCGCGGCCAAGAGGAACCAGAGAACCACATGCTTACGCGTACCTACCATTCGTCCGTCGTCGGACGATCCGCCTCGATTCGGCGAATGCGGCGCCGGTCGATGACCACCACCAGTCGCATCTACTGCCAGACCAACGGCTGCCCGAGCTTCCTCGAGCTGTTCCCGGAGCGTGGCCTGGCCATCTGCCCCGTCTGCAGCTCGACGCGTCGCCTCGACTGAGCCACCGCACCGGCTGACCCTGCGGCCGTCAAACTGACGGCCGTGAGCAGCACGCGACTCGCCGGCTCGGCTGCACCGACCGGCGCGGATCCCTCCGGACCGCCATCGCCCACGGGCGTCGATCCGGCAATCGTCCGCCGCCTGCTCGATTCCGAGCTGGCGGCCTTCGCGGCCCGCCATCCCAGGACCCGCTCGCTGCACGAGCGGGCCGGCGCCAGCCTCCTGGACGGCGTCCCGATGAACTGGATGATCAAGTGGGCCGGGCCATTCCCCCTCTTCCTCGAGTCAGCCGCGGGTGCCCACGCCACCTGCGCGGATGGGCACGACTACGTCGACCTGTGCCTCGGTGACACCGGGGCCATGGCCGGCCACGGGCCCGCCCTGGTCATCGCCGCGGTTGAGCGGCAGCTGCGGCGCGGCATCACCACGATGCTGCCGACGGAGGACGCGGCGTGGGTCGGCGAGGAGTTGACGCGCCGCTTCGGGCTGCCGTCGTGGCAGTTCACCCTCACCGCCACGGACGCGAATCGCTTCTCCCTCCGCCTGGCCCGCGCGATCACGGACCGGCCGTTCGTGGCCGTCCACGAGCACTGCTACCACGGCTCGGTCGACGAGACGTTCGCGGTCCTCGATGGCTCGCCGGAGGATCCGTTCGAGAATCGCCGGGTCGTCGCCCGGCGCGGCAACCTCGGGCCGCAGGTCGATCCCGCGGCCACGACGCGGGTCGTGCCGTTCAACGACCTCGACGCGCTCGACCACGCCCTCGCGGACCGCCAGGTCGCGGCGCTCCTCATCGAGCCGGCCCTGACGAACGTCGGGATCGTGCTGCCGGATCCCGGGTACCTCGAGGGTGTCCGCGACATCACCCGCCGCCACGGCACGATCCTGATCCACGACGAGACCCACACGATCTGCGCCGGGCCCGGTGGGATGACCGGCCTCGGCGGCTACGAGCCGGACATGCTCGTGATCGGCAAGACGATCGGCGGCGGCATCCCCGTCGCCACGTACGGCATGACCGCAGAGATCGCCGACCGGGTGCGTGCCGCCGTGCCATACGAGGACGCGGACGTCGGCGGGATCGGCGGCACCCTGGCCGGGTACGCGCTCTCGATGGCGGCCGCCCGCGCGACGCTCGGCGCGGTCCTCACCGAGGCTGCCTTCGCACGGATGCTGCCCCTCGCGCAACGCTGGGAGCGAGGCGCGGTCGAGTCCATCGCGGCCCACGGCGCACCCTGGAGCGTGACCCGCCTCGGTGCCCGAGCCGAGTACCACTTCATGCCCGAGCCGCCGCGCGACGGCGCTGACCAGGTCGCACATGCCGACCCTGAGCTCGAGCGGCTGCTGCATCTCTGGGTCATGAACCGCGGCGTCCTGATGACGCCCTTCCACAACATGGCCCTCATGTCCCCCGCCACGACCGAGGCTGACGTCGATCGGCACACCGCGGCCTTCGACGAGGCGCTCACCGCCCTGTTCGGCTGAGACCCGGCGCCGCTTCCGCGCCCGCGGCGCTCCTATGCTGCGCCGCATGTCCCTCATGGCCCACGAGGCCACCACCATGGACCCGGCCGCGCTCGATGGCGTGCGGATGCGAACCCGCTGGATCCTGTCGCTGAGCGTCGCCCTTGGGAGCACGGGGCACCTCGCGGCCGCGACGGTGGCCTCGATCGTGGGCCAGGACCTCTTGGGCAACGCCACGCTATCCGGCGCGCCGGGCGCGGCCGTGGTTTTCGGGGCGGCAATGGGTGCGATCGCGCTGTCGTGGCTCATGGGCCGCCGGGGACGCCGGGCCGGCCTCACCGCCGGCTACGTGGCGGGCGTCCTGGGCGCGATCGTCGCGACCGTCGCGGTGGTCAACCGGTCGTTCCCGCTGCTGATTCTCGGGACGTTCGTCATCGGCTTCGGGAACTCCGCCAACAACCTCTCGCGCTACGCGGCGGCGGACCTCGTCGCTCCAGCGAAGAGGGCGGTGGCCATCGGGTTCGTGGTCTGGGGCTCGACCGTCGGTGGGCTCGTCGGGCCGCAGCTGGTATCGCTCGCCGGCTCGATCGCGCCGGCGCTCGGCCTCCCGGTGCTCGCCGGCCCGTACCTCGTCCCGATCCTGTTCGTCAGCGCGGCAGCGATCCTGACGTTCGTGATGCTCCGGCCGGATCCGTTCGCGCTGGCCCACGAATCCACGATCCACGCCCCCACGGACGCGCCGCGCATCCCCGTCCGCGAGATCCTCCTGCGGCCCGCCGTCCTCGCCGCGGTCGCCGCCCTCATCGCCGGGCAGGCAACGATGGTCCTGATCATGACAATGACGCCCCTCCACCTGACCGCCCACAACCACGGGCTGGGGATCGTGGGGGTGGTCATCGGCGGCCACGTCTTCGGGATGTTCGCCCTGGCGCCGGTGTCCGGCTGGATCGCCCAGCGGGTCGGCACGTTCCGGACGATCTTCCTGGGCACGGCCGTGCTCGCCGTCGCCTCGGCGCTGGCGGGGCTCGCGCCACCCGACCGGGACGACCTGCTCTTCGTTGCCCTCTTCCTGCTCGGCTGGGGCTGGAACCTCGGGTTCGTGGCGGGGAGCGCGATGCTGTCCGGCGGGGTCGAGCCGCGCGAGCGCGCGCGGGTCCAGGGCGTCGCCGATGCCGTGATCTGGACCACCTCGGCCGTCGCGAGCCTGGGATCCGGGGTAGTCGTTGCGGCGGCCGGCTTCTCGACGCTGGGCCTCATCGGCGTCGCGCTGGTGCTCGCCCCGGTCTGGTTGCTGCTCAACCAGCGGCGCGCCATGGGGGCGACCGCTGCCTAGGGGCGAAGCGGCTAGGGAGCGACCAGCTCCCGGACCAGCCACGCGGCGAGGACCCGGGCGCACGTCGCGACATCCTCCACCGAGACCCACTCGTCCGCGGAGTGGGCGACGCGCTTGTCCCCCGGCCCGAAGATCACCGTCGGGGTGTTGCCCTCGTTCACGAGGAGGCGCATGTCGGCGCCGTACGGCTCGCCGGTCAGCGGCGGGCGGTGGCCGAGCCTTGCCTCCGCGACGTCCGCGAGGCCGACCGGCAACGGGTGATCCGCGGGGATGCGCGATGACGAGAACTTCCCGCCCGTGAGCTCCACGGTCGCGGGATGGTCGCGGAGGAACGGATCGGACTCGTTGGCATCGTCGATGCAGCGGAGGAGGTCCCGCTCCGCGTCGCGCCAGGTCTGGCCGAGCTTGACCCCGTAGCGGCCCTCCACCTCGAGCTTGTCGATCACCGACGACGGCCAGACCCCGCCGTGGACCGCGCCGATGATCGTGGCGTAGGGCAGGCCGTGGGCGGTCATGAGCGGCTCGGTCTCGGCCTCGTTCCGCTCGGCCTCGTCGCGCTCGAGCGCCGCGATGAGGGTCTGGAGGTTCACGAGCGCGGACACGCCCTCCCTGCGCACCGAGGCATGCGCGGCGCGGCCCGGGACCGTGAGCTTGAACGTGATGGCGCCCGCATGGGCGATCACGACCTCGAGGTCCGTCGGCTCGGTGATGATGGCCACGTCGCCGGTCACGCCGGCGCGGATCGCCGCGAGCATGCCCTGCCCGCCGTCCTCCTCCGAGGGCACGCTGGCGACGAGGATCTCGCCTCCGAGCTCGTCGGCGAGATTCGCCGCTCCCAGCGCCCGGACGGCGGCGAGGATCGACGCGACCCCGCCCTTCATGTCGACCGCGCCGCGGCCGTACAGCCGCTCCCCCACCCGCTCGGCGCCCCACGGGTCCTTCGTCCATGTCGCCGGGTCGCCCTCGGGAACGACGTCCACGTGACCGACCAGCACCACGCGGCGCGCGCCGCCGCGACCCAGCCGCCCGAGCACGATCGGCAGCCGGTGGCGCGGCATCTCCTGGCCGGGCCAATCCGGATCGCGGCGCGCGTCGGCCGGGTCGACCTCGATTCGCTCGACCCGCAGCCCCACGTCGGCGAACAGCTCCGCGACGAGGTCCTGGACCGCGCCCTCGTCGCCCGTGATGCTCGGGGTCCGGACGAGTCGCGAGAGCGCCTCGGCGGCCCACGTGCCGTCGACCGCATCGGCCGCCCGTCGTTCGAGCTCGAGCAGGCTGGCGCCGGCGCTCACCCGCGGAGGATCGGCCGGGTCATGCACGTCGGGCCGCCCGAGCCGTTGATCCCGATCTCGGTCGCCGCGTAGGTGTGGACCTCGACGCCCAGCGCGGCCATCCCCGCAGCGGTCACGGGATTCCCCTCCGCGGCCACGACGACCCCGGGTCGCACCGCCAGCACGTTGCAGCCCAGCGTCGGGTACTCCTCGTCCGGCACTTCGACCAACCGGTAGCGAAGGTCCTGCAGGAGCTGCCACAGCCCCACCGGCATGAGCGGCAGGTACACGACGGCGATGTCGTCCGCGATCGGGCTGATGACGGACATGAGATGGACGAGCTCCGCGTCGCCCTTCCAGTAGGGGACGTCGAAGATCCGCACGTCGCCGCCCACGAGCGCTGCGAGCTGGTCCGCCCCGGACTGGTTGGTCCGGAGCGTCCGCCCGATGCAGAAGAGGTCCGGCCGGAGCCAGAAGGTGTCGCCACCCTCGATCGTGCCCGGCGCCTCGATCGTGCCGACCGTGGGAATGCCGTGCGCCGCGGTCCACGCCTCGATCACCGCCGGCTCCGGCCGGCGATTCGGCTTGCCGGGCCGAAGCGGGATCGCGCCGCGATCGGTGACCAGCAACGGATCGAACGTGTAGAGCAGGTCGGGGCTCTCGATCTCCGCCTCGAGCAGGTTGACGTTCGTCCCGAGCTTCGTCAGCAGGTCCGCGAAGGCGGCGTGCTCCCGGCACGCGACGTCGTAGTCGCAGGCGTGCAGGAAACCGTGGGCGGGATTCTCGAAGGCCTTGCCGAACGCGGGCCCGGGCGACTTGAGCAGCGCCTCCCGCAGCGGCGCGGTCATCGACTGCCCGCCGAACCGCCGGGTCCCGGGCGTCGCGGATGCCGTCGCTGCCATGCCGACCGGCCCCATCAGCGGGCGGGCGCCGCGATCCCGCGCAGCGCCTCGATCAGCCGGTCGACCTCCTCCGTCGTGTTGTAGTGGGTCAGCCCGATCCGGACGACGCCGGAGGGAGCGAGACCGAGCCGCTCGATCAGCCCGGTCGCGTAGAAGTCGCCATCCCAGACGGCGATCCCCTGCCGGCCGAGCTGCTCGGCCGCATCTCGAGGCGTGACCCCCTCGATCGTGATCGCGGCGGTCGGCGTCCGACGCGCCATGTCCGCGTCCGAGGTCAGCCCCACGATCGAGACACCCTCGATGGTCGCCAGCTGCGACGCGAGATGGCGGTAGAGGTCCAGCTCGTAGGCGCGAATCGCGCGCATCCCGGCGCCCACGCGATCGCGCCGGGACGCACCCTCCGGCGCGCCGCCGTAGCGCGAGCCGAGATCCGCGAGGTACTCGATCGCCGCGATCGTGCCGGCCTGGCTCTCGAAGCTCTGGGTGCCCGTCTCGAACTTGTGGTCCGCCGGGCGGAGCTTGTACTCCGGCAGCCCTTCCAGGATCTCGCGCCGGCCGTAGACCGCGCCCTGGTGCGGACCGAAGAACTTGTAGACGGAGCAGGCGACGAAGTCCGCGTCCACGCCCCGGGCATCCAGCGGCAGGTGCGGGGCCGCATGGACCGCATCGACGTAGAGCCACGCGCCGGCAGCGTGGACCCGCTTCGCGATCTCGGCGATCGGGTTGATCGTTCCGACCGCATTCGAGGCCCAACCGACCGCGACGAGCCTGGTGCGCTCGTTGAGCAGCGCGTCCAGCGCCTCGAGGCGGAGGGTGCAGTCGGACAGGTCCGGCTCCCAGGTCCGGACGATGACCTCGTTGTCCCGGGCCGCGGCGATCCACGGATCGACGTTGGCGTGATGGTCAAGGCCGCTGACCACGATCTCGTCGCCCGCTCGCATCGAGGCCGCGATCGAGCGCGAGAGGTGGAACGTCAGCGTCGTCATGTTCGGCCCGAGCGTGATCTCGTCCGGGTCGACGCCGAGCAGGTCCGCGACGGCAGCGTGGGCCTCATCGGAGATCGCGTCGGATCGCTCCGAGGTCAGGAAGGCGCCGCCGTGGTTGGCGTTCGATTCGCGGTAGTACCGGCTGACGGCCTCGATGACCGAGGTTGGCACCTGGGTCCCGCCGGGGCCATCGAAGTACACGAATGGCCGGCCCTCGTGGGTGACGTCGAGGGCGGGGAACTGGCTGCGGATCGCGGCGACGTCGAAGGTGGTCATGTCGTCGGGATGCTAGCGGGTTGGGAGCGGCCGGACGGATCGTCGTTGACCACGCAACGACAACGGCCGTACGATTTCCGGACCGTGCCAACCTCGACCACCCCCGCGACCACGGATTCGAGCGCCCCGGCTTCAACCGGGCAGCCCGGCGCCGTCGCCCCGCTCACGCCCCGCGACGCGCGACTCGCGCCATGGCGCGCGTTCGTCCGCGCCCAGGCCCAGGTCTCGCGCCGGCTCGACGAGGACCTCCGCACGGAGCACGGACTCTCCCTCCAGGAGTACGTCGCCCTCCTGTTCCTCGCCGAGGCGCCGGATCGCCGGATGCGGATGGGTCGCCTCGCCGACTCGCTGTCGCTCTCGAAGAGCGGCGCGACCAGGCTCATCGACCGGCTCGTCGCCGATGGGTTCGTGGCCCGGGTGACCTGCTCCAGCGACCTTCGCGGCGCCGAGGCGGCCCTCACCGAGACCGGGGTCAACCGCCTCCGGACCGCCGCGCCGACCCATCTCCGGGGCATCGCGGACTACTTCCTCTCCGCGATCGATTCGTCCGAGCTGGAGGTCGTCGAGCGGACGATGCAGGGCGTGGCCGACCGGGCCTGCAGCTCGCGCGGCCGCGCCTGACGCTCCGAGGCGAATCGCGCCCGGGGGCCTGCCGATGACCGGCCGCCTCCTGGCAGGCACCTCCGGCTTCTCATACGCCGGCTGGACGCCGCGCTTCTACCCGCCCGGCACCCGCGCCGCGGGCATGCTCGCGGCCTACGCGCAGCAACTTCTCGCAGTTGAGCTGAACGCGACGTTCCGTCGCCGCCCCACGGCGTCGGCGATCCGTGGCTGGATCGGCGCCGTCCCAGCCGACTTCCGGTTCGCCGCGAAGGCCCAGCGCGCGTCGGCGATCCGGGGCCTCTTCGGCTCGCCCGACGACACGGTCGCGTGGCTGACCGAGCCGCTCGGCGAGTTCGGCGACCGGCTCGGGGCGGTCCTGTACCGGGTGCCGGCGGAGGTCCGCCGCGATGGGCCGTGGGTGGGCGGCGACCCAGCCGTCGGGGACGCGCGCCTGCAGGCCCTCCTCGCGGCGTGGCCTCGAGCCATTCCGCTGGTGATGGAGTTCCAGGATCCCAGCTGGCACGTCGACGAGACGTTCGAGGCGCTCCGCGGGGCGGGTGCCGTGCTCTGCACCACCGAGCTACCACCCGAGGGCGACGAGGGCGCCGCCGGCACCGGCGACCTGCCCGACGACGATCCCCCGTTCATCCGCCGCACCGGGCCGTTCCTGTACCTGCGACTGCGGCGGCACGACTACACGCCAGCGCAGCTGGATGCCTGGGCCGCCCGCATTCAGCCCTTCCTCGAAGCGGGCGACGACGTCTACGTCTTCTTCCGCCACGATCCCGTGGGCCGCGCCGCGGAGCTCGCCATGGAGCTCCTCGCCCGCACGGGTTGAACGAGGTTCAGGGAAGAGATTGGTGCGCGCGGCACCCGTAGCAACCCGGATGCTCACCAGGTGAGCAAAACCTGGCCTGTGAGGGCACGAAGGCGGCGCGTTGAGGCCCGATCCCACCCAAATCCAACGGCATCAGCCGTTCGTATGCGGCAGTGCGCATGTCGGGGTATGGCTGGATACCCGTGCCGACGGTCGGGCGACGCCATCGGCACCAAGAGGCTCGATTTTGCTCATGGGTGGAGCATTTCCAGCCGCTCGATCGGAACTGGCCCTGGCCGCCGCTCACGAGCGCCGGGATCGCCCGTGGAAGCCCGAGGTCAGCTCGCGGCGGCTCCGTGGGGCTGGCCCTTCTGGTGATCGACGCGGTGGGTGTACTCCGCCGGGCCGAACGCCACCAGGAGCACGAGCTGCTCCTCGATGTCGTGGAAGCGGTGCTCGACGTCCGCCCCGACGAAGACGATGGAGCCGGCCTGGACCTCGTGGTCCCGATCTCCGACCCGGACCCGGGAGCGGCCCGAGACGACGTAGTAGATCTCGTCCTCGGTGTGGGGCGTCTGGGTGTCCTCGCCACCTGCCGGAAGCACGTAGATCCCCACGGAGAGGTCGTGGGTCCGGACGAACTCGTGGTAGGGGCGGCCGGAGGCGGCGTGCTCACCGAGGATCGCGTCGAGCTCGAAGACGTCCATGAGCTCGGGAGCCTAGCACCGGAAACCGCCCGATTCGAGGCTCCTGGAACCGGACGAGGGCGTGTCGCGTACAGTCGATCGATGCCATCACCCACGCGCCCGGTCCTCGCCGCCGTGGTCGCCGTGCTGGCGCTGGGGGCGTGCTCCGCGATTCGCACGTCAACGCCGTCGCCAGTTGGGACTGTCAGCTTGACGTCGCCCGCGACCGCGAGTGCGACTCCCGGGACAGGCGGTCCCGCGGCGACGCCCGGCGCGACCGCCGCCCCCGGCAACCCGGACCACGTCGCGATCACCCTCGAGCCATTCGCCACCGTGAGCGGCGGGCCGCTGGCGATCACCGCGCCGGACGACGGCACCGGGCGACTCTTCGTTGCGGTCCAGGCGGGCCAGGTCTGGGTCGTGGAGGCGGACGGGACCGTCCTGGAGGAGCCGCTGGTCGATCTCGGACCGCGAACCCGGGGCGGCGGCGAGCAGGGCCTGCTCGGGCTCGCGGTGCACCCGACGTTCCCGACGGACCCGCGCGTCTTCGCCAACTACACGGACAGCGCGGGCGACTCGGTCGTGGCGAGCCTCGCGCTGGATCCGGGCAACCCCAACCGGCTGGACCTTGCGAGCCATCGCCAGCTCCTCTTCCTGGATCAGCCGTACTCCAACCACAACGGCGGCGGCGTGGTCTTCGGCCCGGACGGCAAGCTTTACCTGTCGTTTGGGGACGGTGGGAGCGGCGGCGATCCCCAGGGCAACGGCCAGCGCCTCGACACGCTGCTGGGGAAGATCCTTCGAATCGACATCGATGGCGAGGCGGGCGAGGGCGCCTACGGGATTCCATCGGACAACCCCTTTGCAGCGGCCGACGGCCTCGACGAGATCTGGCACTACGGCCTGCGAAACCCGTGGCGGATGTCGTTCGACCGCGACACCGGCGATCTCTGGATCGGCGACGTCGGGCAGAGCCTGTACGAGGAAGTCGACGTCGCCCGTGGGGGCGTCGGCGGTCTGAACTTCGGCTGGAACGTGATGGAGGGCCGCCACTGCTACGGCGCGGACACCTGCGCGACCGAAGGACTGACACTGCCGGTCACCGACTACGGCCGCGACCTGGGCTGCACGGTGATCGGGGGCTACGTGTACCGCGGCAGCGACTTCCCGTTCCTGCGCGGGACGTACCTCTTCGCCGACTACTGCAGCGGGAACATCTTCGCGATCGACGCGGCGGCCAGTGCAGTCGCCGCAGCCGTCGTCGTCGGGAGCGCCGCGAACCGGATCTCGGCCTTCGGC
>DATLDP010000102.1:0-2184 GCA_035525825.1 Candidatus Limnocylindria bacterium
CACGACGTCCTGGCCGAAGATCTCGACGGCCGCCTCGCTCGACTCGAGCGCGGCGATCCCCTCGTAGAGCGCCCGCGGCATCCGCGGAACGTCCTTCGCGATGTAGCCGTTGCCCTTGAACTCGGCGGGCGGCTCGAGCTCATGGTCGATCCCGTACAGGCCGGCGCCGATCATCGCTGCGTAGGTCAGGTAGGCATTCATGTCGCCGCCGGGGAAGCGGTTCTCGACGTGCAGGCCCGGCCCGTTTCCGACGAGGCGGAAGCCCGTCGTCCGGTTGTCGCGGCCCCAGACGATGTTCACCGGTGCCCACGAGAGCGACGCGTAGCGCTTGTACGAGTTGATGTTCGGGGCGATGAAGATCGCCAGCTCTCGGCTGAAGGCCATCATCCCCGCAACGAACCGGGCGAAGACGTCGGACATGCCGTACGGCCGCTTCGACGCCGCATCGTGCGTCCGCGGCTCGCTCCCGTCCTCGTTCCAGATGCTCATGTGGAGGTGGCCCGACGACCCCGTCCAGGTGTGGTCGGGCTTGGACATGAACGTGATTCCCCAGCCGTTGAGGTACGCGATCTCCTTCGCCCCGTGCTTGAAGATCACGCTCCGGTCGGCCGACTCGAGGACGTGGTCGTAGCGGATGTTGACCTCGTGCTGGCCCGGCGCGGCCTCACCCTTGCTGAACTCGATCGGGACGCGGGCCTCGGTCATCTGGTTGCGCAGGAGCCGGTGGAGCGGCTCGGCCTTGGTCGCCTGGAGGAGGTGGTAGTCCTCGTTGTAGTAGCCGAACCGTTGAGGGATCCCCCAGCCGAGCTTCGCCGACTCCTCCCATGACTCCTTGAGGACGTAGTACTCGAACTCGGAGCCGGCCTTGATCGTGAGGCCGTGGTCGGCGGCCCGCGCGACCTGGCGCTTGAGGATCGTCCGGGGCGAGACCGCGATCTCCTCGTGCCCTTCATCGGTGTACGTGTCGGACAGGACCATGGCGGTCTTCTCGAGCCAGGGCAGGACCCGGAGCGTGTCCCAGACCGGCTCGGCGATCCAGTCGCCATAGCCGGTCTCCCAGTTCATCAGGGCGAACCCCTCGGGCGTGTTCATCTCCATGTCGGTGCCCAGGAGATACGTGCAGAAGTGCGCGCCGTGATCGATGACGCCGTCGAGGAACGCCTGGGCCTGGACGCGCTTGCCCATCAGCCGTCCCTGCATGTCCGTGATGGCCACGACGAGCGTGTCGATCCGCCCGTCGCGGACCATCGCCTTCAGCTCCGCGAGCCGCGGGTGATCGCCAGCCGCGGAGCCGTGGTCGCCGTGGGTCGCCGTGCTCATGGGAACCCTCCAGGCCGCTCGGCGGCCGCTGCGCTGGTCGGTGACGGTTCTACTTCGCGGTCATCCCGCCGTCGGCGACGATGACGCTGCCGGTGACGAACGACGACTCGTCCGACGCCAGGAAAAGCGCGACGTTCGCGATCTCGCGCGGCTCGCCCGGCCGCCCGATCGGCTGGAACGAATCGATCGTCGCATACACCTCGCTCAGGCCGCCGAGCATCTCCGCATGGGCGTGGTTGATGGGCGTGTCGACCCAGCCCGGCGCGATCGCGTTGCAGCGGATGCCCTGCTTGGCGTAATCGAGGGCGATCCCCTTGCTGAGCATCACGATCGCACCCTTGGAGGTCGCGTAGATCGTCAGGAACGGCTCGGCGACGAGCCCGTTGACCGAGCTGGTGTTGATCAGAGAGCCGCCGCCGCCCCGGAGCATGTGCGGGATCGCCGCCCGGCAGCCGTGGATGCAGCCCTTGACGTTGACGGCGAGCGTCCGGTCGACGACCTCGTCGGTGACCTCGTGGAAGATCCCCGGGATGTTGATGCCGGCGTTGTTGAAGACCGCGTGGAGACCGCCCCAGCGCTCGACCGTCGCGTCGGTCCAGGCCTGGACCTGGCGCGGGTCGGATACGTCACCGGCAACGGCGAAGGCCGTTTCGCCGATCCCGGCGGCGACGTCGCGGACGGCGTCGGCATCGATGTCCACACATGTCACCCGGGCGCCCTCTTCCGCGAACCGGATCGCGGTCGCTCGGCCGATCCCGGATCCGGCGCCGGTCACGATCGTCACCTTGCGGGCCAGTCGGTCGCCCATCGCGCTCTCCTCCGTTGTCGCCTCGCGGACCGGCCGCGCGCCCCGCGCAACCACCT
>DATLDP010000114.1:0-5583 GCA_035525825.1 Candidatus Limnocylindria bacterium
GCCCTCGACGTCAGCCAGAAGGCGATCGTCAGGATCAAGGAGAAGGGCGGCACCGGCGGCACCGGCGGCGGCAAGCCGGCGGACAAGCCGGACAGGCCGGACAAGCCCGCGGGCGGTCCGAGGAACACCAACAGGGGCGACTGACCCGTCGGGTCGGGTTTCGTCCCCCTCCGGCAACAGGAAAGGCCCTCGCACGAGCGGGGGCCTTTCCTTACCAAAGCAGCGGGCCCTGCTGTTGCGCCGCGTTCGTGTTGGATAGGGTCACTCGCGCCGCTGCGATGCCGCGGGCCCGATCCACAGCATCCGCCCGTCGCAGATGCGCAGGGGTCGGATCGCTCAGCGGGACATGGAACGGCCGCGGTCACCCGTGGGCGGGAGACCGCGGCCGAACCTGGGCGGGAATGGAACGAGGGCCCCGGTTGCCCGGGGCCCTCGTGCCTGAGGTCAGGTCCCTGTTCGGGACTGCTCCCTTAGCGCTTGCCCTTGGCCCGCGCGGGGGTCAGGACGACGATGCTCGCAAGGAGCACGCCGAGCGCGACCACGAGCAGCCAAGCGCCGTCGGCCGGGGCCGAGGTGCCGTTCGTGCCAAGCGCGTCAGTCGACGGCTCGGACGGCGCGTCGGTGTCGCCTTCCTGGCTCTGCTCGAACGAAGGGGCGTCCGTGACGGGCACTGACGGAGCGTCCGTCTCGCCTTCCTCGCTCTGCTCGAACGTCGGAGTCGCCTCCGGGGCGCCGAAGCAGACGTGGCTGATCGTCAGGATGCCGCCGTTGATGTCGGTCGTGGCGTCGTCAATGACGCTGTCCGCATCGCCAGCGACGACGACGTAGAAGTGCATGGCGCCGTTGCCGCCACCGTGGACGGTGTTCGCGACGGGCCCGAACGGGGTGCCGTCGACGCTGCCGGAGATGTTGCCGCTCTCGGCCTCCGGGGTCGTGAGGATGAAGTGGATGCCAACCTCGCCCTCGCCGACTTCAAGGCCGTCGACGAAGTCCGAGCAGTCCTCGACGACGCCCTGGTCGGCGACGAGGTCGCCCAGGGTCGAGCCGGCCATGTTCGGCTTGTCGACCGACAGCGTGTTCGCGAAGGCGATCCCCGCAACGCCGACCGTCAGGACGGCTGCACCGAGGATGGCCCAGATCTTGTTGCGCTTCATGATTCGACGTGTCCCTCCGCTATCCCAAACTGTGGACCGGACCTGATGAGTCCCCTCAGGTATGGGGTACCAACGTTGGCTCCCCTGCCAGAGTCCCGAGGCCCTACGGGGGCCAATCGGGAGCGTAGTGTGCATGAAGGTCATGCGGTCGTCTAGTACTTCCTCACACGTGCAGAGTGTCGGTTTTGCTACAAGACCTGACCACTCCGACATCGAAATCGGTGCGTTGTGTCGAACTTCACTCATTGCTCCGCTGCACCGGGTGATGACGGAGGTCCGGTCCGGGGTATGCAACCGGCGCCCGTCGCAGGAACCCAGCGGGACGTGGACCTGTCGGTCAGTACCATGCCCGCATGACCACGACCGAGTCCGGTGCCGAGAACGTGACGCTTCGCGCGGGGGCGCGCGAGGTCGTGCGAAGCGCCCTCGCCCGGTCGATCGCCACCGGCCAGCTCCCGGACGCACCCGAGGCGCGCGACGTCGCGGTCGAGGTGAGCCGGCCCGCCAACCCTGAGCACGGCGACCTGGCCTCGAATATCGCGCTGCGGCTCGCGAAGCCACTCCGGATGGGCCCGCCCGCGATCGCCGCGATCCTTGCCTCGGCGATCTCGGAGGCGAGCGCCGCCACTCCCGCCGGGCCGATTGCCTCCGCCGAGGTCGCGGGGCCGGGTTTCCTCAACCTCAGGTTCAGCGATGGGTCGCTCGAGCGGGTCATCGATCGGATCCGGCAGGATCCCGGGGACTGGGGTCGCGCCGCGCCCGCCGCCGGTCCCTCGCGGCACGTGAACGTCGAGTTCGTCTCGGCCAACCCGACGGGGCCGCTCCACGTGGGCAACGCCCGCGGGGCATTCGTGGGCGACCTGCTCGCGCGCGTGCTCGAGGCGGGCGGCCAGCGGGTGACGCGCGAGTACTACTTCAATGACTCCGGAGCGCAGGTCAGGAACCTGGGCGCCTCCATCCTCGCGATCCGTGACGGGACGGAGCTCCCGGAGGACGGCTACCGCGGCGAGTACGTGGTGGAGCTCGCTCCCCACCTGCCCGAGGAGGTCGCCGCGATCGGCGACGCAGACGCGCGCGCCTGGGCGGCGGGCCGCTGGGCGTCGGGCCGGATCCGTGGGGGCATCGAAGCCTCGCTCGCCTCGCTCGGCGTGCGGTTCGACGTGTGGACCACGGAGGCCAGCCTCCACGACGACGGCTGGGTGGACCAGGCGCTGGACCGGCTTCGCGCGGGCGCCCATCTCTACGAGCAGGACGGGGCCCTGTGGTTCCGCTCGACCGCCTTCGGCGACGACAAGGACCGCGTCCTCGTCAAGTCCGGCGGCGAGCGGACGTACTTCGCCGCGGACATCGGCTACGTCATCGAGAAGTTCAGCCGCGGGTTCGACCACCTCATCTACATCTGGGGGGCGGACCATCACGGGACCGTGGCGAGGGTTCGCAACGCCGCCGAGGCGATGGGCTTCGACAAGTCGAAGGTCGAGATGCTCCTCACCGGCTGGGTCCACTTCACCGAGGGCGGCAAGGAGCTCTCCATGTCGAAGCGGGCCGGCACGTTCATCACCCTCGACGACCTGCTCGCCGAGCTGGGCGTCGATGCGGCCCGTTGGTATTTCGCGTCCCGGGGCGCCAACGTGAACATGGATGTCGACATCGAGCTGGCGAAGAAGCAGTCCAGCGACAACCCGGTCTACTACGTGCAGTACGCGCACGCGCGAATCGCCTCGATCCTCCGGAAGGCGGCGGGGGTTGGTCTCGCGCCGGCTCCGTCCGTCGACGGGCTGCTGGCGGGACCTGAGGAGGGCACGCTGGCGAGGGTCGTCGCTCGGCTGCCCGAGGTCGTCGAGGACGCGGCCGCGGCGCAGGAGACCCAGGGCGTGACCACCCACGCCACGGAGCTCGCCACGGCCTTCCACGCCTTCTATCGGGACGCTCGCGTCGTGGACAGCGCCGAGCCCGAGCGCTCGGCGAAGCGCCTGGCCCTCGTCGATGCGACCCGGATCTCGCTCGCAAACGCGCTGGCGCTGCTCGGCGTCTCCGCCCCCGAGGCGATGTAGGCCGGTCCTCCGCCGGGGTCAGTCGCCGAGGGCGGCGAGCAGCTGGGCCGAGGTCGGCCCGATCGCGATCGAGACCGTGGAGGAGCCAGCGGCGTGCTGCACCGAGCCGGCCAGCGCCAGCGCCGCGAACGCGGTCGTCGCGGCGGCCGCGAACTCGTCCGCGTCGGTAGCCGTGTCCCAGGTGGTCTGGATCCCCAGCCCCGTCGCTCCGCCCGGCCCGCGGAGGAGGGCAACTCGATCGCCGCCCCAGCCCGCGGTCGCGATCTTCGCCTGCGCTGCGGGAACGCCACCCGCGGTCAGCCAGATCCGGAGGATGAGCTCTCCGAGCGTGTCCCGGCCGGCCTCGCTCCAACCCGCACCGGCGACGCTGGCGAGGTTTGCCGGCAGCGAGACCTGGATCGGCTGCTCCCGCGCGAGATACTTCTCCGGGTGCAGGATCTGCTCGGTCGAGTCGGGCGGCGCGGCGTAGACGGCGTCGATCGCGGCGTAGTCGGCGCTCCCCTTCAGCCGCGTCACGAAGGCAACTCCATCCTGGTACGGGAACAGGGCGGTCTCGCGCACGAAGGCCGGCGCATTCTGGAGCGCGGCCAGCGCCTTCGGGTCGAGGGCCGAGGCGAGCAGCTCGCCGAGCTGCTCGGAATCAAGGTTCGCGAGCATCCACGCGGTCTGGACCGAGACCGCGTCGCCCTCGACCACGGCGAGACGGGCGAGCGACCGGTCGCTCTGGTCCGGGACGTCGATGCCGAGCTTGCCGAGGTCGATGCGCTGGTCCTGGAGCTGGTGGGTGAACTCGTGGGCATACGTCACCAGCTCAGCGGCCCCGAGCTGCCCCGAGCGGCTGACCACGAACAGCTCGTCCTTCTCGGGCGAGTAGTAGCCCGCGACCTGGCCCGCCTGGAAGTCGAGGGTGATCTGCTTCAGGGATGCGCCGGCGGGCAGGAGCCCGAGCGCGATCAGCAGGTCCTCGGACGCCTTGAGCTGGGCCGGTGGGTTCTCGGTGTCGAACTCGCTTTCGAGGTTGGAGCGGAGCTGGGTCGCGTCGATCGTGACCGGATCGACCGCTTTCGACGGCTGGAGGCCCCGGATCGCGATGACGTCCGCGCGAATGCTTGCGTAGACGGCGCTGGAGTCGACGCCCGATCCCGGCGGGCCCGAGGCGGCCGGTGTCGGGGGGCCCGCAGTGCCGCCTGGCGTGACGGACGGCGTGGCACCGGAAGGTGCGGTGGTCGGCCCCTGGGTGCCGCAGCCGGTCGCCGCCAGCGTCGCGCCGAGCACGGCAGCGGCGAGGCGCAGGGGAAGGCGGCACGGAGCGCGGGCGATCGGCATCGGAGCGGCGATCCTACCCGGCGCTCGCTCCATCGTCCCGCCGCCGATGGTCGCGTTTAGGTTTCTTCATCGGTTTCGGGCTTGGGTCTGAACACCGCCGACCTAGTGTGGATTGCGGACCGAACCCCTCGAGGGTTCCATCCTCCCTCCCTCCGACCGGGGGCGCCGATTGGGCAGGCGCCTCCGGTCTTTTCTTTGTCCGCGGCACCCTGCGACGGGTCCTGTCGCGCGTCCGGATCGCCGCGCGCTCAGGCGCACGCCACCCGTCCACCAGTGGACGCGGCCACTGAAGAGCCTTCGGCGGGGAATTGGTCCGTCCCCACCCCTCCCCGACGAAGGCATCGGCGGGTGAGGGTGGTGTGGGAGAATCTCCTCGATGGAGATCACCTGGTATGGGCAGACGTGCGTGCGGCTTCGTGGGCGGGATGCGGTCGTGGTGGCGGACGCCTATCAGTCGATCGTCGGGCCCACGGGCCGGGGGATCACGGCGGACATCGCCACCTACAGCCACCCGGATGAGGCGCCGCTCGCCAGGGCGAAGGGTAAGCGCACGCGTGACGGCCACACCGCGATCCCGACCAGCCTGGATGACAGCTTCTCGGTCGATGGTCCGGGCGAGTACGAGGTCAAGGACGTCCTCCTGACCGGTGTTCGGACATCTCGCGACGAGTCGAAGGGCGAGGACCGCCGCCACGGCACCGCGTTCGTCGTCGAGCTGGACGGCCTCCACACCATCCACCTCGGTGACGTCGGCCAGCTGCTGACCGAGGACGAGATCCGCGATATCGGCTCGGTCGATATCGCGTGCGTGCCGGTCGGTGGCGTGCTCAATGCCGCCAAGACCGCCGCGCTGGTAGCGCAGCTGGACGCCAAGCTCGTCATCGCCATGCCGGTCTGCCCCGACGAGGCAGATTGCGCGGAAGCGGTCGCGAAGTTCTTCCACGAGATGGGCGGGGAGCCCACCCCGCAGCCGAAGCTCTCGGTGACGATCTCGACCCTGCCCGCGGAAACGACCGCCGTGCTCCTGGAGTCGCGCGGCAAGGTCTGAG
>DATLDP010000019.1:0-13583 GCA_035525825.1 Candidatus Limnocylindria bacterium
GGCGACAGCGTCGGCGGTCCCATCGACGAGGGCATCCAGGCAGGCCCGCGCATCGAGGGCGGAGCGCAGCGGCGGATTGACCCGAAGAGAGGTGTCGTAAGGGCCGGCCACGATGGCGCGGTCTCGCCACGGGTCGCGCTCTTCGCCGAGCTCGTCCAGCGCCTCCCAAGCCCAGCGCCGCGCGCCGGCGAGCCACTCGTCGGTGAGGGCGAGGTGGTGGGGCGTCACGTCGCAGGTGACCGGCAGCCCTGCCGCCTTCGCGGCCCGGACGTGCTCCAGCGCGGAGCTCGTGGACAGGTGGGTCAGGTGCAATCGCGCGCCCGGGTCGTCGCGGACCACCGCCGCCAGGATGGCGATGTCGCGCGCCACCGCCTCGGCCTCGGCCGCAGCCGGCCAGCCTCGGAGCCCGAGTACCGTGGCGATCAAGCCCTCGTTGGCCTCGGCGCCCGCGGTCAGCCGGAGGTCCTCGGGGTGATCGATGACCGGCAGGCCAAGCATCGCCGCGTACGCGAGGGCATTCCGGAACAGCGCGGGATCCTGCAGCGGCGAGCCGTCGTCGCTGAAGCCGGCCACGCCGGCGTGCGCGAGCTCGCCGAGGTGCGCCAGCTGCTCCCCCGCCCTGCCCGCCGTCAGCGTTCCGAGCGGGAGCAGTCGGACCGGCGAGCCCGAGGCCGTCGCCGCCGCGAGCTGCGCAGCGACCATCGAGCCGCGATCGACCGGCGGCGTCGTGTTGGGCATTGCGCAGACCGTCGTGAAGCCGCCGTGGGCGGCGGCCGCGAGCCCCGTGGCAATCGTCTCGGCCGCCGAGCCGCCGGGCTCGCGGAGGTGCGCGTGGAGGTCGAGGAAGCCCGGCGCCACCACGACACCCCGATCGTCGATGCCCGCAGCATCGTCGCCGTCCAGCCACGCGACTGACTCGATCCGCCCCTCGCGTACCACGAGGTCCGCCGGTCCCGATCGTCCGGCAGCGGGGTCGATCAGCCAGGCGCCGCTGAGGTCGAGGTTGACCGCGCTGCCGATCCTCGGACTGGTCGCGCGTGGAACGGTCGCCGCCGGCTCGGTCACGCTCGCGCTCCCGCGGACAGGCCGGCCGCCGACGCGACGAGGGCCAGCACCGCCATCCGCACGGCCACGCCGTTCGCCACCTGTTCCGTGACCAGCGATGACGGCCCGTTGGCCACGTCGGCGGCGATCTCGACACCCTCGTTCATCGGGCCCGGATGCATCACGAGGCAGCCAGGGGCCGCCCCGGCGAGCCGCTCCCGCGTCAGCCCGTAGCGCGCCGCGTACTCGCCGAGCGACGGCAGGAGGCCGCTCGCCATTCGCTCCTTCTGGATCCGCAGGGCCATCACCACGTCCGCGCCGGCGAGCGCCGCGTGGACGTCGGACGTCACCGTGAACCGGCGCTGCCCGCCGACGCCCGCGGCGGCCCACGCCCCGAAACCGCGGAGGAGCGTCGTGGGACCGCAGACCCAGACATCCGCGCCCGCGGCGGTGAGGGTCCAGAGGTTGCTCCGCGCGACGCGCGAATGGAGGATGTCGCCCAGGATCACGACCTTCCGGCCGCGCAGCGAGCCGCCCGGGACGTGCCGGAGGAGGGTGAAGAGGTCCAGCAGCGCCTGCGTCGGGTGGGCGTGCCAGCCGTCGCCCGCGTTCACGACGGCGCCCCGGAACTCCCGCGCCACGAGGTACGGCGCCCCGGACGTCGCGTGGCGCATCACCAGCACCTGCGCGCCCAGTGCCTCCAGCGTCCGCATCGTGTCCAGCAGCGATTCGCCCTTCTCGATCGACGATCCGCTGACCGCGACGTTGACCACGTCCGCCGAGAGGTGCTTCGCGGCCACCTCGAAGCTCACGCGCGTCCGGGTCGAGGCCTCGTAGAAGAGGTTGGTGACCCCAATCCCCTTCAGCGCGGCCGAGCGCGGACGGTCACCCGCGACGATCTCGGCCATGTGGCGGGCCGTATCGAGCACCAGCTCGATCTGGGGCCACGTGAGCACGTCGGTGTCGAGCAGGTGCCGGTGGGGCCAGGCGGCAGTGCCGGCCGCATCGCTGGTCGTCGCCTGGCTCGCGCCCATGCCGATCGGGACGAGATCGGTCACGAACCCGCTCCGACCGGGCGGAGGGCCTGCTCGATGTCCACGGCATCTTCGCCATCGACCTCCGTGACGCGCACCCGAACGACCTCCTCGCGTGAGGTCGGCACGTTCTTGCCCACGTGGTCCGCGCGGATCGGCAGCTCCCGGTGGCCCCGATCCACGAGCACTGCGAGCCGCACCGCCTGCGGCCGCCCGAACTCCCGGAGCGCGTCCATCGCCGCCCGGACCGTGCGCCCGGTGTACAGCACGTCGTCGACGAGGACCACGGTGGCGCCATCGATCGGGAACGGCAGGTCCGTGCCCTTGACGTTCGGGGCGTGGCCGAGGCGGGCGTCGTCGCGGTAGAACTCGATGTCGAGCGCGCCGACAGCGACCGTTGCGCTTTCGTGCTCGGCGATGGCCTCGGCGAGGCGGCGGGCGAGCGGGACGCCACGTCGCTGGATGCCGACGAGGACCAGGCCGGAGGTGCCCGCCTGCTTCTCGACGATCTCGTGCGAAATGCGGATCACTGCCCGGCGGATCTCGTCCGCGGTCATGATGCGGCGACCGGTCATCGCGTCACCTCCCGGCCTCTCTGGGCCATCATCCGGCTCTCGTGGCCGGGCTCCGAAGGTCGAATTCGAGTGTAGCCCGCCCGCCACCCGTCGGGCGACCGATCAGTAGATCCGGACCGTGACCTGGGTGGTGCCGGACCACCAGCCGCAGCCGCAGATCCGGAAGAAGTCGGGCTTGTTCATATCGATGATCCGGCCGGTTGACTTCGCCGGCCCGTAGTCGGTCACCGTCGTCTCGATGCAGCCGCCGTTGCCGCAGATCACGATCGTGGTGCCGCGCGGGACATCCCGCATCGCCGTGAAGCCGGCGCTGTAGAACGAGGCCTCGCCCCGCATGGTGGCCCTCGGGGCCTTCCAGCCCCAGCCTGCCTTCGCGGCCGCGAGGGCCGGCGCGGCTCGCTCATCCGGTGAGCCCGGTGTGCCCGCTGGAGCCGCGGAACCCACCTCGGCGAACGCCTCCGTCGCCGCGAGGGTGCCCGCCGATTGACCGGCACGGTCGAGGACGTACGGAATCAGGCCCTGCCGATCGGGCATCGACGCGAGGTTGACCTGTTCGAACAGCGCGGCATCGATGGGGCGGTCCTGACCCGGCTCGTGGGAGCCGACCAGCCCCGGCAGCGCGCCGAGCGCAAGGGTTGCGGTGAGCGCCGCCCTTGCGACCGTCCTGCTGGGTCGCATCCGGGCGCCACCTTAGCGCACCGGCGGGGGTCAGCGAACGATGAAAAGGTCCCTTGCGGGGATGGTCTGAATCTCGCCGAAGTCATCACCCTTCCAGCCCAGGACCTGGACGGAGCTGTCCTGGCCGTCCTGGCCCGGGGGCGTGACCCATGCGAGGCGGCCGTTGTCGATCGAGAACCGACCGAGGGCCGGCTCGCCCCCAAGCGGCTTCTTCCCGGTGTCGATGGCGCCGGTCTCGGGATCGAGGACGATGAGCTGGAGCCGGCCCTGGTCCTCGGTCGCGCTCTCGGCGACCCAGACCGCGAGCCGGGTTCCGTCGGGGTCGAACTTGGCCTTGTAGGCGCCCGCGGGACCCTTGACGAGGACGACGGGGTTGCCGGACGGCCCCGGGCCCGCTGCGACCGGGCTGGCGTCGGGATCAGCGGTGGCGGCCGGCTCCGTGTCGGGGTCGGCGGTCCAGCCGTCGAGGACGACGTCGCCGCTGCCGAGCTGCCAGTCAAGGCCGTCCGCGCTCAAGACGACGGTGCCGGACCAGTAGGCGACGAAATGGCCCGATGGGTCGACAACGGGGAGCCACACGTCGGGGCTGGCGAGATCCGTCTGGGTGCCCGTCTCGGGATCCAGCAGGAACGAGATCGGGTGAGCCTTCGACGCGGCGGCCGGCGCCTCGCTGGGGCCGGCGATCGGGCTTTCGGCCGGCGCGGGCTTGCCGCTCGATTCGGGCTTGCCGCCCTCACCCTTCCCGGGCTTCGTCGGCGCGGGGCTCTCGCCGTCGGTCTCGCCCTCGGCGGGCGGCTCGGCCGAGGCTGGCGCCACGCGGCTCGCGAGGACCTGGTCATCCAGCCAGGAGGAGAAGTACGTGGCGTGATCGCTGGTCACCGGCAGCGCCGACTCGTCGCCGACTCGCCAGAGATACAGGTCGGGTCCGGTCGAGCCATCGCTCGGACGAGCCGAGAAGGCGAGCCAGTCGCCATCGGCGGAATAGGCCGCCTCACCCACCATCGCGACACCGGTCGCGATCAGGACTCCGTTGTCAGGCGAGCTGCCGGGCGTTGCCTCCGGGCTCACGAGCGGTGTTTCGATCGGGAGGCTGAAACCGGGGTCGTGCGTCTCGGTCCCCGGGTCCGTCGGCTCGGGCGTGGTGGCGGGGGTCGCCGTGGGGACGGGGACCACGTACACCTGGCCGGGCTGGGTCACGTCGCCCCGCTGCTCGACCACGAGCTGGTCCTCGTTCGGCGAGATCGTAATGCCATCGGGCGCCGCGCCGAGGTCGATCTGCTGGCCCACCTGGCCGGCGCCGAGGTTCTCGCAGCCGGGCTTGGCCTGGGGGCAGACCTCGTCGATGTCGCTGAAGACGAGCTCCCAGCTGCCGTCCGCGCCGGAGCGGATCCAGCCGACACGATCCGCCGTGATCGCGAGGTTGGTCGCCTGCGGCTGGGGCCCCGGAGTCACGATTCCGACCCGATCCGAGGCGGGCGCCGCCGACTGCGTGGATGGCTCCTGCCCTGGGAAGAACACCGACCCGAGGACCACCACGAGGACGAGGACGCCGGCCGCGGCACCGATCGGAAAGGCGCTCCAGCGGGGGCGGGCGGAGCCACTTGGGGCGGCGGGGCGGCCGGCGGCCGGGATCCGGCGCTTGCGTCGGGCCTCCACCTCGATCGCGGCGGAGGTCCGCGCCCAGAGGTCCCGGGGCGGCTCCGGCGTGGTCGTGCGCAGGCTTCGAAGGAGGTCACGGTCGGCGAGGAATGCCTCGCGATCTCGACGGCATTCGGCACAGGCCTCGAGGTGCCGGCCCAGCCAGGCCTCGTCGGCCGGCGCGAGCGCATCCAGCATCTGCGCTGACGTCAGCGCCCGCGCTCGATCGTGGGTGGACTCGTCGTCGTGGTGACGGCGTCGGAATGGCAGGGTCATCGGCCGCCCCGCGCTTCGCCGGCGAAGCGCGCGTCGCGCTCGGCCTCGGCGACTCGTTCCGCGTCCTTCTCCGCCGCCAGCGCCCGGCGGAGGCTCTCGCGGGCCCGGGTCAGGATCGCGCGGGCGGCGACGTGGCTGACGCCCATCGCGGCGGCGAGCTCCAGGCCGGTGAGGTCATGCAGCTCGGCGAGCAGGAGGGCCGCGCGCTGGCGCTCCGGGATCTGGGCGAGGGCACGCTCGAGCGGCCCGGAGAGCCGCAGCCCCATCGCCAGGTGCTCGGCAGACGGGGAGGCGCCGCGCGACTCGCCCGTCCACGGGATCATCCGGACGATCTTCCGGCGGCGCAGCTCGTCGAGCGCGACGCGGTGCGCGATCTGGTAGAGCCACGCCCGGGCGTTTTCGTCCTTCTGGAGGGTGTCGTAGTTCTTGTAGGCCTTCACGAACGCGTCCTGGGTCAGGTCCGCCGCGAGGTCCGAGTCGCGCAACATCCGGATCAGGTAGGCGTAGATCTCGCCGTGGTGCTTGGAGAAGAGGGCCTCGACGAAGACCCCCGCTTCGTCATGGTCCCAGGCGCGAGTCATGGGACGCCCGAGCGCGATGCCGGTCGATGTCGCGGGGACGGTTCGTTCGAGCAACTGGGATGGTCCACCGAGGTGACGACTGCCGGTTGGATTCGAGGGAATCGGTGTGGGGCGACAGTGTCGAGGCCAAGGACGAGGCCCAACGGGGTCGTGTGACGGGCACCGCCCACGTGAGCGCGAGGATGCGGGCTGTTCGAGCTCACGATGCCGCCTCCGTGGGGACGGCGTCGATCGTCGCCGCCTGGGCGAGGAGCTCTTCGACAGCGGCCTCCGGCGAGACCGGGTTCACCGGCAGCCCTGTCCCGAGCTCGAGGCCGGCGATGTCGCGCAGGCGGGGATGGACCTCCCAGTGCCAGTGGAACGTGGCATCGACCCGCTCCCGCAGCGGCGCGGTGTGCAGGACGAGGTTGTACGGCGGCCCATCGAGGCTCGCCCCGAGCTTCGCCAGGACGTGGCGGAGCGCCTGGGCGGTCGCCCCGACCGCGGCATCGTCCGCCCGGCCGAAGTCCGCCTGGTGATCGCGCGGCACGACCCAGACCTCGAATGGCGAGCGCGAGCCCCACGGCGCGAACGCCACCGTTCGGCTGTCCTCCCAGACGAGCCGATCGCGAGCACGGGCCTCCTCCCGGACATGCCGGCACCACGGGCACTCCCCCTCTCGGATGACGAAGCGCGCGGCACCGCCCAGCTCCTCGGCGACGCGATGGGGGATGAGCGGCAGGTCGTAGAGATCGAGGCAGAGGTGATTTGTCCGGGCGCCCGCCTGGGCGCCCCAGTTCTGGACGACCTGGAGGTAGTCCGTCTGCGCGATCGCCGTGGATTCCGCGACGGCGTCGCGCGCGAGCAGGAGCATCTGCTCGACGACGTCACCTGCCTGGGCCAGGGCCCGGTGCTCGCCCGGCGGCGCGGCGATGGTTCGCCAGCTCCCGGCAGCGCGGGCGTCGGCGACGGTCAGCTGGGCGATCCCCCGGTCGCGCTCCAGCTCGTCGCGGTCCGCCTCCGTGCCGACGACGTGGAAGGCGTAATCCTTCAGGACGCGGACCCGAACGCCGTCGCCGGGGGGGATGCGGCAGTTCTGGCAGTCGCCGCCATCGTCGATGGGCAGGGCTGGGCGCGCAAAGCGGCTGCGATCGAAGTCACGGTCCACGATGGTCGCCACCCACCAGCCCGTGATCGGGTCCTTGCGCAGCTCGAACAGCCCGGCGCTCACCTGGGCCTCAGGCCCGCACCGGGATCGACTCGCGCGCAGACGCAGGCGATTCGATCCCGGCGAGCGATGCCCCGATCGCCGTCGCGAAGCGCTCCGCGAAGATTCGACCCGCCCGTTCCACCGCCTCGGTCGAGGGTGGCTCCGCGCTGCGGCCGAGCTCCTCGGCGATCGAGGACGAGACGAGGCCGGGCATGCCGCAGGGGTCGATCAGCTCGAAGTCCCGCAGGTCGGGATCGATGTTCAGGGCGATGCCGTGGTAGCTCACCCCGCGCTCGATTCGCAGCCCCAGGGCGCCGATCTTGCGATGCGGCCGTCCCCGATCTCCCTCCACCCAGCAGCCGGGGTGGCCGTCGCGCCGGAAGGCCTCCACCCCGAGCTCCGCGCAGGTGTCGATCATCGCGGTCTCGAGGGCCGTCACGAGCGGCCGGACCAGGATTCCCCGATCCGCCAGGCGGATGATCGGGTAGGCGACGAGCTGGCCGGGGCCGTGGTAGGTGACCTCGCCGCCGCGTTCCACGCGGATCACCTCCACACCCCGCCGGCGAAGCTCGCGCGGGGGCGCGAGGACGTGCGCGGAATCTGCCTGTCGCCCGAGCGTGAGGACCGCGTCGTGCTCCAGCAGCAGCAGCCGGTCCTCGACCTCCCCGGCGGCCCGCTGTTCGACGAGCTCCTTCTGGCGCGCCCACGCCTCCCGATACCCGATCCGACCGAGCCATTCAGCCGAGATCGGCGCTGGCCGTTCCACGCTCGGACGATAGCAGGGGCCCCTTGGCGAGCCGTTTCTTCAGGAGGCGCTCGGGCCGCCTAGTCGACCCGCGCGAAGGTCTTGTAGGACGAACGGTTGATGCTGTAGGCGGACGTCGTCGCGGTGACCTTCATCGTGGATCGAGTGGTCGTGCTGGCGATCGTGCGGGAGGCCCGGGCCTTGCCCGTCGAGTCCGTGTAGGCCGTCGTCTTCACGACCGTCGAGCCCATGGTCCACGTGAACGTCACCAGGAGGCCGGCCATCGCCGTACCGGTGGTCGTCCTGGCCGTTGCGGTCACCGTCACGGTTTGACCCGAGACGACGGTCGAGTCGTTGAGCGAGGTGGAGAAGCCGGCAGACCCGTCCGCGAGGCGCTGGGTGCGATACCACCAGGTCGTCTTCGTGACGGTCGTGGTGTTCGTCTTGGACGTGGCGGTCACGGTGTTCTTCAGCATGTAGGGGTTGCTGCCGACGACACCGTAGATGTGGCCGTAGCCGGCGCCGTCCGTCCAGAACGGCATGATCTGGGTGCTGCCGTCCGGCATCGGCCAGGCGATGTCGACCCGGAGGCCTTCCATCGGGTTGCCGTTGACGTCCAGGGCTCTCCCGTCGAGGCGCTCGGAGGCCTCGTTCGTTTTCACCCCACGCCAGCGGAGCGTCAGCGAGATGGTGCCCACGGCGGGCGGATTGCCGATCCCCTTCGGGGCGGAGGCGATGAGGTTGGCCAGATCACCCGAGGCGCGAATGAGCACTTCCTTGGTGACCTGGGCCGCGACCGGCTTGAGGCTCGTGTCGTTCGCGTCGAAGTTGGCCTGGAGGTCCAGGTACCGGGCCCGCGAGTACGCGGCGGCTGCGATGGCCGCTGTCCGGACGTTGGTCACGTCCCGCACTGCCCAGCTGCTGTTGGCCACGGACCAGCCGGGCGAATCGGTGGTGTGCCGGGTCAGGTCGTCGACGAGCAGCTCGTAGGCCTTGTGGGTCGTCGACATGCCGATCGCGTCGCGGGACGTATGGAACGGCTGGAGGATGTCGCCGTAGAAGTGGGAGAGCATGCCGAGGTGGTAGCTCGCGGTCTTGAACCTGGCGGTGGCCGTGGCGTCGTCGCCGGAGCTCTTGGCCGCCTTGCCCGCGTCGTAGTACCGGAGCATCGCCGCATAGTGCTCGGTGATGCGATGGACCGCGCCGCCGCGGCGGCCGCCGTCGCCGGTGTAGACGTGCTCGATGTCGCGAGCCGGATCGGCCTTGGTCTCGATGGTGTCGGGGTCGTCGGACGCGAGGAGCGCGGTGGTCCGGTCGACCCAGCTCCACGAGATGCCGCGAGCCGTGAGCAGGCGGAACGACTGGTCCAGGATCCAGTCGTGGGTCCCGAAGTTGTCGCCGTAGTTGGACCAGGCGGCGGCGGGCGTGGCGACACCGGCGAACGACATCAGGATCGCGAGCGAGGCGGCGCCGATTCGAGTCAATCGAAGGGTTTTCATTACCGCGTTGATGTTGCCCCTCCGGATCGGTCTGGGACCCGCGACGGATGGGTTGCGACCTTGGACGCGATGGTCCTATTCGCTCGTATGCACCGCCGCGACCATCGCTCGCAGATGGGGTGGCGTGCTGCCGCAGCAGGCCCCGATGATAGTGGCTCCCGCGTCCCGGAACTGCCGCGCGAAGCCGGCCATCGTCTCGGGCGTCGTCAGGTACTCCGCGGACATCCCGACGAGCTGCGGCTGCCCGACATTGCCCTTCGCGACCAGGATCGCGTCGGGGAAGGCGGCCCGCATCTTCTCGATCACCGGCACCAGCTCCTCCGGCCCGTTGCCGCAGTTCCCGCCGATCGCGGCCGCGCCGGCATCGAGGAGCGCGACGGCGGCCTGCTCGGGGGTGACGCCCATCATCGTCCGGCCGCGGGTGTCGAAGCTCATCGTCGCGATCACGGGGACGTCCGGCGCGGCGTCCTGCGCACCCTGGATCGCGGCCACGGTCTCGCTGACGTCGCTCATGGTCTCGATCCAGAAGACGTCGACGCCCGCCGCCGCCAGGCCTCGCGCCTGCTCGGCGAAGACCTCGCGAGCGATCTCCGGGGTCAGGGTGCCGCCGATCGCGGCCATGATCTGGCCGGACGGCCCGATGTCGCCCGCGACGATCGCGGGATGGTCCGCGGCGTTGACCTCCACCCGGGCAAGCACCGCGGCGGTGCGATTGAGCTGGTCGACGCGATCCTCGCGGCCGTGCAGCTCCAGGCGAAGCCGGTTGCCGCCGAAGGTGTTTGTGAGGAGGATCTGGGAGCCGGCGTCGAGGTAGCCGCGCTGGACTCGCCGAATGATCTCCGGGTGCTCGAGGTTCCAGACCTCGGGCGGGTCACCGAACTCCAGGCCGTTGGCCATCAGCATCGTGCCCATCGCGCCATCGGCAACGATCGGGCGGCCCTGGTTGGCGGCGAGCAGCTCGGCCCAGGTCGTCATGGTCGCGGCATTGTGCCGCTCAACGGGCGGAGCTGTCCCGTTCAGGGCGGTTGCGACCGCGTGCCGCGTCAGGTGCCGATCACCGGACCGAACCAGACTGCGGCGGCGATGATCAGGTACAGGCCGAGGAGCATCGCCCCTTCGAAGGCGTTCGCCTCGCCATCCGTGACGATGAAGATCACGAGCAGGACGCTGACCGCGAGGGTGCCGAGCAGCAGCGGGCTGATGATCAGCGTCAGCGGGACCGGCGCCACGAAGAAGCTCAGCAGCACGATCACGGGTGTGAGGAAGAGCACGATCTGCAGCGCCGAATTGAGGATCAGGCTCATTGACAGGTCGCCCTTGCCCTTCGCGGCCGAGGTCACGCCGGCGAGGTTCTCGACGGCGTTGCTGGCGAGGGCGACGACGATCAGGCCCGCGAACGCCTCGCTCATGCCAATGGTGGCCATGGCGGGTTCCAGCGCCTCCACGAACCAGTCGGCGACGAAGGCGGCCGACACGGCAGAAGCGGCCAGCAGGGCCAGGGTGGACCGGAGCGAGTGCTGGGGCTCCGGGGTTGTCTCGTCGTCATCCGAAGGGACGTGCGGCTTCGCTGCGGGCGCGGCGGTGGAGAGCTTCAGCGACATCGGGACGGAGACGACGAACAGCACGAGCAGGACGATCGCCACGAATGCCGAAAGCTCTTCGGCGTGGCCGAAATCCGGCGCGCCGGGCTGGGTTGCCAGGAACGGAACGGTCAGCGCCGCGATCCCGAGGAGGAGCTCGGTCGCGTAGAGGCGGTTCGCGGCGGCGGAGAACTTCAAGGTGCCATGTCGCAGGCCGCCGATGAGCGTGGCCAGCCCCAGGACGAACAGCGCGTTGCCGAGCACGGAGCCCACGAGAGCCGCGATGACGACTTGGTTGAGTCCGGCCTGGAGCGCGAAGATCGCGAGGAACAGCTCCGGCAGGTTCCCGAGCACCGACTGGACCACGCCGGTGGCGGCCGGGGTCATCCGCTGCGAGAGGCGCTCCGTCGCCTCGCCGACGGCCACCGCGCCACCCGCCAGGGCCACGACGGCCAGGACGAACCGGACGATGGGTGGGAGGCCGAGGATGTTCGCGCCGGCGACGATCACGAAGGCAACGAGATAGCCGCCGAAGATCAGGAGGGTCCGTCGGTCGATGCGGTCGAGCATGGCCCCGACATCATCGTGGATCCGACGTGTCCCCGGAGCGCGTCTTCACCCCGGCCTGCGGTCGCGGTAGCGTTGCAGCCGTGACGATGCGGGACAGCGACGCGGCGATCGCGGCACCCGGCCGCCGGACGGCGACCCAGGCACGGAACTGGTCGCTGGTCCAGGCCGACTCGATCTACATCGGGATCGTCACCGCGGCGGGCACGTTCCTCCCGGTCTTCCTGCTCCGCCTCGGCGCGACGGGCAACGACATCGGCCTGCTGACGGCGCTGCCCGCGCTGACGGCGTTCGGGCTCGCGATCCCGCTCGGGCGGTGGCTCCAGCGCCGCCGCAACATCGTGCCGTGGTACAGCCGGATGCGGCTGCTCGCGTGGAGCAGCTACGCATTGATGGCCGCGGCCGCGACGCTCCTCTCGCGGGAGCAGGCCATCCCGGCGATCCTCGCGATCTGGGGCCTCGCTTCGCTGCCCTCGACGGCGGGCCTCGTTGCCTTCCCGATCGTGATGGACGGCGCCGCGGGTCGCGACGGGCGCTTCGACCTGCTGGGCCGGCGCTGGGCGATCGCCGGCCTCGCGACGGCGATCTCGGTCGCGGTTGGCGGGCAGTTCCTGAACGCCGTCGCATTCCCGACGAACTTCGAGCTGCTGCTGGTGTGCATCTCGATCGCCGGGGTCGGCAGCTACCTCCAGTCGAGCCGGATCGTGATCCCGGACCAGGTGCGGGCGCCGGCGATCCCCGCGGGCCGGGTCCGCGCCGTCTCGTCAGGCGTCGAGGCTCGGGCCGGGGCACCCGGCGCCGGGCCACACGGGCTCTGGCGGCTCGTGCTCGGCAACCGGGGCTTCGTCCGCTACGAGCTCCAGGCGCTCCTCTACACCGCGAGCATCGGGATCTCGATGCCGATCCTGCCGCTGTTCTACGTCCACGAGCTGAACGCGCCGGACGCGTGGATCGGGATCATCGGGTCGGCAACGTCGGCGGGCGGCGTGCTGGGGTACCTCGTGGCTCGGCGGCTCGCACGTCGGCGGGGCGGCGCCGGAACGCTCCTGCCGGCGCTCCTGGCGATGGCGATCGCGCCCGCGATCCTGTCGGTGGTCGGGTGGCTTCCCGCGGTGGCGGCGATCGGATTCGTCATCGGGATTGCCGGGGCGGGCGCCCAGCTCGCGCTCTTCGACGCGTTCATGCGCCGGGTGCCGAGCGAGAACGGCGTGACCTTCAGCTCCGTCGACCAGTCGATCCAGAACTTCGCGCTGATCATCGCCCCGAACATCGGCGGCCTGCTGACGGTGGCGCTGGGGGCGCGGACGTCATTGATCGTCGTGGCCGGCGTCGGGCTCGCGGCGTTCGGCGCGTTCGCCTGGGGGAATCGGGCCGCAGGACGACCGGCGACTGCTGGGGGTTCTGTCGCCGGGCCGACGACGGCGGGCCCGGCGTCCGCGACCGCTGCAACCTCGGGCTCCACATCGACCGCCGGTCCGACCGCTCGACCTGCGGCCGACTGACCCAGCGCGGGACGGTGGTGGACAGGCACCGGGTGGCGCTGCCTTCGTCCGGGTCTCCGAGATCTCCCGCGCTATGCCGCCCGCGCACCCCGTCGGTGGCTATACCGGCGCCGTGAACGAGCGGCAATCGCCAGTCTACTTCGGGCTGCGGGTCGTTCCCCCAACGAACCGCGACTTGCCAAGGCCCGGTGCGCAGCGGCATCATCCGCGGACAACTGAAGAGCGCTTATCAAGAGTGGTGGAGGGACCGGCCCGATGAAGCCACGACAACCTACCGGCCTCGAGCCGGCAAGGTGCCAATTCCGGGCAGGTCCGCCTGCGAGATAAGGTCCGCCCTTGCCGGCCCTTCCGCAGAGGAAGGGCCTTCTCGTTTCCGGTCCCACCGATCCCCTGTCGATCGATTTGGAGGCGACCGATGACGACCGAGCTTCTCGAACCCAACGCGACCGCGGCGCGCGACGCGGACGCTCCCGCGAGCGCCGCCACGAACCGGATCCGCGGCTTCGTCTGCCGCAACTGTGGCCGCCCCGAGGCCTTCGGCCTGGCGTCCGTCTGCTCGGCCTGCTTCGGGCCGCTCGAGATCGACTACGACCTCGCCTCGATCTCGATCGACCGGGCGACGATCGCCGCCCGCGGGCCCGCGATCTGGCGCTACCTCGAGCTCCTGCCGGTCGA
>DATLDP010000030.1:0-2408 GCA_035525825.1 Candidatus Limnocylindria bacterium
CGGGCCATCCCAATCTCCAGGGCTTGCGCCGATTCATGCTCGCCACCCGCGACGCCCATGGGCTCTACGCGCAGTACGGCTTCACAGGGGTCGCGGCCGATCGATTCATGGAGAAGCGAGCGCAGCCGCGATAGTCCGCACCGGTATTCTTCGGCCGTGACCTGTCCCACGTGCGGCACCCAGAACATCGCCGGCGCGAAGTTCTGCATGGAGTGCGCCACCGCGCTGGCATCGGGCTGCCCGAACTGCGGGTCGCAGAACCCGCCGGGCGCCAAATTCTGCTCGGAGTGCGCGACGCCGCTGGCATCGACCACCCGACCAGCTGCTCAGGCCACGGGCGCTGCCGGGGCGCCAGGTCCGGGGACTGCCGGCCGACGGCAGGGCGACGACCAGTCCACCGCCGAGCGGCGCCTGGTGAGCGTCCTCTTCGCTGATCTCGTCGGGTTCACGCCGTTTGCCGAAGAGCGTGACTCGGAGGACGTCCGCGAGACGCTCACCAGGTATTTCGATCTCTCACGGGAGGTAATCGAGCGTTACGGCGGCACGGTCGAGAAGTTCATCGGCGACGCCGTGATGGCGGTCTGGGGCGCGCCGATCGCACGTGAGGACGACGCTGAGCGCGCAGTTCGGTCGGCGCTGGAACTGGTTGACGCAGTCGCGAGCCTCGGCCCGGGGATTCAGGCACGGGCCGGCGTCCTGACCGGCGAGGCGGCGGTGACGATCGGTGCCACGAACCAGGGGATGGTCGCGGGCGACCTGGTCAACACCGCAGCGCGGCTGCAGTCAGTCGCGCCACCGGGGGCCGTACTCGTGGGCGAGGCGACTCATCGGGCGGCCGCGGCCGCAATATCGTTCGAGCCGGCGGGCGACCAACTGCTCAAGGGCAAGCAGGCGCCCGTGGCCGCGTGGCGGGCTCTCCGGGTAGTGGCTGAACGCGGCGGTAGAAATCGATCGGAGGCGCTCGAAGCCCCATTTGTTGGCCGGCAGGAGGAGCTTCGGCTGCTCAAGGATCTTTTCCACGCCACGCAGCGCGAGAAGCGCCTGCGAGTGGTGAGCGTCATCGGGCCCGGCGGCATCGGCAAGTCGCGGCTCGCGCGCGAGTTCTCCATCTACATCGACGGCCTGATCGGCGACGTCTACTGGCACGGCGGGCGCTCCCCGGCGTATGGCGAGGGCATCACGTTCTGGGCACTCGGGGAAATGGTCCGTGAGCGCGCCGGCCTCAAGGAGTCCGACGACGAGGAGACCACGCGCGCCAAGCTCAAGGAAACAGTTGAACGATGGGTATCCGACCCCGTCGAACAACAATGGGTCGAGGCCTCATTCCTGACACTGCTCGGGGTCGAGGGCGGCATGTCGGCCGACCAGCTTTTCGGGGCGTGGCGAACCTTCTTCGAACGCATCGCCGAAAACGGCGCGGTCGCGCTCGTGTTCGAGGACATGCACTTCGCTGACGCCGGCCTGCTCGACTTCATCGACCACCTGCTCGACTTCTCGCGCGGCCTGCCGATCTACGTGGTGACTCTCGCCCGACCCGACCTGATCGACCGCCGGCCCGACTGGGGCGCAGGCAAGCGCAACTTCGTGTCGATGTACCTCGAGCCGCTGGCCGAGGAGCAGATGCGCGAGCTGCTAGCGGGTCTGGTGCCCGGACTGCCGAAGTCGGCCGTCGACGCCATCGTCGCCCGCGCGGACGGGATCCCGCTGTACGCCGTTGAGACCGTCCGGAGCCTCGTCGCCGATGGGCGGCTCGCGGAGGAGGACGGCGTCTACGTGCCCAAGGGCGACGTCACGAAGTTGACCGTGCCCGAGACGCTGACAGCCCTCATCGCTTCCCGACTGGACGCGCTCGACGAGCTCGACCGACGGCTCATCCATGACGCCGCGGTTCTGGGTCAGAGCTTCACAGTCGCGGCACTCGCCGCGGTCGCCGACGTGCCCGAGAAGGACCTCGAGCCGCGACTTACGTCCCTGGTCCGGCGCGAGCTCCTCCGGCGCGAGATGGACGCCCGATCACCCGAGCGCGGGCAATACGCGTTCGTCCAGGCGCTCATCCGCGAGGTTGCCTACAACACGCTCTCGAAGAAGGACCGCAAGAAGCTGCACCTCGCGGCCGCGCGGTACTTCGAGTCCCTGGGGAACGACGAGCTCGCCGGCGGCCTGGCGAGTCACTATCTAGCTGCCCACGGCAGCGCCGCCGAGGGCCCGGAGGCGGATGCTCTTGCCGGTCAGGCACGCATCGCGCTGCGGGCTGCCGCGACTCGCGCCTCGGCGCTTGGCAGCTTCGACCAGGCTGTCGTCTTCCTGACCCAGGCACTCGAGGTCGCGGCGGCGCCAAACGACAGGGTCGACATCCTTCGCGAAGCTGGGATCGCGTCGGGCTCGGCTGGGAAACCCGGGCACAGCGA
>DATLDP010000045.1:0-9279 GCA_035525825.1 Candidatus Limnocylindria bacterium
CAGGGGGCGGGCGAGGGTGGAGATCGGCTTCACGGCACCGCGAATGACGATCGGCTCGCCGTTGGAGATGCCCGCGGTCAGGCCGCCAGCGTTGTTGGATCGGTGGATCCAGCGACCCGCCTCGCCGCGGCCCTCGATGACGTCGTGGACCTCCGAGCCGAAGCGTCTCGTCTGCTCGAAGCCGAGGCCCAGCTCCACGCCCTTCACGATGTTGATGCTCATCACCGCGGCCGCGAGGGCCGCGTCGAGCCGGCGGTCCCACTGGACGTAGCTGCCGATCCCGATCGGGACACCCGTGGCGACCACCTCGAACACGCCGCCGATCGTGTCGCCCCGCTCCCGTGCCGCGTCGATTCGGGCGATCATCGCCGCCTCCGCGTCGGGGTCCGGGCAGCGCAGGGGGGAAGCGTCCGCGTCCTCGCGGCTTCTGGTGGCGCGCGCGGGGTCCATCGCGACCCCGCCAACCTCCGCGGTGAACGACCAGACGTCGACGCCGAGCTCGCGCAGGAACGCCCGCGCGACGCCGCCCGCGGCGACCCGGGCCGCCGTTTCCCGCGCGGAGGCGCGCTCCAGCACGTTGCGGACGTCCTCGTGGCCGTACTTGAGCGCGCCCGCGAGGTCGCCGTGACCCGGCCGCACCCGAGTGACCGGGGTGGAGCGCTTGTCGCCGCCGTCCGCCGCGGCCAGGAGCGCGGCCGCTTCCTGGTCGGACAGTGGCTCGACCTGCATGACGCGGGTCCAGTTCTCCCAGTCGCGATTCCCGACGAGGAGGAGGACCGGCGAGCCGAGGGTCAGCCCGTAGCGGACGCCCGCGACGATCTCCGCCTGATCCTGCTCGATCTGCTGGCGCGCGCCGCGGCCGTAGCCGCGCTGGCGCCGGGCGAGGTCGACGGCGAGATCCGCCTCGGTCAGCGGGAGCCCGGCGGGCACGCCGTCGATGATCGCGCCGAGCGTCCGCCCGTGCGATTCGCCGGCGGTCAGGAACCGGAAGGGATGGGTCACGACGCCGGCGACGCCGCCTCGCCGACTTCCACCGCCTCGGCGGCCGGCGCTTCGCCGGCAGGTTCGCCCTCGGCGGATCGCACGCCCTGGGCGCGCGCGCTGGCGAGGGCGTCCTGCATGACCTCCAGCGGCGCGGACTGACCGGTCCAGAGCGCGTACGCGGCGGCGCCCTGGTGGAGGAGCATCGTCTCGCCATCGAGCGCGACGGCGCCGGCGGACTCGGCATCGCGGAGCAGCCGCGTCCGGTTGTAGATGAGGTCGAGGACCAGCAGGTCGCCGGTCAGCACCTCGCCCGGGATCGGCGAGACGTCGTCGTTCAGCCCGATCGAGGTCGCGTTGATGAGGACCTTCGTCTTGGAGACCTCCGACTCGATGATCGAGTCGTGCCAGGGCATCGCCTTGAGGTCCATGTGGGCCGCGCTCCGGCCGAAGAACTTCACGAGCCCTTCGGCGCGATGGAGGTGACGGTTGAAGATCACGATCCGCTGGAACCCGGCGCGGATCAGCCCGTAGACCACGGCCCGAGAGCCGCCGCCCGCGCCGAGAACGACGGCCTGCCGCGGCATCTTCTGCCGGCCGACGAGCTTGTCGAGGGCGACCACGAACCCCGGCACGTCGGTGTTGTGGCCGACGAGCCGCCGACCCTCGCGCGTGAGCGTGTTGACCGCGCCCGTGGCCTGGGCTTCCTCGGTCAGCTTGTCGATGAGCGGGACGACCCGCTCCTTGTGGGGGATCGTGATGTTCGCCCCCAGGAAGTCGTCCTTGCGGACCTCGGCGATGGCATCGGCGAGGTCGATCGGGGCGCGATCCCAGAGCTCGTACCGGGCGTCGATCCCGGCCTTGTCGAAGGCGGCCTGCTGCATCGCGCCCGACAGGGAGTGGGCGACCGGGTGGCCGATGAGGACGACCCGCTTGGTCATGATCGGATCCTTTCGAGGTCGGCGAAGAACGTCGGGTACGAGATCGAGACGCAATCCGCGTCGAGGATGGTCGTGGTGCCGTTGGCGACGAGGCTCGCGATCGCGAACGTCATCGCGAGCCGGTGATCGCCGAGGCTGTCGACGACGCCGCCGTGGAGCTCCGCCGGCCCCTCGATGACGATGTCGTCGCCGACGGACTCGATTCTCGCACCGAGCGCCCGAAGGCCGGTGACGCTCCCGGCGACCCGATCGGATTCCTTGTTCCGCAGCTCCCCGGCGGCGCGGATCACGGTGGTTCCGCAGGCCTGCGTCGCAGCGAGGCACAGGACGGGGATCTCGTCGATCGCGGCCGCGGTCTCTTCGGCGGTGACCTCGATGCCCTCGAGGTCGGACGACTCGACCGCCAGATCCGCGATCGGCTCGCCCCCCGCCTCGGACGCGGCGTGCTCTTCGATCGATGCCCCCATCCGGCGGAGCAGCTCGATGACCGCCCGGCGAGTGGGGTTGACGCCGACGCCCCGGAGGTGGAGCTCGGCATCACCGTGGATGGCGCCGGCCACCAGCCAGAAGGCTGCCGCCGAGGGGTCCCCGGGCACGAGCTGGTCGCGGGCCTGGACGGGGCTGCCGCCGTCGATCTCCACCACCGCGCCGCCGCGGGCGTCGTGGCGTGACCGGACCGCGACGCCTCGGCCCCCGAGCATCCGCTCGGTGTGGTCACGCGTCGCGATCGACTCCCGCACGACGGTGGTGCCATCGGCACCCAGGGCAGCCAGCAGGATCGCCGACTTGACCTGGGCCGAGGCCACGGGCGTCGTCCAGTCGATCGCCTGGAGGCCTCGGCGGCCCCCGACGCGCAGCGGGGGCCGGGCCTCGTCCCGGCCGGAGCCGGCGATGGCCGCGCCCATCGCGCGGAGCGGCTCGATGACCCGGCCCATCGGGCGGCTGCGGAGCGACGCGTCGCCGTCAAGGACGACCGGCACGGGCAGCCCCGCGAGGATGCCGGCGAACAGTCGCATGCTCGTGCCGGAGTTGCCGCAATCGAGGACCTGCGAGGGTGGCGCGAATCCGGCGGCACCAGCGGAGCTGACCACGTAGTCGACGTTCCCTCCCGCTCCCTCGGCCCGCGACACGCCCGCGCCCAGCGCCGCCACGATCGCGGCCGTCGACCGGACGTCCGCGCCATCGCCGGCGCCCTGGATCCGCGTGTCGCCCTCGGCCAGCAGCCCGAGCATCAGCGCCCGGTGGCTGATCGACTTGTCGCCGGGCAGCCGCAGGTCGCCCCGCAGGCGCTTCGCCGCACGGAGCTCCCCGGATGCCGTCCTCGCTACCGTGGTCATCGTGGCCATCAGTGCTTCGACAGCCCGGCGCCGGCCGGCGGTTCGACATGCAGCGGCGCGCGACCGGCGCCGTTCGAGAGATCGCGGACGCGCTCGTGCACTGGCACGAGGTCCTGCATCAGGTCCTCAAACTGCTCGATCGTCAGCTGCTGCTCGGCGTCGGAGAGGGCCGCATCCGGGTCCGGGTGGACCTCCACCATCACGCCGTCAGCGCCCACGGCCACGCCGCCGAGGGCGAGCGGCCGCACGAGCCAGCGCTTCCCGGTGGCGTGGCTCGGGTCCACGATCACCGGCAGGTGGCTGAGGTTGTGGACCATCGGCACCGCCGCCAGGTCCATGGTGTTCCGGGTGTACGTCTCGAAGGTCCGGATGCCGCGCTCGCACAGGATGACGTTGGGATTGCCGCTGGAGACGATGTACTCCGCGGCCATCAGCCATTCCTCGATCGTCGCGCCGTAGCCGCGCTTGAGCATCACCGGCCGCGCCACCCGCCCGACCGACTGCAGCAGCGAGTAGTTCTGCATGTTCCGGGTGCCGATCTGGAGGATGTCCGCGTACTCCGCGACGATGTCGACCTGGTTGGGCTCCATCACCTCGGTGATCACGGGCATCCCGGTCTCCTCGCGAGCCTCGGCGAGGTAGCGGAGCGCCTCGACGCCAAGGCCCTGGAAGCTGTAGGGCGAGGTCCGGGGCTTGAACGCGCCGCCGCGCAGGACCGTCGCCCCGGCGGCCTTGACCCGGATGGCGGTGGTCATCAGCTGCTCGCGGCTCTCCACGGAGCAGGGCCCGGCCATCACGGTGAGGGAGCCGTCGCCGATGGCGGCATCGAGCACCCGGATGACGGTGTCCTCGGGGTGGAACTCGCGCGAGGCCAGCTTGAACGGCCGGTTGATCGCGGTGACCTCGTCCACGCCGGCGAGGCTGCGCAGGGACTCCATCAGCGCGGCACGTCGTCCGCCGACCTCGCCGACGACCGCGACCTTCGTGGCGCCCTCGCCCGCGTGCTCGAACGGCGTCAGGCCCTCCGCGAGGATGCGGCTCTTGACGCCGAGGAGCTCGGCTTCGCTGGCGACGGGGCTCATCACGACGAACATCGAATTGGGTACCTGCCCTTGGACGAGAAACAAAAAAGCAGAGGTCCCGCGCCTCTGCCATCGCCCGACACGTCCTGCCCCCGGTCACGGACCGGGATTCAAGTCATGCCGGGCTGCGGTACTCGAAAACATAGGTGGTCATCTGCGTGGCCGGACGGTAGTCGAGCGACGGGGGGAGTGTCAATCGAGGGACCGGTTTCGAGGGGACCCTGTGGTAGCCTTCGACCGCCGAAAACGGAGAGGTCGCATAGAGGCCTAGTGCGGCGGTTTGCTAAACCGCTATGGGGGAAACTCCATCGGGGGTTCGAATCCCCCCCTCTCCGCCACTCTCGCATTTCGGCATCGAGTGCGCCCGTAGCTCAGCGGATAGAGCGTCAGGTTGCGGACCTGAAGGTCGTGGGTTCGAGTCCCGCCGGGCGCGCCACCTCTCGCCCTCGCGCGAGGTCCCAGAGCAACCAGCCGAGCATCGCCACGACCAGCGCGTTGCGCAGGTTCAGGACCTCCGCGCCCAGGAGCGTCCCGTGGACGAGCTCCTTGTAGAGCATCGGGTGGATGGGCATCGTCAGCCAGGCGATGACGGCGCCGAGCGCGAACTTCCGCCACGGCAGCAGCGCGAACAGGGGCACGAGCCAGACCACGTACTGGATCGAATAGACCTTGCTCGTCACGAGGAGCATCAGGACCGACGCGGTCGCGAATGCCACGACCGTCCGGGGATCGATGCCCTCGGCGGGATCTGCAGCGCCGTTCGCCCACCCGGTCCGGACACGCCGCAAGCCGAGCCATCCGATCAGACCGAACCCGAGCACCGTCGCGACCGGCAGGAACGCGAGCCAGCGCTCCGCGAACGCCCCTTCGACGTTCACCGAGCTGAAGCCGTACGACTGCACGGGCGGTGAGCCCTGCAGGACGCCGACGAGCAGCGCGAGCCCGCCGCCGATCGACTCGATCTGGAGCCCTCGCTCGGACTGGTAGCGGAGGAAGGCAAAGGTGTCCGCGCCCGCGAGCGCGATGAACGGCAGGAGGCCCAGCGCGATCGTGGCCGCGATCGACGCGCCGTTGCGCAGCAGCCGATTGATGTCGAACGGGACCAGCAGCGGCAGCGCGAGCGCCGGAACGACCGCCAGCGGATACAGCTTCGCCAGGATCCCGAGCCCGATCGCGACCCCGGCCACGGCCGCTCGCCGCTCCAGGGCCGCCCAGAGCGCCACGGTCGCGAGCACGGCCGGATAGAGATCGAACCGCCAGGTGATGGCGAGCGCCGCCCCGAGCGTCAGGATCGCCAGCCGGATGCCGGTGTCGCGGACGGCCCGTGCCCCGCCGGCATCGGCCGATGGCCCGCCACCCAGGCGCACGATCCGGGCGAGGACGATGCCCAGCACGACCATCAGCAGGGCCTCCCAGCCGGCGAACAGCAGCCTGTACTCGCCCAGCCCGATGGGCCCGAAGGGCCAGGCGAGATAGGGGACCAGCATCGGGATCATGGCCGCGGGCGGGTATTCGAAGGGCACGTCGCGGTAGGGGAGCTCGCCACTCGCAAAGGCGCGGGCCTTCTCGAGGTAGAGGTTGACGTCGCCCTGATCCGGGAACATCGCCGACGTTGGGGTCAGGGTCGCGACGGCGACCACGACCAGTGCCGGGAACAGCAGGAGCGCGAGCCCAAGCCGGGTGGTGGGAGGCGCGCTGCTCGAACCGCCCGTCGCCGTCACGCGAGCGAGGCTACCAGTCGAGCGACGGCCCCCGAGGCTGCACCGGAAACCCGGCGTGCCCCGAGGGCCGCGCGGCCCTCGAGCGCGCGAGGGGATCAGCCGGCGGAAACCGCCACCCGACCTTCCTCGAGGAACGTCTTGAGCCCCGAGACGATCCAGACCATCCCGGTCGTGAACTCGGAAGCCAGCTTCGGCGTGAGCCCGAACGAAGTCACGGTGAGCTTCGTCGCGCCGTCGGCCGGCTCGATCTCGCAGGCATGGCGACTCACATGTCAAGCTTTCGGCCCACGCCGGCGTCGGCGCCTCGCGCCGGGCGCGCTCGCGGCGCGTACGATCCGAGCGATCGATCGAGTGGAGGAGGCTGCGGTGCGCGTCGGGTTTGTCGGGCTGGGGACGATGGGCGGCGCGATGGCCGCGAACGCCGCGCGCGCCGGCTTCGAGGTGAGCGCCTGGAACCGCACGCCCGGCCGCGCGACCGAGCTCGCCGACCTGGGCGTCAGGATCCTCGACAGCCCTGCCGCCGTCGCTGCGGCGAGCGACGTCGTGATCACGATCGTCTCGGACACCCCGGACGTCGAGGCGGTCCTCTTCGGCGAGGACGGCGTCGCGGCGGGCGCGCGGCCCGGAAGCCTCGTCATCGACATGTCGACGATCTCGCCTTCGGCCACCCGGGACTTTGCCGTGCGCCTCGCGACCAACGATGTCGGCATGCTCGATGGCCCCGTCTCGGGGGGCAGCGAGGGCGCGAAGAAGGGCACCCTTTCGATCTTCATCGGCGGCGAGGCAGCGGACCTCGAGCGAGCCCGTCCGGTGCTCGAGAGCCTCGCGACCACGATCACCCATGTCGGCCCGATCGGCTCCGGCCAGGCTGTGAAGGCCGTGAACCAGGTGATCCTCGCCGGAACCTACCTCGGTGTCGCCGAAGGCATCGTGCTGGCCCTGAAGTCCGGATTGGACGTCGACCAGATCGTCGGCGCCCTCTCGGGCGGCGCGGCCCAGTCGTGGGTCCTCACCAACCGCAGCGGCCGGATGAAGGACAACGACTACCCGCTCGGGTTCAAGGTCGCGCTCCATCGCAAGGACCTCGGGATCGCCCTCGGGATGGCGCGGGAGCTGGGCGCCAGCCTGCCGGTGAGCGCGCTGTGCGAGGCGCTCGAGGCGGGCCTCATCGGCCAGGGTCATGAGGACGACGACATGTCCGCGGTGGCCCGTTCGATCCGCGCCCTCTCGGGCCTCGAGAGCTAGCCCGGGCTTCAGGCGCCCGCGCCGACCTCGGCTCCGAGGCCAACGAGGAGCAGCGGCCGCCCGATCCGGCCGTCGTACCGGGGCCGGAACCGCTCCCGGTTGTACATGAGGTCCACGTCGACCCGGCGTGCCGTCGAGCCCGCCGGCGGGAGCGGCATCTCCGCGTACTTGCCGTCCCGGATCCCGACCATCCGCCCGAACTGCCCGTCCGCGACCAAGTCCATCGCGACGTTGGCGAAGGTCGTCGCGACGATCTGGTCGAGGGCGTCCGGCTGGCCGCTCCGGAGGTCGTAGGTCAACTCGATCGCCAAACTCTCGATGCCGGTCTGGCGCGTCAGCTCGGCCGCGAGCGCCTCACCGATGTTGGCCTTGTGCCGATGCCCGAACGCGTCCGGCTCGCCGACCTCGGACAGGCTCCCGCCCGCCCAGATCGCGCCCTCCGCCGCGATGACGATCGCGTAGCGGCTCGGGCTCAGGCGATGATCCTCGGCCAGCACCGCGGCCAGCCCCTCGACCTCGTAGGGCGACTCGGGGATGAGGCAGCGGGCAGAGGTCACGTAGGCCGCAAACAGCGCCGAGAACCCGGCATCGCGCCCGAAGATCCGGAAGACCCCGATCCGCTCGTGGCTCCCGAGCGTGGTCCGCTGCCGGTCGATCAGCTCCTTGGCCCGGGTGATCGCCGAGGAGAAGCCGATGCAGTACTCGGTGCCGGGCACGTCGTTGTCCATCGTCTTGGGGATGGCGACGAGCGGGACGCCGCGATCCACCAGGACTCGCGCGAACGACAGGGTGTCGTCGCCGCCGATCGGCACGATCGCATCGATGCCCAGCCCGTCGAGATGGTCCAGGGCGACCGAGGTCAGGTCGAAGCGGTCCTCGGCGGTCCGGTACCGCTCGGCGTCCGTAGTCGAGAGCCACGGCGGCAGGGACTCGCGCTTCATCCGGGTCGGGTTGGTGCGGGAGGTGTGGAGCACGGTGCCGCCCGTCCGGTCAATCGTCCGGGTGTTCCGCCGATCGAGCGGGCGCACGTACTCGGGGTCCAGCTCGCCGCCCGGCTGGACGTGGGTGAGCCCCTCCCAGCCGCGCCGGATCCCGACGACCTCCATGCCGAGCTCGGTCGCGCGATAGGTCACGCTCTTGATGACCGAGTTGAGGCCCGGGACGTCGCCGCCGCCGGTGAGGACGCCGATGCGCCTGGGTGCCGTCATGGGTGGATGGTATCGAGGCGCGGGCTATGATCCCGTCCGTGAACTACGAGCTGTACATGGGCGAGGCCCTGGCCGAGGCGAGATCGGCGCTCGCGCGGGGCGAGCGCCCCCACGCCGCCGTCGCGGTCCTTGACGACGCGATGGTCGCGAGGGGCCACGACCGGGTCCGCGAGACGGACGATCCCACGGCGCACGCCGTCGTCGTCGCGCTGCGCGAGGCGGCCCGGAAGGTCGGCCGGGGCCGGCTCCGCGACGTCACCATCTTCTGCACCATGGAGCCCTGCCCGATGTGCCTCGGCGCGCTGCTGGCGTCGGACGTCGAGGAGCTCGTCTACGCGGTCCCGAACCGGACTGACGGCGCCGCCGGAACCCAGCTCCAGCTCGCCGAGCACCCCGGGCTGCGGCGCCGGGTGAAGGTCGTGAGCGGGATCCGTCGCGCCGAGGTCGAGGAGCTGTTGGAAACCGCGAGCGCCATGGCGACCGCAGCCGCCGGCCGCTAGGGGCCTGGCCCGGAGCGCTGGCGGAGAGGGTGGGATTCGAACCCACGCTGCTTTCGCAGACCGCTTTTCGAGAGCGGCACCATCAACCACTCGGACACCTCTCCGCCGGGGAGGATATCGCAGGGGGCCGGATCCGCCCGCTCGCAGCCGGCGGCGAGCCTTCCTCTAGACTCCCTTCCCGGCACCGAGGAGAGGTCGCCTAGTGGACTATGGCGCCGCACTGGAAATGCGGTTCGGGGCAACCCGTCGGGGGTTCGAATCCCC
>DATLDP010000059.1:0-9072 GCA_035525825.1 Candidatus Limnocylindria bacterium
GACATGCGCCGATAGTATCGGCGGGCCGAACCGTGTCGTAGGCTCCGGAGCGATGGACGCCGCCGCCAGACCCGCATCGATCGAGCACGTCACGGCTCGCGACGGCACGCCGCTGCTGCTCCGGCACTGGGCCGTCAAGGACGGCGAGGCCTGGGCATCGCTGCTCCTGGTCCACGGGCTGGCGGAGCACACCGGCCGGTACGAGCATGTCGGCGGGCAGCTCGCGAAGGCGGGCATCGACACCCACGCCTTCGACCTTCGCGGCTTCGGGGCGTCGGGAGGGGCGCGGGCCTCGATCGATCGGTGGTCCCAGCTCCACGATGACCTCGAGGAGCGCCTCGTCGCGATCAGATCCGTCGCGCCGTCATGGCCCGTGGTCCTCTTCGGCCACTCGCTGGGCGGGCTGATCTCCCTCGGCTACGTCCTCGACGGTCGATCGCGGCCGGATCTCCTCGTGCTGTCCGCGCCTGCGATCGAGGCCAACGTCCCGTTGTGGCAGCGGGCGCTCGTCGGGACGCTCCTGCGGGTCAGGCCGGGTTTGCTCCTCTCCAACCGTCTCGATCCGGACGTCCTCTCGCGCAATCCGGAGGTCGGCCGGGACTACCTCACTGACCCGCTGAACCAGCACAAGTCGACCGTGCGATTCGCCCACGCCGCGTTCGGCGAGCAGCGCCGCGTCTCCGCCTCGCTCGATCGGTTGTCGATGCCCACCCTCGTCGTCCACGGTGGCGACGACCGCCTCGTCCCCACGGCGACCAGCGAGGCGCTCGATCGGCGGCCCGGCGTCACCCGGCGCGTGTACGAGGGCCTTCGCCACGAGGTCCACAACGAGGCCGATGGGCCGAAGGTGGTCGACGAGGTGATCGGCTGGATCCGCGAGAAGGTCAGCCGGATGCGCTCGCCCGCCTGACACGGCGGAGAGGACGCGGCGAGGGCGCGGAACGGACCGGTAACCGCCCTGCGCTACCATCGGCGGCAACTGAAGACCGCCTCCGGGGAGCGCCGACGCGCTGAGAGTGTGGCCCGACCACAGACCCGCCGAACCTGATCCGGCTCATACCGGCGAAGGAAGCAGGCCCAGGCTCGATGTTGCTGCCGTCTCCCATCGGAGAACGGCATTCCCGCACCTGGAGGTCGTTCGAGCCCATGACCGCCGCCAATCGAGCCCAGCCTGCCGCCCCCGCGGGCCCCTTCGCCGCGTGGCGCACCCGGGACATCCTCGTCGCCGCCGTGATCGGCGTCGTGTTCGGCGTGGCCTTCTTCCTTTGGAACGGGGTCTACGCGTTCTTCAACTTCCTCCAGCCCTCGATCCTCCAGGACTGGATCTACGGCGGCTGGCTGGTGCCCGCGATTCTGGCGCCCCTCATCGTCCGCAAGCCCGGAGCCGCGCTCTTCGCCGAGATGGCGGCGGCCGGCGTTTCCGCGCTCCTCGGAAGCCAGTGGGGCCCAGACACGCTGCTGTCAGGTTTCGTCCAGGGAGCGGCCGCCGAGCTGATCTTCGGGTTCACCGGGTACCGGCTGTGGACCCTGCCGGTCCTCGCGGCCGCGGCGATCGCTTCGGCACTCGGCGCCTGGGCGCATGACTGGGCGATCTACTACGCCGACATCTCCATGGACGTCCAGCTGCTTCGGCTTGCGATCATGGCCGCGTCCGCGGTGGGGTTCGCGGCCTTCGGGTCGCTGGCGCTTGAGCGGGCGCTGCGGCGAGCGGGCGTTCTCGAGGGCTTCGGGGGCTCGGGGGCCTGAGCGCGCTCACCCCGGCATCGCTGCCGATCGCCTCGGCCCCGAAGGCCTCGCCGCCTCGAGCGATCCGCGCGGCCGGCGCGTCCTTCACCTACGCCGGGAGCTCCCGTCCGGCGTTCCGTGACGTGGAGCTCCGGGTGGAGCCCGGGACCGTCCTGCTCGTCGTGGGCCCGTCGGGATCGGGCAAGAGCACGCTGGCGCGCGGCCTCGCCGGTCTCCTTCCGAGCCAGTTCGCGGGCGAGTGGGCCGGCTCCCTGCGAGTCGGAGACGTGGAGGTCGCGCGCCGCCTCGATCTGGACGCCCCGCCCCAGACGACCTTGGACCTCGGCGCCGGGATCGTGCTCCAGGACCCGGCCAGCCAGCTGGTGATGGACCGCGTCGGGGACGACGTGGCCTTCGGGCTCGAGAACGTCCGCTGGCCCCTCACGTCCATGCGCGAGCGCGTGCCCGAGGCCCTCGCATCCGTGGGGCTCGGCGGCTTCGAGGACCGGCGATCGAACCGCCTCTCCGGCGGGGAGCAGCAGCGGGTCGCGATCGCGGGGGTGCTCGCGCCGGCGCCCGGGCTCCTCGTGCTCGACGAGCCAACGGCCAACCTGGACCCCCAGGGCGGCGCGGTGGTCATGCGAATCCTCCAGGCGCTCCGGGCCACGGCACGAGCCACGATCGTGCTGGTGGAGCATCGAGCCGCGCTCGCGTGGCCCCTCGCCGACCAGGTGCTGGCCCTCGACGCCGAGGGCCGCCCGATCGACATCGGCGCGCCCGCGGCGCTCCTCGCGAGATCGAGGGACAAGCTCGCCGCGGCGGGACTCTGGCTCCCCGACGAGGCGCCCGCCGCGGCGCGCGAACGGTCGCTGCCCGCCCTGGCCTCGCTGCCCGTGCTGGAGATGACGCGGGTGCGCTTCGGCTTCGATCCGGAGCGTCCGGTGCTCCGTGACATCGAGTTGGCCGTCTCGCCCGGGGATCGGATCGCACTCGTCGGCGTCAACGGCAGCGGCAAGACAACGCTGCTCCGGCTGGCACTCGGGCTGCTCCGACCGACCGCCGGCCAGGTCCGCCTCGGGTCGCGAAATCCACACCGGCTCCCGGCGGTCCAGGTCGCGCGGCTCGCCGGCTACGTCGTCCAGGATCCCGAGCTTGGGTTCCTCGCGGACACGGTCCAGGAAGAGGTCGAGCTGGGCCTCGACGCTGGCCAGGCCCGCTACGCCCGCGAGCTGTGCGAGCGCCTCTCGCTCCCGCTGGAGTCGTTCGGCGATCGAAGCCCGTACCGGCTCTCCGGCGGCGAGCAGCGCCGCCTCTCGCTCGTGACGGGGCTCGCCCGCCGGCCCCTGCTGCTGGCCCTCGACGAGCCGACGTACGGCCAGGACCGACGCGGCCACGAAGCCCTCGTGGCGGCGCTGGACGAGCTGGTCGGGCAGGGGAGCGCGCTCCTCGCCGCGACCCACGACGATCGGTTCGTGCGCGACGCGGCCGATCGCCGGGTGGAGCTCGCCGCCGGCTGGATCGTGGCCGACGAGCCGGTGCCCCACCAGCCGGTGGCCGACGAGCCGGTAGCCGACGAGCCGGTGGCCGGCACGTGACCGCCGCGCTGCTCGCCCCCGAGGTCGGCTCGCGCCAGCGGGAGAGCCTGCTGGGCCAGACGAATCCACTGGTCAAGCTGGCGATCGCGATCTTCTGGCTGCTCGGGCTCGGCCTCACGCTGGACCTTCGCCCGCCATTGATCCTCGCCCTGGTCGCCCTCGTCGCCGGCATCCAGCTCGGCCGCGCGGACCTCGGCACCCTCGCTCGGCGGATTGCGCCGCTCGGGCTCGCCGCGCTGGCGATCGCCCTGACGAACCTGCTGTTCTCGACCCACAACCCGGATCCGCTGGCGCACGAGCTGGTCCGGCTCGGTCCGCTCCGAGTCACGCTCGAGGCGGCCCAGGCGGCGGCGGGAATCGGTGCGAGAGTCATCGCGATCATCAGCGTCGGCGCGGTCTTCGCGCTGACCACCGATGCGACCGCGCTGATCGATTCATTGGTCCAGCTCGGCCGGGTCTCGCCCCGATTCGCCTACGGCCTGCTCGCCGCCTACCAGGCGGTGCCGCGTCTCGCGGACGACCTCGGCACGCTCCGCTCCGCGCGCCGCCTCCGCGGCCTCCGCGAGTGGCATCCGCGACTGCTCGTGGGCCTCCTTGTCCGCGCGATCCGCCACGCCGATCAGCTCGCCATCGCGATGGATGCCCGTGGGTTCGGCGTCGGCCGGCGATCCACGTACCGGCCCGTTCGCTGGACGGTGCTCGACGCGATCGTCGGCGTCGCCGGCCTGGCGATCCTCGTGGCTGCGCTCCTCGTCTCCCGCTAGCGAGCTCGCGCGGCCTCGAGCAGCCCAACGAGCTCGCCCAGCGTCGCAACGACCTCGCTGGCCCCGGCCTCACGAAGCGCCGCCGCGTCGACCGCCGAGCCCACCGTCACGCCGATGGCCGTCATCCCGGCCGCGACCGTCGCGCGCATGTCCCAGGTGGAATCCCCGATGGACCAGCAGCGCTGCGGCGGGATGCCCAGCCGCTCCCCCGCGACCAGCAGGAGGTCCGGCGCCGGCTTCGCGTGCTCGACGTGGCTGCCGTCCACGATCTCCGGCGGCTCCTCGAGGCCCAGAGACCCAACCGAGGCCGTGACCTGCTCGCGCCGGCTCGATGTCGCGATGACCCACGGCAAACCCGCCGCCCGGATCCACGAGAGCAGCTGGTCGACGCCGGGCAGCGGCCGAGGGGACCGGTTCAGCTCATCGAACACGGCGCCGGCGGACTTGTCGGCGGCCTCGACCGCGTGCTCGTCGAGCTCCTTCCCGTGCGTGGCCGCGACCTCACGGGCGAGTCGCTTGCCATCCATCCCGATCTTCGGCCCGATCTCGTCCGCGCCGGCCTCGAAGCCCGCCTTCTCCAGCGCCTGGATCCAGCCGGCGATGCGAGCGCCGACCGTGTCGACCAGCGTCCCGTCGAGGTCGAAGATCAGGCCGCCGGGCTCGGGTAGCGGTCGCGGATCGGGTGTCGGCAAGGGAGTCCTCCGGGCGTTCGAGGTGACAGTTCGGGCTGGATCGAATTGATGCGGTACGCCAGAATGGTGCTCGACTTCGTGCGATTTGCGCAGCGCAATGGCGCCGCGGCCTCGAAATCCGACGACGAACCGTGGAGGCAACCTCGTGACCGACGTGATGGAGCGGGTCAAGACGTACCAGCAGCTCATCGATGGCGCGTTCGTCGATTCGGCCAGCGGCGAGACGCTCGAGATCGAGAACCCGGCGAATGGCCAGGTCATCGCCAGCGTGCCGGCCAGCGCCGCCGAGGACGTCGATCGAGCGGCAGATGCCGCCGAGAAGGCCTTCGCGAGCTGGAAGAACACCACGCCCCAGGACCGCTCGCTCCTGCTCCTCAAGATCGCCGACGCGCTCGAGGCGCGCGGCGAGGAGCTCGGCCGGCTCGAGAGCCAGAACGCTGGAAAGCCGGTGGGGGCCGCGATCGACGAGATCGCCGTCTGCGTAGACCTGTTCCGATTCTTTGCCGGGGCTGCCCGCATTCCCGAGGGCCTCGCCGCGACGGAGTACCTCGCCGGCCACACCTCGTTCATCCGCCGCGACCCGATCGGCGTCGTCGCCTCGATCGCGCCGTGGAACTATCCGCTCTACATGGCGACGTGGAAGCTCGGGCCCGCGCTCGCGGCCGGCAACACGGTGATCCTCAAGCCCTCCATCCGGACGCCGCTGACGGCGCTCGCGTTTGCCGAGACCCTGGCCGAGCACCTCCCCGCGGGCGTCGTCAACGTGATCTCCGGCTCCGGCAACGCGATCGGCGACCACCTCGTGGGCCATCCCAAGGTCCGGATGATCTCCATCACCGGCGACACCGCGACCGGCAAGCGCGTCGCGAAGATCGCGGCCGAGACGGTCAAGCGGCTCCACCTGGAGCTCGGTGGCAAGGCGCCGGTCATCGTCTTCGATGACGCAGACCTCGACCTCGCGGCCGAGACGCTCAAGGCCGCGGGCTACTGGAACGCCGGCCAGGACTGCACCGCGGCGACTCGCGTGATCACCGGCCCCGGTGTCTACGACAAGTTCGTCGACAAGCTCGCGGACCAGGTTCGCTCCATCAAGTGGGGCGACCCCGCCGAGGCGGACGACATCGACATGGGCTCGCTCATCGCCGCCTCGCAGGCCGACAAGGTGGAGGGCATGGTCGATCGGGCTCGATCGGGCGCGGAGGTGGTCGTGGGCGGCAAGCGGCCGGACCGGCCGGGCGCCTACTACGAGCCGACGCTCATCGCCGGCGCGGACCAGAAGTCGGAGATCATCCAGGACGAGGTTTTCGGGCCCGTGGTCACGGTCCAGCGCTTCAGTGAGGAGGAGCAGGCGGTCGCGTGGGCCAATGACACGCCGTACGGCCTCGCCTCATCACTGTTCACCTCGGACATCGGGCGAGCGATGCGCGTCTCCAAGGCGCTCGAGTTCGGCCACGTCTGGATCAACGAGCACTTCACCCTCGCCTCGGAGACGCCCCACGGCGGCGTGAAGCAGTCCGGCTGGGGCAAGGACGGCTCCAAGTACGCGCTCGAGGACTACACGTTCGTCAAGCACGTGATGATCAACACGGGCGCGTAGCTCTCGACTGGCCGGTGTCGTTCGCAGGCAACAGGTCGGCGATCGTCGTCCCGGTCCGGCTGCCGAAGCCGCTCGAGCAGATCAGGCTGGCCCATGTGGACAACGCACGCCTGGACGTACCGGCACACGTGACGCTGCTGTTCCCGTTCCTGGCGCCGGCATCGATAGACACGGTGGCGCTCGCCGCGCTCGCCGACGCGATGGCGCGGACACCGCCATTCTGGGTCGCGTTCCGACGCGTCGAGACGTTCGATCCGGGACCGACCCCGGAAGGCGTCGCCTGGCTCGCGCCCGACCCCGCCGCGCCGTTTGCGGCCATGACTCGCGCCCTGACTGACGCATTTCCGGGCCTCCTACCGTACGGTGGCATGCACGACGAGGTGATCCCGCACCTCACGCTCGCGAACGTCGACGTGGACTTGGCCGCGATCCGCGCCGAGGCAGGCACGTACCTCCCGTTCCGGCGCCACGTCGACAGCGCCGCGCTCCTGGTCGAGAGCCTCACCGGCCGGTGGCGGATCGGGCGCCGCATGGTCCTCGGGTGAGCTCGGGTGCCGCTGACGCGATGGCGACCGCGGCCCTCGACTGGTATGCCGGGAACGGTCGCGACCTCGCGTTCCGCCGTACGAGCGACCCGTGGGCGATCCTCGTCTCGGAGGTGATGGCCCAACAGACGCAGGCGGCTCGCGCGGCCGAGGCGTGGACCCGGTTCATGGCGGCCTATCCGACGCCCGCGGCGATGGCCGCGACGTCGCCCGCAGACGTCATCCGGGCGTGGCGCGGCCTCGGCTACAACCGGCGGGCGCTCGCGCTCCATCGGGCGGCTCGCGTCATCGTGGCCGAGCACGATGGGCTCGTGCCGGGTTCGCTCGGTGCGCTGCTCGCGTTGCCGGGTATCGGGCCGTATACCGCCCGGGCCGTGCTCGCAATCGCGTTCAACGAGCCAGTCGCAGCGCTCGACGTCAACATCCGCCGGGTGCTGGGCCGTGCCTTCGGCCTCGACGCCGTGCCCGTGGCCCGCCGCCAGGCCGCCGCCGATGGCCACGTGCCGTCGACGCGCGCCGCCGACTGGACCCACGCGCTGATGGACATCGGGGCGGCGTTCTGCCGGCCGCGACAACCCGACTGCGAGGCGTGCCCGTTGCGACCGTGGTGCCCGGCCGCGGGCCTCGTCGGAGCCGCCGCAACCAAGACCGCAACGAAGACCGCACCGCCGACGACGCGCTTCGAATCGACCAATCGCTGGCTCCGCGGCCGGATCCTCGACGCCCTGCGCGACGCGCCCGACAATGCCTGGGTGCAGTTCGACGGCGCTATCGGCGGTCACGAGGCGCCGGCCGTCGCGGCTGCCCTGGGAGCCCTCGCGGCTGAAGGCCTGATCGCGGTCGAAGCCGGACGTGCCCGCCTGGCGGTTGCGTGAGCACCGCACGATGAAGCTCGTGGTGACCTCTGCCGGCGTCAAGAACGCGACCCCGGTGGAAGCTGCTCAATGCCTCGGCGCCTCACGCGTGACCCCGACGGAGAGGCAGCCGACGAGCACCGGGCGCGCCTTCCGCGCGCTCCTGCTGGTCGCGCTCGTGCTCGGCGCGGTCGCGTGCGGGAGCACCGGGCCGACCGCGCTCCCGCTCGGAGCCGTCCGCGACGCCGACATGTCGCTCACGGCGAACAACGAGTCGGATCGTACCCTCGAGCTGTTCGTGAATGGCGGCAAGATCGCCGATGTCGGGTCGAAGTCGTCGCCCATGTTCAAGGCACAGGACCTCCCGCCATTGCCATGGGCCGCGGAGCTGCGACTGCCGTCAGGCCGGACGCTGCTCTCGCTCACGATCCTCTCCGGGTCCGTCGTTCGAACGGCGAACGGCTCGCAGAGCCCCGGTACCCGCATCGACCTGTCGTGCGGCCGCATCGAGCTCTGGGCGCTGTATCCGCTCTTGGGGCCCGCGCCGGGTCCCGGTCGCCCGGGTGACTGCGGGCCTTAGCCGCTAACGACCCGCGTGCGATCCGGCAGCGGGCACGACTCGGGCAGCCCCAGGAGGCCGCCAATCCGGCGACGGTGCGCGGCGATCTGCCGATACAGCGGCTCGAGCACAGCGTGCCCGACGGGCTGGTCCAGCAGCGCGGCGTACCAGCCCATCACGGGCATGAGCCGTCCAGCCGCAAGCGCGGCGCGCGCACCCGTGAGCACCGTCCCATCGGATCGGACGAAGTGCAGCGTCTCGGTCAGGTCGCGTTCCTCGACGGCAGCCGCCAGCGCCGGCTCGGAGCCGACCTGCTGGAGCGCGAGGAGGCCCAGCCGCTCAGACGGGACGAGCTGCCCGAGCCGCGTCGCGGTGGCGATGCACAGCCCGCAATCCGCGTCGTACAGCAGCGTTCCGGAACGGTCCATGGCCGGAGTCTAGGTTCGCCGACGCGGATCGCCTCCGCTAACCTTTCGAGCGTGACCCCACAGGTGGCATCGGCTGCGGCCGACGCGATCGCACCCCTGCCCGCCGACGACCCCGAGCTGTTCGAGCTCGACCTTCGCGCGCTGCGCGGCCGATGGTCTGCAACCGCAGCACGCTCCGCCGTCGGCGGCTCGGCGATGGCCGGCATCGACATCAAGGCGCAGAAGCTGGGTATGCCCGGCCAGCGCCTCATGGAGCACGCCGGGGCAGCCGTCGCGGCGGCCGTCAAGGCCATCGCCGAAGCGACCGACCGAT
>DATLDP010000064.1:0-2055 GCA_035525825.1 Candidatus Limnocylindria bacterium
CATCAGCTCGTTCGAGGCGCTTGACCTGCTGCTGGGAACCGCAGCCAATCGGGCGATCTTCCCCAACCTCACCGATGTCGTCATCGTCGGCCATAGCGCCGGCGGCCAGTTCGCGGACCGTTACGCGGCGAGCACGGGCGAGCAGGCCGCGCTGGCGGCAGCCGGCGTGCGTGTCCGATACGTCGTCGCAAATCCGTCCTCGTACCTCTACTTCGACGCGACCCGGTGGCACGCGACCGCGGGGACCTTCACCGCGCTCTCCTCCACCGAGCGCCAGGCCTGCTCCGCCTACGACACGTACAAGTACGGCATCACCGGGCTGAATGCCTATACGGGCTCCGTCGGGGGGGCCACCCTCCGGGCGCAGTACGGCGCTCGATCACTGACCTACCTGCTGGGATCGCTCGATACCGACCCGTACGACACGTCACTCGATACGAGCTGTCCGGCCAAGTGGCAGGGCGCGGTCCGGCTGGAGCGGGGCCTGACGCACTACAGCTACCTCGGGACCATCTACGGGCAGGGCGTCTACGCGAACCACCTCCTCATGACCGTCAGCGGCGTCGGGCACGATGCCAAGGGCATCTACACCTCACCAGACGGCAGAGCGGCGCTCTTCGGTTCGCCGGGCTGAGGCGTTCCGCGCCGCTTCTCCACCGATGCAGGGGACTTGAGGCAACCGCGAGTTAAGGTTCACCCATGGAGGCCGTCGCGCTCGTCCACCCCGGATGGGGATCCCATGGCGACGCCGCGCCATCGGATCCGGCACGGTCCACCCCGGGACGTCTGGAGATCAACGTCGCGGGCGCCACGCTCGGTGTGCCGGTCTACGCCAGCCGCAGCCTCGCCGCTTCGGACGACCAGGTCCGCCGCCTGGTCGTGGTGATCCAGGGCGATCGTCGGCGGGCGGCGGACTACCTTGATGCAGCCGTCGCCGCGGCCGCCGCCGGGTCGTCCGATGACGCGTTGATCGTGGCGCCGCACCTCCGGGTTGCGGCGGACCTCGCGCCCTCGGAGCAAGCCGGGAGCGCGCTGTACTGGTCCACGGCGGGCTGGAAGGAGGGCGCGCTGTCGCGGGTCCGTCCGTGGGGACGCCCATCGCGATTGAGCTCCTTCGCCGTCCTCGATGCGCTCATCTCAGCCGTCGTCGAATCCGGGCGATGGCGGCGACTCAATGGGATTCGGATCGTCGGGCATAGTGCGGGCGGACAGTTCGTCCAGCGCTACGCCGCCGGGTCCGCGATCAAGGATCGCCTCAGCGTGGCGGGGTTGCGCGTTCGATACGTCGTCGCCAACCCGTCGTCCTACCTGTACCTGAGCGCCGAGCGCCTCGATCCGATCACCGGCGAGTTCCGGGCGCTCGGCCTGGACGATCTCGCGGCGTGCCCGGGGGCAGACGACTACAAGTACGGGTTGCGCCGGTTGAACGAGTACATGGCAGCCTCGACCCGCGCGGCGATCCGCGGTCGCTACCGGGAGCGCTCGATGACCTATGTGGTGGGGGCGCTGGACACCGATCCTCGCGACACCCGGTTCGATACCACCTGCGCGGCCCAGCTCCAGGGTGAGACGCGGTTCGCGCGGGGCGTCACCTTTCAGGCCTCGCTGGAGCATCTGTTCGGGCCTGGCGTCCGTGACCGCCACCGCCTGGTGGTCGTGCCCGAGGTGGGCCACGACGTCCGGCAGATCCTTCGCGCGCCGGAGGTTCGAGACGCGCTGTTCGGCGCAAGTCCCGTCGCGGCAATGCCGGCTGGCTCCGGCGTGGGGTGACGCGCAACGCGGGCATCAACCTTCCCGGCACGGATCCGTCGCGGGGCCGCCAGGGCCGTTGGCTGTGGATCGTCCTCGGCGTTGCGCTGGTCGTGGGGGCCACCGCGCTGGCGCTCGGTCGCCACGAGGGACCCTCGCCGGCGAGGGCCCCGTCTCCAACGTGCTCCGGCGCATTCGACCTCGGGCCGGACGTCGGCGGCTTGTCGCTGCCGTACTGCGCCAATCGCAGCCTGACAGCAACCGACGCCGGAGTGCGCCGGCTCGTGGTGGTCATCCACGGGGACG
>DATLDP010000079.1:0-12708 GCA_035525825.1 Candidatus Limnocylindria bacterium
GATCTTCAGGTATCCCACGCCGACGAGCTTCTTGTACTTGATGAGGGCGATGTCCGGCTCGACCCCGGTCGTATCGCAATCCAACATGAACGCGATGGTCCCGGTGGGAGCCAGCACGGTCACCTGGGCGTTGCGATAGCCGTAGTCCTTGCCCAGCTCCAGCGCCTCGTCGAAGACGACGCGCGCCGCCTCGAGGACGTCCTGCGGGACCGCGTCCTCCTTGAGCTGGTAGGCCGCGTCGCGGTGCTTGCCGATGACGCGCAGGAAGGGGGCGCGATTCTCGTCGTAGTCGAGGAACGGTCCGCCGTGATCTCGAGCGATCACGGAGGACTGCCGGTACGCCTCGCCGTGCATGATCGCGGTCAGGGCCGCCGCGAACGCGCGACCCTCGTCCGAGTCGTACGCAAGGCCGCGTGACATCAGCAGGGCGCCGAGGTTCGCGTAGCCCAGCCCGAGCGGCCGGAACTTGTGGGAGTTCTCCTCGATCTTCGGCGTCGGGTACGACGCGTTGTCGACGAGGATCTCCTGGGCGGTGAGGGTGACTCGCGCCGCGTAGCGGTAGTCCTCCACCTGGAACTCGCCCGCCTCGTCGACGAACTTCATCAGGTTGAGGCTGGCCAGGTTGCAGGCGGTGTCGTTGAGGAACATGTACTCCGAGCACGGGTTGGACGCGTAGATCCGATCCGTGTTCGCAGACGTGTGCCAGTCGTTGATGGTGGTGTCGTACTGGATTCCCGGGTCACCGCAGATCCAGGCCGCGTCCGCCATGCGCCGGAAGATGTCCCGGGCGCTGAGGGTGTCCACCGGCTCGCCGTCGCGGATGGCGTGGGTGGTCCACTGGCCGTCCGTCTCGACCGCCTTCATGAAGTCGTCCGTGACGCGGACGCTGTGGTTGGCGTTCTGGAAGAAGACGCTGCCGTAGGCCTCGCCCGTGAAGCTGGGGTCGTAGCCCTGCTCGATCAGCGCCCAGGCCTTCTTCTCCTCGTGCGCCTTCGAGTCGATGAACTCGAGGACGTCCGGGTGATCCGCATCCAGGATGACCATCTTGGCCGCGCGGCGGGTCTTGCCGCCCGACTTGATCACGCCCGCGAAGGCGTCGTAGCCCCGCATGAAGCTGACGGGGCCGCTGGCGATCCCGCCACCTGACATGCGCTCCTTGGAGGAGCGGATAGGGGAGAGGTTGGAGCCGGCGCCCGAGCCGAACTTGAAGAGCATGGCCTCGGTCTTGGCGAGATCCATGATGCTGCCCATGTTGTCCTGGACCGAGTTGATGAAGCACGCGGAGCACTGCGGCTTCGGCTCGATGCCGACGTTGAACCAGACCGGCGAGTTGAACGCCATCTTCTGGTTGACCAGGAGGTGCGTGAGCTCCGCCTGGAAGGCCTCGCGATCCGTGTCCGTCGCGAAGTAGCGCTGGGTCTCAGCCCAGCTGGCGATCGTGAGGACGACCCGGTCGATCAGCTGCTTGACGCTGCGCTCCCGCTCCGGCGTCCCCACGTGCCCGCGGAAGTACTTGCTCACGACGACGTTGGTCGCGAGCTGGCTCCAGGCCTTGGGGACCTCCACGTCCTTCTGCTCGAAGACGGTCTTGCCGGTCTCTGAGGAGATGGCCGCCGTCCGGAGCTCCCACTCGAGCTCGTCGTAGGGGTGGATGCCGGGGGTCGTGAAGCGACGCTCCCAGCTCAGGCCCTTGACCGGGCTGCCGTCCTGCTCCTTGCCCTCGAAGCTGGCGCCCCAGGCGCCGCCGAGCTGGCGCGTCTTCGGTCCCTTCGCCGGCTTCTCCGCCGACTCGTCGTGCTTCGTGATCACCGGGACCGGTGCCGCTGCCGCTCGGGCCATGGTCGTCCTCTCCTCGTCCGGCTGGTCGCCGGTGTCCGTGACGCCTGATTCCCTGGCTGTGTCCAGGCGCCGCTGCTGCCTTCCCGCGTAGCTGCGCGGGTCCTTATCTCGTGTCGTCCGCTGTGCCATGTTGCTGCCCCGTCGCTCGCTGATCGATGTGCCCTGTTCCGGACCGAATTGGGATGTCCGAAAGGGCCGATCTGGGGCTCCTGGTGCGGTGGCGCGAGACGATCAATGTACCTCGCAGGGGCGAGCGAAGTCAACCCCAAACCACAACATCTAGTGGTCCGATTTCGCCTCGCATCGCAACATCTTGTGGATTGGGCGATTTGGTCCATCCACGATCAGCGCACCATGCCGGCACGCTTGTCCACGGTCGTGGACGGCCTGTCCACCGACGCCCAGGGGGTTGTCCACCGCCACGTCGCCGGCCATCCACCGGGCCTGCCGTGGATGTCCATGATATCGAACGCCCGTTCGTGTGGGACCGCCAGCGGCGGCGCCCCGCGGCGAGACCGGAGGACGCTCTGCGAGTCCGCAGCCGGGCATCCGACCGCGGGATGCTCATGACGACCTCGCCCGTGCATCGGGAGTGAAGCGGGACTTGCGACGCTTCGCTGCGATGGACGATCACCGCGTCGGGGCGATGTTCAGGGCCGTTCGGGTTCGTCGCGGTTTCCGCCAGGTCGACCTGGCCGCCCGCGCCGGCACGTCGTCATCGACCGTGTCCCGCATTGAGCATGGACGATTCGAACGCCTCAGCCTTGCGGTCCTCCGGTCGATCGCGAGACAGCTCGACATCCGGGTGGACCTTGCCCCGTGGTCACGCCGCGGCGACCTGCATCGCATGGCGAGCGCCGACCATTCCGCCCTTGTCGAGGCACTCGTTCAGCATCTCGTCGGCCTCGGGTGGGCGGTACGGCCGGAAGCGTCCTTCAGCGAATCGGGCGAGCGCGGGTACGTCGACATCCTGGCGTGGCACGCCCCCAGCGGCAAAGCTTCTGGTAATCGAGGTGAAGACCGAGATCGTCGACGTGGGCGAGCTGCTCGGCACCCTCGATCGAAAGGAGCGCCTGGCTCGTCGGATCGCCGCACGGATGGGCTGGGAGCCAACCGTGGTCTCGTTGGCGCTGGTCGTTCACGACTCCCGCATGAACCGCCGTCGGGTTGCCGAGCATCGGTCGACGTTCGGGGCGGTCCTGCCGTCCGACGGCCGCGTGCTCCGAGCGCACCTCCGGCACCCTCGCGGCGGCCGCATCGCTGCGGTCGCGTTCTGGTCGATCTTGCGCCCCGGGGGCACTCGGCACGCTGGAGGCGGCATTCGCCGGGTGAGGACGGCACGACCTGCGCCGATTCGTGCTCAGCCGCGCTCGCAGACCCTGCTTTGATCACGCTGCAGCGCCCGCTGCAGCGCCCCGCTGCTTGCCCAACCCCCCCTGGGTGCAAGATCGGCCGGATACCACAGCTCTTGGGCGGCGATGGTCAAACCTCGACGGCGGACGCGGACGAATGTCCGCGCTCGGCTCAGTCCGCGGGCGCGTCCGACCGGCGGGTGGCGGCGAGGGCCTCGAGCTGGGTGGAGTCGATCTCGTTCGGCGCGATCGTGGCCACCCGGGCACGCGTGCTGGCCCGGAGCGTGGCGGTCCTGACACCCGCCTCCAGCGCCGCGCGCTCGCCGACCACGGCGCCGGGGCCGATCTCGGCGACCACCTGGCCGTCCACCTCGACCTCGAACTGGCCGTCCATGACGACGAACACGTCCGTCGCCGCCTCGCCCTGGGTCGTCAGGGTGGCGCCGGCGTCGAGGGTCCGGATCTTCGGCTTGGCGCCGCCACGAAGGATGGTCGCCGACAGCTCGCGTTCGAGGGCGGACTCCGCGGCCGTGGTGAGCTGCTCCGAGTCGTACGAGCCCCAGGGCGTGCCCTCGCCGAAGCAATGGTCGGCCCAGGCCCGGAAGTCGATGACGGCGGACTTCTCGATGAGGTTGCCGTCCGCGTCGTAGAGCCAGTGGCGGGGGAACGGGCTCGCCCCCGCCAGGCCCCGGCTGGAGGTGCCGTCGGCGTTGATCGTCAGCTCGAGCGTCGACCAGGCGATGGACGGCCAGAACTGGACCCATGGCCGGCGCTTCACGGGTCGGGGCGTGGGGATGCCCATCCGGCCGCCGACGGTCTGCACGAAGCGGACCGACGTCGGGCCGACCTCCGGCTCCTTCTGGATGTCCGGCAGGTGAACGGCCGCGAACCGAATGGCCGCGGGGCCCAGCCGGACCGTCGTCGACCCGATCTTGCCGCCGCCGAGGTAGCCCTGGTCGACGATCCGGCCGTCCTCGACGTCGATATATGCCCGCAGCTCGTTGGCCTCGCGGAAGCGGTCTTCCAGGCGGAGCGCCTCGAGATCCTCGATCCGATCAGGCGGCGGCGCATCGTAGTGGGTGACGCCGAGCTCGAAGGGCACCTTGGACAGGCCCTCGATGGCCTCTGACGGGATCCACGAGATGGCGGTCACACTGGATTCGTATCGAGTTCGCGCCACGTGATCTACCTCAGGGTTGGATGCTGCTACAGCCCGCTGTACGAGTGCAGGCCGTTGAACCAGAGCGAGCCGGAGTAGGTCACGAGGACCATCGCGAAGCCGACAACGAGGAGCAACGCCGCCGGGCGGCCGGCCCACGCGCGCTGGTTGCGAGCGTGGAGGTAGATCGCGTAGACGAGCCAGGTGACGAGGGCTGCGGTCTCCTTCGGATCCCAGCCCCAGTAGCGGGACCAGGCGATCGAGGCCCACCACGAGCCCAGGATGATCATCGTCGCGAAGATCGGGAAGCCGATGATCACCGCCCGGTAGGCGACCGTGTCCAGCACGCGGTGCGAGGGCAGCCACGCGAACCGGTCGCCCCGTCCCTGGACGAGATACGCGATCCCGGCCGCGAAGGAGATCGCAAAGATCCCGTAGGACGTCATGGCGAGGCCCACGTGGACCGTGAGCAGCGGCGCGTTCTGGAGCGCGGGCACGAGGGGCTTGATGTCCGACGGCAGCGACGCCGCGTACATCGCCAGCCCGAGCGCGACGCCCACGGGGATGAACGCGATCGAGCCGATCGGGTAGCGGCGTGAGAGCACGATGTAGCCGAACAGGATCGACGTCGCGAACGCGACCGAGAACTCGAACAGGTTGCCCCACGGCCCGCGGCCCACGAGGACCCCCCGAACGACCATCGAGGCGGCGAGCAGCCCGAACGCGCCGAAGGTCAGCCAGCGCGACGCATTGCTCAGGGGAGAGGGGGCCGCGAAGTCGGCGGGTCCGGCGGCGGCGGCCGCGGCGCGCGATTCGACGAAGGACCCGGTCGCGACGCCGGCCCAGGCAGCCTGGCGGCCCGTTGCGGGCATCAGGCCGGAGGCGAGCATCCGCCGGCCGTTCGCGAGCAGGACGGCGTGCCCGATCGAGGCCGCGAACGCGAACACCAGCACGACGGTGCCGGTCGAGAAGAGCGCCTGGGTCAGGGTTTCCATGTGGAGGCCTTCACTGCGGAGTGATGAACGTGCGGGTCGCGGGGGCCGGTCGACGCTCGCGCCGGGTCGGACGGTTCCGTCGCGGTCAGGCCGCGGCGGCACCCCCCGGTGGCGGGCCGGCGGGTCGGAGTGCCGGGACGGTTCGATCGATCTTGAGCACCAAGCCGCAGGTCCCGCACGTATCGATCCACGCCTGGCGGCCGGTGCCGCACTTCGGACAGATCACGGCGAGATCGTGGCCATCGAGGTCGCACCGGGTCGAGCCGGGCGGAAAGACCAGGGCGTGGACCGCGCAGTACGGCTCGCCCGCCGGGTAGACGGGCTTGCCATCGACGAGCTTGGCGGGCACGGGCTGGGGCTCGACGTACTTGATCCGCGACCGGGGCTTGCCCACGAAGTACACGAACCAGCCGAGCATCAGGAGGGTCACGATCGGCCCCACGACGCCGATCAGGAGGAAGACGGGCAGCAGGTCGATGAGCCCGCGCCAGTCGGGGATGAGGATCGGCGACAGGAAGTCGATGACCTGCTGGAAGATCCTGCCGATCGCGTCGAACACGCCCGAATGCTAGTCGACCGCGCGAGGTCCGTCAGCGCCGACGGGTGGGTCGGCGAGGAGCTCTGCCGTGAGGACCTAGCGCGCCGGCCGGTTGCCGAGCGCCGGCCGGTTGCCGAGCGCCGGCGCGGCGCCGGCGCGGGCCCAGCGATCCATGAGCCAGACCGTGCCCTCCGCCCGGCAGCCGTTCCGCCGCGCTTGATCCTGGACCTCACGGTCATCCGAGATCACGAGCACGGACCACGCGTCCGCGGGCCCGAGCTCGCGAAGCGCGTCGAAGGTCCGGTCGGCGATCACCGCGTCGGCCGTGCGCTCGCGGCTGAAGGTGACGCTGAAGCCGGGCGCGACCTTGCCGCCGGGGCCCCCGGCCCGATGGCCGTCGAGGACCAGCTCCACCTGGGTGGGCGGCGGGAAGGCCGATCGGAGCCGGGCAACGAGCGATGCCGTGGGCACGGCGCCCAGCGCGGCCCCGCGCTCCATCGCGCGCTGGACGTTGCGGCCGTCGACGACCACGTGCTCCGGCTCGGTCCAGGGCTTGTTGGGGCGAGGAGGGGGGCGGCGTGGCCCTGGCTGCGGTTGCGGCGGGAGCGCCATCCCGGCAAAGGCGGAGGTCCGGGCCGGGTCGGCGTTCCGCGGCGGCCGCCTCGCTGCCGCCGGGTCCTGGGGGCGCATCCCTGCGCCCGCTCCCGGGATGCGTCGCCGCCTCGACGGCATTCGATCAGCCCCAGCGCGGCAGCGGGGCGAGGTGCTCGAGGATCAGCGCCACGAGCCGGTCTGGCGCCTCCATCCCGATGATGTGGGCGACGTCGGGCAGCCGCACGACCCGAGCGCCGGGCACACGCTCCGCGACGAGCTCACCGGCGGCCCGCGTCCCGACCGTGTCGAGCTCGCCGATCACGACCAGCGTCGGAATGGCGATCTCCTCGAGCCGCTCGATCGCCGGCCGCTCGGGTCGCTGGCGCTTCGCGTAGACGTGGGTGGGGGAGACGAGCTCCACGTCCCACTCCCGGATGGCTGCTCGGACCGTGGGGTCCACCCGGGTCGAGGGCAGGTTCTCGCCGTCCTTCCAGCCATCGACCCAGATCCGGGTGTCGAGCTCGGCGGCGAGATTCGCGTCTCCCGCCTCCTCGGCCGCCTCCTCCGCGTCGAACAGGGCCAGCTCCGCGCCGGTGGGCTCCTTGTCGAACCCGCCGATCCCGCCCGCGACCCACACGTACGCGGCGAATCTCGCGGGAGCCGCGAGCACCGCGTCCATCGCAAAGACCGCGCCCATCGAGTTGCCCACGACCGCCGCCTGCGAGACGCCGAAATGGTCCAGCACCGCGATCAGGTCCTCGTGGGCGGCGTAGTCGACCTCCTGCGCCAGCGAGTCGCCGTACCCGCGCAGGTCGTAGGTCAGGACCCGGTACCCCGCCCCGGTCAGGTGCGGCACGACGCCGTCCCAGGCGCGCCGGTTCACGATCGCCGAGTGGACCAGGAGGATGGGGGCGCCGTCGCGCGGCCCCAGATCCTCGGCCGCCAGGCGCCCGTCGGGCACATCGATCCAGATGGTGTCGGTCGCGGTCGGGGTGGCCGTCATCGCCGCCGAGCCTAGCAGCGGGCCCTCACCGAACCGCCGACGGCTAGCATCCTCTGGTCATGCCAGCACCCGGCCTCCTCCTGCTCGTGGACCTCGACGGCGTCGTCTACCGCGGCGATGACCCGATTCCCGGCGTCGCGGCGGTTCTGATGGATCGGGCGAACCGCGGCGACGACGTCGTGTACGTCACCAACAACTCGATGCACTACCGCGCGGACTACGTGACCCGGCTCTCCGAGATGGGCGCCCCGGTTGCGCCGGACCGGATCGTCAGCGCGCCCAGGGCCACCGCGCTGTACCTCCAAAAGCACCACCCGGAGGTGCGTCGCGTGCTCGCGGTGGGCGCGGGCGGGCTCGATCGCGAGCTGCGGGACGTCGGGCTCGAGGTCGTCAACGCGGGCTACGCCGCCGAGCGGATGGCGAAGGAGGGCATCGATGGGGCGGCCGCCGCCGGCAATCCCGGCGCGGTGGTGGCGGGCGTCGATCCCCAGATGACCTATCTCCGGATCGCCGCCGCGGCGGACTGCATCCGGGCCGGCGCGGTCTTCATCGCCACGAATCGCGACGCGGTCTACCCCGTGGAACGCGGGCTCCGTCCCGGCGCCGGGAGCATCGTCGCGGCGATCGAGGTGGCGAGCGCCTTCGCGCCGATCACGATCGGCAAGCCGGAGCCGCTCCTCATGGAGCAGGCGGCTCACGCGGTCGGGCGGGACCCGAAGGACGCCATCGTCATCGGCGACGGGATCCTCACGGACCTCGCGGCGGCCCGGGCGGTGGGCGCCCGCTCGATCCTGATGCTCACCGGGGTGACCACCGGCGCCGCGCTCGAGGCGCTGCCGTCCTCGGATCGCCCGACCGCGGTCGCGGGTGACGCGGCGGAGCTCGCAGCCGTGCTGGAGAAGATGGCCGCGGGCAACACGACGCCCGACTCGGGCAGCTCGACCTAGGCGCTCGTCTCCGCCTGCGGGGCGCCTGCCTCCTCGCCGCCGGGCGCACCGCCCCGAGCGCCGCGGCTGCCGCGAGCGGCTGAAGCCAAAGCCTCGTCTGCGTTCCAGACGGTCGAGGAGAACCGGTCGACGAGGGCGATCAGCGGGGTTGCTCCAAGCCGCTCGAGGATGGTGCGCGACTCCCCGAGCCAGCCGGCGACCTCCGGATCGCCCGTGCCGAGCGTGGTCGCGGCGGCGATCCCGGTCAGCGCCTCGTCCCACGGCAGCCCGAGCTCGCGGTACGTGCCGCGGACCGCTCGGAATCCTGCCGTGGCTGCTGCCGTGTCGCCTTCCCGGCCTGCGAGGCCTGCGCGAATGAGCGCCATGTCCGCCTCGATTGCGCGACCGCGTGACCCGAGCTCCGCCAGCTCCTGCAGCGCGGCTCGGGCCGCGGCGGAATCGTCGGCGAGGATCGCAACCACGCCGACCTTGACGAGCGCGTAGGGAGCGTTGAGCGGACTTTCCGCGGCCTGTCGCTGCCAGGCGGTCACGGCTCGGGCAAAGTCACCGCCGACGACGCCACGGACGGCCTCGAGGTCCAGCGCCGCGTTGACGATGTCGAGGTCGTCGGTGAGGGCGATCCGGCCTCCGAGCTCCTCGATCTCCTCCTCCGTCATCTGGCCGCGGTACACGAGGAGGAGGGCCCTGGCGATCTCCAGGATCAGGTCTGTCAGGATCGCGCCGTCGCGGTTGATCGTGCGATCGAGCTCGCTGAGCACCCAGTCCCATTCGCCCGTGCGCCGGGCGTCCTCGGCAATGTTGCCGAGGGCGATGGCCTCTCGCTCGCGAGCGCCCAGACGACGCTGGAAGGCGAGCGTCTCCTTTTCGAGCTCGATGGTGGCCCTCGGGTCATCGAGCGCGAGCATGTTGGCGAGGTTGCCGTTGGCCCGATGGACCGCGAGGGTCAGGCCGTGCTGCTCCGCGAGCCGGCGGGCGCCTTCCGTGAGCGCGATCGCCTCCCACAGCCTGGCCTGGTACTGGGCGGTGGCACCCTTGATCATCAGGAGCCGTGAGGCGAGCTCGGCCTCGCCGAGGCGCTCGGCCATGGCCAGCGCGCGGTCAGCCTGCTCGGTAGCCGTCGCGTACTCGCGGTTGACCCCGGCGACCTGCGAAGCGATGACGAGGAGCCGGATGATCGCCGTGTGGTCGCCGATATCCTCGTAGGTGGCGAGATCCTCGAGCGCGAGCTTCCCGGCGCGCTCTCGCTGCCGGGCGACGTACAGGCCCTCGCTCTGGAGGGCCGCCGCAGCGGCCGCGCCGACTCGATCGCCCATCGATTCCCGGAGCTCGCGGAGCTGGGGCGCCATCGCGAGCGCGCGGTCGTGATCCGCGGCGACCGTGGCCGCGGAGATTGCGCGCTCGAGCATGTCCGCCAGCTCGGCGTCGTCGGTCGTGATCTCGATCGCCTGCTCGAGGAACGCGACCGCCTGCCGCGGGCTGCCGAGGTTCGTGGCTCGCTCGGCTGCGCCGCGAAGCGCGATTCGGGCCTGCGTGGCGAGCGCGGCGGCTTCATCTCCCGCCGGCGTTGCCCGGTACGCAGCGAGGTAATGCGACGCGAGCGCGCCCGCCAGCTCGTCCTCGCCGAGCGCTTCGAAGAACCGCGCGGCGGCCAGGTGGCGCGAACGCCGATCCTTGAGCGAGAGGGTGGAGTACGCGACCTCGCGGATCAGGGCCTGCACGAAGGCGTACTGACCTCGCTCCGGCGAGCGGGGGTCGCTCTCCTCGACGAGCAGGTCCGATTTGACGAGCGTCCGCAACCGCGCGTCGAGGGCCGGCTTCTCCAGGCCGGAGACGGCCCCCAGGCCGGCCGGGCTGAAGCTCTGCCCCAGCACGGCAGCATCCTGGATGAGGGAGCGCTCCGCAGGATCGAGTCCGTCGAGTCGGGCGGCGATGAGCGCGTGGAGCGTCTCCGGGACGGCGAGCTCCCCCAGCTCTCCGGCGGGCTCGAAGCCGCCCTCGGGGCGCTCGATGAGGCGCCCGTCGGCGACCAGCATCCGGATGGTTTCCACCGCGTACAGCGGGATGCCCTCGGCGCGGGTCACGATCGACCGGACGGCTGCCTCCGCCAGCCCGGGCACGAACCCGGCGAGCAGCTCGCGCATCGACGCCTCGTCCAGCGGCTCGAGATCCAGGGCGAGGAAGTTCCTTCGGCCCGCACCCCAGTCCGCCCGGCGATCGAGCAGCTCCGGGCGGGCGAGGGTCACGATCAGAATCGGGACGCTGCGGCTCCACTCGAGCATGTGGTCGATGAAGTCGAGCAGGCCCGAGTCCGCCCAGTGGAGATCCTCGAAGACGAGGATGACCATGTTCTCGGCGGCCATGCGCTCGAAGTACAGACGCCACGCGCCGAACAGCTCGCCCGAGCTTTCGCCCTGCGCCTCCGCGACGCCGAGCAACGTGCCGAGGGCGTGCTCGACCCGGTCCCGATCCGGGCCGTCAGGGATGAACCGCCCCACCGATTCGGCGATCTTCGTCCGGGTCGTCGCCGGGTCATCGGTCTCGTTGAGCTGGGCCCGCGCCCGGACCATCTCGCCGAGCGCCCAGAACGTGATCCCGGAGCCGTACGCCGGCGAGCGACCTTCGTGCCACCAGACCTGCTCCGCCACGCCGTCGGCGTACTTCTTCAGCTCCCAGGTCAGCCGGCTCTTGCCGATGCCGCCCTGGCCGGTGATCGAGACGAGCCGGACACGCTTCTCGCGCGCGGTCGCGTGGTACAGATCCTTGAGGAGCCGGAGCTCCGAGTCCCGCCCGACGAAGGGCGCCTCCAGCCGGTCGCCGCGGCCGCGCCCGCCGCGCTCCCCGACAACCCGCAGGGCCCGATAGGCCGCGACGGGCGTGGCCTTGCCCTTGAGCAGCTGCTCGCCGGCCGGCTCGTAGGCGATGGCATTGGCCGTGGCTCGCTGGGTGGTTTCGCCAACGAGGACCATGCCCGGCTGGGCCGCGCTCTGGAGCCGCGACGCGGTGTTCACGAGGTCGCCCGCGACCATGCCCTGGCCGCGCGCGCCGACCGTCACCGCGGCTTCGCCGGTCAGCACGCCCGCGCGCGCCTGGAGGCCGGGGGCCAGGTCCTTCACGGAATCGACCACCTCGAGCGCCGCGCGCACGCCGCGTTCGGCGTCGTCCTCGTGGGCCGTGGGGGCGCCCCAGACGGCCATGACCGCGTCGCCGATGAACTTCTCCACGGTTCCGCCGTAGCGCTCGATCTGCTCGCGGGCCACGTCGAAGTAGCGGCTCAGGAGCTCCCGGACCTCCTCCGGGTCCCGGCCCTCGGAGATGGTGGTGAACCCGACGAGGTCCGCGAAGAGCACGGTGACGAGGCGGCGCTCGGCGATCGGGCCGGCAGCGCCGGGAGCGCCGGGGTCAACGTGTGCTGGACCCGTTCCGCTGCCGGGCGTGACATTGGGATCGAACGGCCGCGCCTGCCGGGCGGAACCCGTCGCGCCGGCCTCGAGCGGCGTGCCGCACTCGCCGCAGAACCGCATGCCGGGGGCGTTCGCAGTGCCGCAGCTGGAGCAGGCGACGGCGAGCTTGGTCCCGCACTCGCCGCAGAACTTCCGTCCGGGCTCGTTGAGCGTGGCGCAACTGGGGCAGATCACCTGCCACCCCGGATGCTGGGCTTCACGTGCGCAGCGTAGCGAACTCCGGAATCGTCGCGGCCCAGGCATCGAACTCGCGGCGCAACGGCGCGAGCGTGGCCTCGTCGGCGAAGGCGACGTCGAGGGCGAACCGATCAATCGCCCAGAGCTCCGGCAGCGTGAGCCCCATCTCGCGGACCGCGCGGCGGTACTCCTCGGTGAGGGTCACGTCGGAGACGGTGGTGTCGTCGGTGGAGAGCGTCACCGGGCCGCCGGCGCGGTGGATCCGGGCGAGCGCGTGATCGGCCAGGGAGGGCACGATGCCGGCCTGCACGTTCGAGGTGGGGCAGAGGTCGAGGCAGACGCCGCGTGCCGCCAGCTCCGCCACGAGGGCGGGATCGTCGGAGGCGGCCTCCCCATGGGCGATCCGCTCCGGGCCGACCTCGAGCGCCCGGCGAACCTGCGCCGCGCCGCCCCATTCGCCGGCGTGGACGGTGATCCGGAGGCCGCCCGCGCGAGCCGCCTGGAACGCCGCGCCGTGGGTGAGGGGATCGGGGAACGCGGCCTCGGGGCCGGCGAGATCCCAGCCGGTCAGGCCGCGATCGCGGAAGCGCGACGCCGCCTCGGCCAGGCGGAGGTTGTCGGCCGGCTCGTGGGAGCGCAGCGC
>DATLDP010000086.1:0-4950 GCA_035525825.1 Candidatus Limnocylindria bacterium
CTCGACCGAGTCGCTTGCGGATCACTGGAGCTCCTCTCGTGAACGCGGCCCGGACATGCCCTGCATGAACGGGTACCAAAGTCATTGCAGTATGGCCGATCTGTGAGTAGCGCAGCGTCGCAGAGGCGACAGGGACCGGTCAAGATTGGTGACTGGGTGTGGCGTCTGGTTCGGTGCGTCGTCGCACCGCTACTTCAGGGGCGGGTGACGGGCCGCATCGGATAGACGCCGACCACGATCGGGCTAATCGGGTCGAGGGACAGTTCGTAGCCGATGTCGCCGGCGCGAAGGAGCTCGCCGAGCAGGCGTCCCTCGCGGTCCGGCAGGCCCACGAACACGCGGTGCCGCTCGAGATCCACCGGCGTCACGTCGTCGTCGCCGCCGTTGATCGCGAATCGCCGTCGCAGCTCGTGCATCGGCACGTAGGCGCGACTCTTGATGAAGCGGCGGAGCTGCGGTCCGGTGGCGCCGCGGTCCAGGCCGCCCTCATCGCCATTGGCGTGACCATTGGGTGGCGCCACTGGGATCGAGGTGGCGATCGATCTCGGGGAGGGATCGCGGCGCGCCTCCATGGGCCTCGATCGCGGCGGTTGGTCTCGACGGGGCGGCATCGAAGCGGCCTGCGGCGTCGGTTCGGTTTGCGCGAGCAGCGGCGGCGCGGACCGAGCCCCGGGTGCGTCCGCTGGGGTCTGGAACGCGGACGATGCGGCCATCGGCTCGAGGGCCTGCGAGCTGGTCGGCTCCATCCGCTTCGGCTCGATCGTCTCCGGCGCGCTCGTCGACTCCATGCGCTCGGGCTCGATCGTGTCCGGCGCGTTGGACGGCAGCTCGATCGTCTCCGGCGCGGACCCCGTCAGCGGTTCGGGCAGCGCGGGAGCGTCGGCCGGCCGAGCTGCCGACTGGAGCGCCCGAGGGTCATTGACGGGAGCTGCGGGCTCCGACGCCAGGTGGGTGATGTCCGGAGGCCGGATCGGGCGCTCGGTAGCGAGGCTTCGAGGGCGGCGAGGCACCGGCCCGAGATGGGCGTGCCGAGCCGAGCCGTGATGACAGCGCCGGCTCATCTGCCGGCAGGAGCGGCGGCGCAGGTGCGCCGCTGGAAGGTCGTGGTCATGGTTTCCGGGCCTGACGAACGAAGTCGCTTGGGCGGAATGCCCGTGCCGGGGATCATACCCGGGCCGAGACCGGCTAGCCGTTGACCACCCAGAGATCCCGCGACGACACGTTCAGGACGTCCGGCCCGCCCTCGCCGCAGACCACGATGTCCTCGATACGGACGCCGTACCGGCCCGCGAGGTAGATCCCGGGCTCGATGCTGAAGGCGTACCCCGGGGCGAGGACGTCCTCGCTGCTGGCGACGAGATATGGGTCCTCGTGCCCCTCCAGGCCGATGCCGTGCCCGAGGCGATGGAAGAACGCGTCGCCGTACCCGCCCTCGCGGATGATCGAGCGCGCCACCTCGTCCAGCTCGGCGCAGCCGGCGCCCGGCCGGACGGCCTCCGAGGCAGCCGCCTGGGCGGCGCGGACCAGCCCGAAGATCTCGAGGAACTCGGACGTGGGCCCCTTGGACGGGGCGCCGCCGGTGACCCACAGCGTTCGGGTGGTGTCGGAGCAGTAGCCGTCGAGCGTGCCGCCGATGTCGAGGACGATGGGCTCGCCGGCCTCGATCACCCGATCGCTTGCCGCGTGATGCGGCGAGGCCGAGTTGGCTCCCGCGGCGACGATCCCGAACTCAGCGGTCGCGTGGCCCTCGGCGAGGAGTCGCTCACGGACCTCGCGGCTGACGTCCGCCTCCGTCCGGCCGACGAGGCGCCCGCCGGCGATCTGCGCAACCACGCGATCGGCGGCATGGGCCGCGGCGCGGAGGGCTGCCACCTCGTCCTCGGCCTTGGCCATCCGCAGCTCCCGCAGCACCTCGCTCGCCAGGCCGAGCTGCATCTCCGGCAGGACTGCGCGGAGCGCCAGGACGTGCATCGCCCAGAGGCGATCGCTGATGAGCAGCCGCGAGCCCGCCGGCACGGAGCACTTGGCGAGGTGTTGCGCGACGAGGCGGTGGGGGTTGTCCGTCTCGTCCCAGGGCAGGACCCGCACCGCGCCGATCGCCATGGCCGGCGCCAGCGACGCGCCCATCGCCTCGAGCGTCGGGGTCACCAGGAGTGGCTCGCCGTCGGGCGCGAGCACGAGCATCGTCAGGCGTTCGAGCGGATGGGCGGCGTAGCCGGTCAGGTATTCGAGATCTGCTCCGATGCCGACGAGCAGGGCGCCCGCGCCATGCTTTCGCAGCCCTGCGCGGGCCCGCTCGAGTCGCCGGGCAACCACCGCGCCCCGTGCGGCAGCGGCCTCGGAAGTCACCGGCCCAGCCACGTCGCGATCGTCCCTGACCCGTTCTCGAACAGCGCGCGGTAGGTGAAGACCCGCTCGGCCCCTGCCTCGAGTGCCCGACGCCGGAGCTCCACGTCGTCGTGCTGGCCGACCGCGACCACGCGGGCGCCCGCCGCCGTCGCCCTCCTAATGGCCTCGACGCCGTCGTAGGCGCGGGCGGTCAGGTCGATGATCGCGTGGCTGGCGGCGGGTTGGCTTCCCGCAGCCGCCGCGGTCGCCTCGGGCGTCGGCGCGCTGGGCGAACCGCCAAGACGACCTGCGAGGTCCTCCAGCCGCCGCAGGCGGATCGCAGTTCCGCCGGCGGCCGTCACCGCATCGGCGAGGCGCGTGGCCCAGATCAGGTCGTCGGCGAGGATCGCCACAGCCGGATTGGCCGAGGCCGAGGCCGTCACTCGGTGCCGGCCACGAGGTGCTTGAAGACGTCTCGCGCCGAGACGACCCCGACCGGCTTGCCACCCTTGACGATCGGGACGTGGCGGAAGCCGCCCACCGCCATCTTGTGGATCGCCACCGCGACGGGATCGCCGCTCCGGAGGATCACGGGGTCGTGGGTCATCACCTCGCCGACGGTCAGGCCCTCGGTGTCGCGCCCCGCGACCTTCAGGATCGCGTCCCGATCGGTGAAGATTCCGACGAGCGCGCCCTGATCGGTGACGAGGAGGCAGTCGATCGAGCCCGCCTGCATCCGCGCAACCGCCTCGTCGACGCCCGCCCCGATGTCGATCATCTCGGGCTCCGGCGCGCCGAGCTCATCGAGGTGCAGCCCGAGCAGCGCGCCGCGAAAGGTCGTGACCTGCTGCGGCGTGTCCGCGCTCCACAGGTCCGCGCCGCAGTTGGCGCAGGTGTCGTCGCCGGGAAAGTTCCCGAAGCGGCAGACCGGGCAGGTCATTCGACGGTCCAGGTCTCGCCGGAGTTGAGCAGCCGCTTCAGGTCGCCCTGCCCGCGGGTCGAGGTGGCCTGGACGAGCTGGTCGTTGAGCATCTGGTCGTGGGTCGGGCGGGCGATGCGCCGGATCACGCCGACCGGCACCGGGAACTCGGGCCAGTAGATGTGGGCGAGCATGAACGAGATGAGCGGGTCGGTCTCGTCGTGGACCAGGAGGTCCGCCTCGGTGATGCCGTTCTCGCCGAGCGTGACGATTTCGGGCTGGTGCCCGTTGAGCCGCAGCCCCTTGTCCCGGTCCTTGCCGAAGACCATCGGCTTACCGTGCTCGAGCTGGAGTGTCCGATCCTCGCGGACCTCCCGGTCCGTGAACTCGCGGTGGGCGCCGTCATTGAAGATGTTGCAGTTCTGGAGGACCTCGACGAAGGCCGAGCCCTTGTGCTTGCCGGCGGCCTCGAGCGTCTGCTGCATGTGCTCGGTGAACGTGTCCACCGATCGGGCGATGAACGTCGATTCCGCCGCGAGGGCGATCGAGAGGGGGCTGACCGGGAAGTCGACTGTCCCGTAGGGCGACGACTTCGTGACCTTGCCGAGCTCCGAGGTGGGGCTTGCCTGGCCCTTGGTCAGCCCGTAGATCCGGTTGTTGAACATGATGATCCGGACGTCGACATTCCGGCGGAGCGAGTGGATGAGGTGGTTACCGCCGATCGACAGCGCGTCGCCGTCGCCCGTGATCACCCAGACCATGAGGTCCGGTCGCGCCGCCTTGAGCCCGGTCGCGATCGCCGGCGCCCGGCCGTGGATCGTATGGAAGCCGTAGGTGTTCATGTAATACGGCAGGCGGCCGGAGCAGCCGATGCCGGAGATGAAGACGATGTTCTCCTTCGGGTAGCCGAAGTCGGGCATCACCTTCTGGGTCTGGGCGAGGATCGAGTAGTCGCCGCAGCCCGGGCACCAGCGGACCTCCTGGTCGCTGACGAAGTCCTTGCGCGTGAGCACGGGGAGCTCCGCAGCGCCCTCGAGCGCGCGCGTCGCGCCGCCGCCGTCAGGCGCCAATGGGTTGCCGGTCGCGCTCGCCGTGCCGTTCGTCATGCCGCACCAACCTTGATCGTCTGGAGGACCTGCTCGGCCTCCGCCTCGAGCTCCGCGATCCGGAACGGCTTCCCTCGAACCTTGTTGTAGCCCTGGGCGTCGATCAGGTACTTCGAGCGGATGAGCATCGACAGCTGCCCGAGGTTGACCTCGGGAATGAGCACCCGGCGATACGACCGGAGGACCGTCTCGGTGTTGGCCGGGAACGGGTTGAGGTAGCGCAGATGCGCGTGCGCGATCGATCGACCGAGCCCCTGCAGGCGCTCGACGGCGCTCCGGATCGCCCCGTAGGTCGACCCCCAGCCGAGCACGAGCAGGTCGCCCTCCGATGGCCCGAAGACCTCGAGTGGCGGGATGTCGTTGGCGATCCCGGCGATCTTTGCCTGGCGAAGCAGCTGCATCCGGTGGTGGTTGTCAGGGTCGTAGCTGACGTTGCCGAGGATGTCGTTCTTCTCGAGGCCGCCGATCCGGTGCTCCAGCCCGGGCGTCCCGGGCACCGCCCACGGCCGCGCGAGCGTCGTCTCATCGCGGAGGTACGGGAAGAACCCGTCGCGCTCGGTTCGGTTGCTTACGGCGATCGATGGCATGTCTGCGACG
>DATLDP010000087.1:0-3469 GCA_035525825.1 Candidatus Limnocylindria bacterium
CACGAACGCGCCGTGCATTCGCCCGGCGCGTTTCGATTCCCGATCCCCCCACGCGTCGACGACGCGGTCACGTGGTGCCAGATGGCTCCGCTGTGCCCTGCCAACCGGTCCCGCGGTGGCCTTCCTCTTTACGGACATCGAAGGGTCAACTCGGAGCCGAGCTGTCGTTCCAGCCGCACGGGGGATGCCGAGCTCGGGGCACGGGCCACGGGGGCGACGCCGACGCGGCCGCATCCAGTTCGCAGTCACCACCTGACGGCGGGCCGCGGCCCGAGGTCGATTGACGCTCCGGAGGGGCGTTCGTACACTCAATCCCGACAAGGTCACTTGGGATTGAGGATCGGTCTCCTGACCTCCACGACCATCGCCTCGAACACTCCCGCGAGCGCCGCGACATTGCCGGCGACGGGCGCCCATCGGCCGTCGTTCCATGGGACGGGCGCCGTCGCGTTCTCGACCAAGGGTGAGTACGGCGTGCGCCTGATGGTCCAGCTCGGGCGGCACTTCGGGACCGGTCCGGCGAGCCTCGCGGAGATCGCCGGTGCCGAGGACATGCCCCGGGCCTACCTCGAGCAGCTTGCCTTCGTCCTTCGGGACGCTGGCCTCGTGACCTCGACGCGCGGCGCCCACGGTGGCTACGAGCTCGCTCGCCCACCCGCCGAGATCCCGATGAGCGAGGTCCTCCGCGCCCTCGAAGGGCCGCTTGCGCCCATGATCTGCGCGACCGAGGACGAGGCCCACGACCTCTGCGGTCGAACCTCCTCCTGCACCGTCAACCTGCTCTGGGTCCGCGTTCGCGACGCCGTCGCCGGCGCGCTCGACGGCGTGACCCTCGCCGACCTCGTCCCCCAGCGCGTCGTGCCGGTCCCGCCCAGGACCGCGGATGCGAGCCACAGCGTCGAAGGAGCCGTGACGAACACGTGAGCGAGATTCGAAACGGTGCCGCCGGCGCCGACGACCGACTGATCATCCGCGGCCTCCGCGTCGCTCCCGCCGGCGCACCCGAGCGCGAGATTCTGCAGGGGATCGACCTCGAGGTCGGACCCGGCGAGGTCCACGCGATCATGGGTCCCAACGGCTCCGGCAAGACGACCCTCGCCTACGCGCTGATGGGCCATCCCGCCTACCTGATCAAGGGTGGCGAGGTGACCTGGGGGGGCCGCGACGTGCTCGCGCTCAGCCCCGACAAGCGCTCGCGCCTCGGGATGTTCCTGGCGTTCCAGTATCCCACCGCGATTCCCGGCCTCAGCGTGGCGAGCTTCATCCGGAGCGCGCTCAACGCCAAGCTCCAGGGCATCGACAAGAACCCCGACATCGACCCGACCGACTCGATCAAGGGCGGCGTCTCGATGATGGAGTTCCGCAAGAAGATGCGCGAGAAGCTCGCCCTCCTGCGGATGGACGAGGCGTTCGCGGCACGCTACGTCAACGAGGGCTTCTCGGGCGGCGAGAAGAAGCGCCTCGAGATGCTCCAGATGGCGATGCTCGAGCCGAAGATCGCGATCCTCGACGAGACCGATTCGGGGCTCGACATCGATGCCCTCCGGATCGTTGCCGAGGGCGTCAACGCGATGCTCAACCCGAACCTCGGCGTCCTGCTGATCACCCACTACCAGCGCCTGCTGAACTACATCAAGCCCGACGTGGTCCACGTGCTGGCCCAGGGCCGGATCGTCAAGACCGGCGGCAAGGACCTGGCCCTCCGCCTCGAGGAGCAGGGCTACGGCCCGATCCTCCGCGAGGCCGGCCTCTCCCCGGACGTTCCGGACGAAGCCCTCCTGGTTCCGCTTGGGCCGGACCTCGGCGGCCCGACCGCAAGCACCGCGGCGCCCTCGGCAGCCCCGACCGCGGAGCCCCAGCCCGTGGAGGCCGCCCGCTAGCCGGGCGGATCGATCAGATGGCGCTCACCGCACCTCCGCCCGCCGCCACCGGCGCGACCGAGTTCGGCGGCCGGATCCGCGATGGCAAGCTCGATCCCGAGGTCATCCGGCTCGACTTCCCGGTCCTGGGGACGCAAGTTCACGGCAAGCCCCTCGTCTTCCTCGACTCGGCCTCGACCAGCCAGAAGCCCGAGGCCGTGCTGGATGCCATGGACGCCTACTACCGCGAGTTCACCGCGAACGTCCACCGCGGGATCTACGAGATCGGCGAGAAAGCCACGGCGGCCTATGAGGGCGCTCGGGCCAAGGTCGCGCGCTTCATCAACGCCCCCGATTCCCACGAGCTCATCTTCACCCGCAACGCCACGGAGGCGATCAACCTCGTTGCGTACTCGTGGGGCCGCCGGAACGTCGGCCGGGGCGACGCGATCGTGCTCACCGAGATGGAGCACCACGCCAACCTCGTCCCCTGGCAACTCCTCGCCCAGGAGCGCGACGGCGACCTCGAGTTCATCCCGATCACCGACGACGGGGTCCTGCGGCAGGACGTCTTCGACGTGCTGCTGCGGCTCAAGCCGAAGCTCGTCGCGTTCACGCACGTCTCGAACACGCTCGGGACGATCAACCCGGTCCGCGAGATGGTCGAGAAGGCCCACGCCGCGGGTGCGCTCGTGCTGATCGACGGCGCGCAGGCCGTGCCGCACCTGCGGGTCGACGTCCAGGAGCTCGGCGCCGACTTCTACACGTTCTCCGGCCACAAGATGCTCGCCCCGACCGGATCGGGCGTCCTGTGGGCGCGACGCGAGCTCCTCGAGGCGATGCCGCCATTCATGGCCGGCGGCGACATGATCCGCGAGGTCCACCTCCGCCGGTCCGAGTGGAACGACATCCCCTGGAAGTTCGAGGCCGGCACGCCCGACATCGCTGCGGGGATTGGCCTGGGGGCCGCGGCCGACTACCTCGTTGAGCTGGGCATGGATCGCGTCCGCGAGCACGAGGCCGAGCTGCTCACGTACGCGCTGGTGGGGCTCCAGCGCGAGCATCCCGACGTCGCGCTCTACGGCCCGATGGACGCGGGCATCCGCTGCGGCGTCATCCCGTTCAACGTGCCGGGCGTCCACCCCCACGACGTCGCGCAGCTCCTCGATCGATCCGGCATCGCCGTCCGCGCCGGCCACCACTGCACGATGCCGCTGCACGAGCGCCTCGACCTTCCGGCGACCGCGCGAGCGTCCTTCAACGTCTACACGACCCGGGCCGACATCGATGCGCTCATCGCCGGCCTGCACGAGGTGAAGCGGATCTTCGGGGCGTAGCCCGCGGGCACAGCGCCGTTCTCACCAGATCTCGGACGCCGGGCCGTTCTCCCCTTGGCGCCTAAACGTCGATGGTTCCAATCATGCGGAACGGTCGGCGGGGACGGGTCGATTGACGGTGGAGCCCTCGTCGACGGGTTGGGGATTCCACGCACGGCCACGACCACTGAACAGCGCCGTGGTTGACGGCTCCGTCCGCTCGACCCGGCCGGTCGGCCGAGCCTGACGGGAGCGTTTCGCCTCGCGATGGCCGTCCGCGGTCGCCATGGACGC
>DATLDP010000090.1:0-12886 GCA_035525825.1 Candidatus Limnocylindria bacterium
CGGCGAATCGCCGTGGGTTCGGAAGGAGCGCCAGGTGCGCGGTTCGCCGCTCTGGCATCCCGGCTCGTCCGTGAGCTGTCACGGGAGCTCGATGAGGACATGGAGCCCGAGCGCCGCAGCCGCGGCTGACCTCCGTCCTCCGCGCCGGGGCCCGGATGGACCGCCCTGTTTCCGGCCGTCACCCAGCCGAAACACGAGATCGCGATTACCCGCGGCTACTGGATCGACACACGACCGAGGTCGCGGTCGCGGCGTACGCGGCCTTCGTCGAGGCCGGCGGCTACCAGGACCAGGCGAGCTGGTCCGAGGACGGCTGGGCATGGCTCCAGACGATGGGCATGACGAAGCTGCCGCGTGCCTGCATCGAGGGGTCGCCCGGCACCCAGGAGCCAGACGAGCCACAGGTCTGCGTTGGCTGGTACGAGGCTGATGCCTACGGCCGGTGGCGCAGCGGTCGCCTCCCGACCGAGGCGGAGTGGGAGTTCGCCGCCCGCGGCCCAGAATCCCGGGTCTACCCGTGGGGCGACGAGTTCGACGGCGTGAAGGCCAATCTCGACGGCGGCACGGGGCCGGTGGCGGTGGGCACCTTTCCGGACGGGGCAAGCTGGATCGGCGCACTGGACATGGCCGGGAACGCCATGGAGTGGGTCGCCGACTGGCACAGCGGCACCTACTACGCGGACTCGCCGCGCGAGGATCCGCAGGGCCCGGCCACGGGCTCGATCAAGATCGAGAAGGGCGGCTGGTGGGGCCCGCCGGACAAGCCGGCCGGTTGATCGCCAGGTCCGCCTTCCGCCTTGACGAGGACCCGCCGACCTACGCCGACCACCACATCGGCTTTCGGATCGTCACGCTCGACTGACGACCTCCGGCGGAGGTCCGCCGCATACCATGGCCGGACGTGAATCCCCTCGCGCTGCTGCCGTTCTTCTCGACCCTCGCGGGCGGCTATGCGGCTTTGCGGCTGCGCCACCGCCTCCACGCCGTCATGGCCCTCGCGGCCGGCGTCGTTGTCGCCACCGCGGTCGCGGACCTGCTGCCGGAGGCGTTCGAGCTCGCGGGTGAGGACAACGTCCTCGGCGTCGGGATCGCGGCGGTCCTCGGCTTCATCGGCTTCAGCTTCGTCGAGGCGTTCCTCCACCAGTCGAGCTTCGAGCACGCCGGCGCCCGCGGCCACGAGCATCGGGGCATCCCGGTCGACGCCGCTGACGACCACGAGCACCGGAGCGGGCACGACCACGGCGCCCAGGACCACTCCGCCCACGACGCCGCGGCCTCCGGCGCGACCGCGGACGCGACCGCCCGGAACGGCACGAGCTCGCCATCCGGGTTCCTGGCGGTGCTGCCGCCGCTCAGCCTGATCGTCCACAGCACGCTCGACGGCCTTGCGATCGGCCTCGCGTTCCAGGCGGGCGCGGAGATCGGGCTGATCGTGCTCCTCGCGGTGCTCGCGCACGATTTCGCCGACGGCATGAACGTGGTGACGCTCGTCCTCGACGCCGCCCGGGGGGAGCGGCTCGCCGTGGGGCTGCTGCTGCTCGATGCCATCGCCCCGCTGGCCGGGGCGGCGCTCAGCACCGTGATCTCCATCGAGCCGAGCACCTTGGGACTCCTCCTCGCGGGCTTCGGCGGCGTCTTCATCGCCATCGGCGCCGGGCACCTCCTGCCCGAGTCGCAGCACCGCGATCCGGGCCACAGCACCACCATGGTCGCCCTCGCCGGGGTGGGCGCGGCGATCGTGCTCGTGATCCGTGCGCTGGCGCCGGTCTGATCTAGATGGCGGATGGAGCAGCGCGCGATCTCGGCCCGATCATGCAGATCCTGGTGCCTGTCGCCGACGTGGATCGCGCCGCCGAGTTCTACGCCGACGTGCTGGGCCTGCCGCTGCTCTTCCGATATCCGGGCAACGCCTTCTTCGACGCCGACGGGATCCGCATCTACCTCGCCACGCCCACCGAGGCCGATTTCGCCGGCACCGCGACGATCTACTTCCGCGTCGACGACGTCACGGCCACCTTCGAACGGCTGGTGGCCCGGGGCGCCACGATGCGGGAGGGGCCTGAGATCGCCCATCGCGACGCCGCGTACGACCTCTGGCTCGCGTTCGTCCAGGATCTCGATGGCAACAACATCGGGCTGATGCGGGAGGCGCCCAAGGGCCTCGACCTGGGCTAGGCCTTGGCGGGCGCCTGCTCGGCCTGCTCCCTGGCCGCGCTCGCCTCGGCCGCGGCCTTCTTCTCGGCCGTCCTCCTTGCCCTCGGCTTCGCCGGCGAATCCGGCGCCGTGGCCTCCATCTCCTCCCGGGCCGCCTCGTCCGGGAGCGAGGCCGGGTCAATCGGGACGGGCGTCTCGCGATCCTGGAGCCGCTCGAGGATGACCGTGATGCCGGCGACGATCGGGACGGCGACGATGGCGCCCAGGATGCCGCCGACCGTGCCGCCGATCAGCAGGCTCACGAGCACGAGGAACGGCGACAGCCCGACGCTGTTGCGCATGATGATCGGGACGAGCACGTTGCCCTCGATCGCCTGCAGGAGCAGGTAGATGCCGAGCGTGAAGATCGCGGTCTCCGGCGAGATCGAGGCCGCGATGATGAGCGCGGGGATCGCGCCGAGAAGCGGCCCGATGATCGGGATGACCTCCGTGATCGCGGCAATGAGCCCGAGCAGCAGCGCGCCCGGCAGGCCGAGCACGGAATAGGCAATGGCCGTTGCGACGCCGATCGTGGCCATGAGCACGAGCTGGCCCCGCACCCACGATCCGAGCCGCACCTCGATCTCGTTCCACGCGTCGCGGATTCCGCCGCGCCGTTCCGCGGGCGTGAACGCCAGCACGTACCGCTGGAGGCGTGACCGTTCCGTCAGCCAGAAGAACACGAGGGCGAGCAGCGTCACGAGGGCGGCGGCGACCTGCCCCAGGACGAGCGACGCCGACACGACCTCGTCGCGAGAAGGCGGCGGGCCGGGCTTGAACGGCTCTTCCGCGGCGTCCAGCAGCGAACCGATGCCCTGCGACAGCGCCTCCGGCTGGAGCCCGTCGCTCCACCCGCGCACGCGGTCCAGGAACTCCGGCAGCCGCCCGACTGCCGCGCCCATCTGGACGGCGGCGGCGGGCACGACGAAGACGGCGATGGCGATCACGAGGGCGAGGAACGTCGCGTAGACGAGGAGGATGGCGAGGCCGCGGCGAACCCCGACGCGGGCGCGGAGGAACGCCACGACCGGCTCCAGGGCCGCGCCCAGCAGGACCGCGATGAACACGAGCAGCACGACGTCGCGCGCTGCCGAGAACAGGCTCGCGACCACCAGCACGAAGCCGACGCCGAGCGCCAGGCCCGCCCCGCGGACGGCCCAGCCCATGGTTTCCGTGCGCATCCAGCCCTCCCGAGCGCCTGCGACCTCGCACCGGCGAAGCCGGCGCGGGCGCGATCATGGCGCTTCCGGCAAGCGGCGCGAACTGCGGTCGCCGGACGGCACCGTTGCAGATGTGTCGCGGCGGGTTCCGGGGGTCCCCGCTCAGTGGATCGGGGCGGCGCCTCCGACCTCGGCGATCCGCCGGAGGAGAAATGCCCGCTCCACCGCATTCGTGGTCAGCTCGAGCGCGGCTCGGTAGGCCTCGGCTGCCGGCGCGGAGCGTCCCAGGCGACGCAGCAGGTCGGCGCGCGCCGCGTGGTAGTACGGGTAGCCGGTCAGGAGTTCGTCAGGGCCCAGCGCGTCGATCAGCTCGAGTCCCGCGGCGGGGCCTTCCGCCATGGCTACGGCAACGGCGCGGTTCAGCTCCACGACTGGCGACGGAGTGAGCTTCGCGAGGCGCCCGTAGAGGGCGGCGATCCCCTGCCAGTCCGTCGCCTCCGCCTGGTCCGCGGCGTCGTGGAACGCGGCGATCTGGGCCTGGACCTGGTACGCCCCAACGCGGCCGAGGTGGGTGGCGCGAGCCAGGATCGCCCGGCCCTCGTCGATCTCGGCACGATCCCAGCGCGAGCGATCCTGGTGATCCAGGAGGACGAGCTCACCCTCGGACGTGGTCCGCGCCTCGCGGCGAGCGTCGTGCAGGAGCATCAGCGCGAGCAGGCCCAGCGCCTCGGGTTCGTCGGGCATGAGCTCGACCAGCATCCGGCCCAACCGGATGGCCTCGCCGGAAAGCTCGCGGCGCACCAGCGCGTCTCCAGACCTCGCGCTGTAGCCCTCGTTGAAGATCAGGTAGAGGACCTTGAGGACGGCGTCGAGGCGCTCCGGCAGGGCCTCGGGCGGCGGGACGCGATACGGGATCCCGGCGGCGCGGATCCTCTTCTTGGCGCGGACCAGCCGCTGCGCGAGGGTCACCTCGGGGACCAGGAAGGCTCGGGCGATCTCCGGGGTGCTCAGCCCGCCGAGGGTGCGCAGCGTCAGCGCGACCCTCGCCTCGGGCGCGAGGGCGGGATGGCAGCAGGTGAAGATCAGCCGGAGCCGGTCGTCGATGCCATCGAGCACGCCTGTCTCCCCTCCTTCCTCCGTGGCCCCGACGCTGCCTCGGTCGAGCTGGGCCTCGATGGCCGCCGCGCCCGCGAGCACCTCGGTCTTTTCGGCGAGGACCTTCCGTCGCCGGATCCGATCGATCGCCCGATTCCTCGCCGTCGTGGTGATCCACGCCCCGGGGTTGTTCGGGACGCCGTCGACCGGCCACACCTCGAGGGCTCGGGCGAAGGCGTCCTGGACGGCTTCCTCGGCGAGGTCGAAGTCGCCGAGCAGCCGGATCAGCGTCGCGACCGCCCGGCCTGATTCCTCCCGGAACAGGCGATCGACGACGTCGTGCGCGCCGGCCGCGCTCAAGCCCGCGAGCGGGCCCGGCGCCGACGGCGGCGCGTCCGCTCCGAGGTCACGCCCCCGGAACTTGTCCCGCAGCGAAGTCAACGATCGGCCGAACCTCGATCGAGCCGTACTTCGCGCCTGGGCAGGCGCCGCCGAGGGCCAGCGCATCGTCGAGATCCTTCGCCTCGATCAGGTAGAAGCCGCCGAGCGCTTCCTTCGTCTCGGCGAACGGGCCGTCCGTCGTGAGGGTCTGACCGTCCCGGCTGCGGATCGTCGTGGCGGTCGTCACCGGCTGCAGCGCCTCGCCCGCGACGTACGCGCCGCGGTCCCGAAGCATCTGGCTGTAGGCGTCGTACTCCTCCATCACCGCGCCGATCGCGGCCATGTCCGGCGGCTCCGGCGACGGGCTGGCGCTGTCCTCGTCGTAGACCAGGACCAGGTACTTCATCGGGTTCCTCCAGTCGAGCCACCGGGACCGTCCGTCGGCCACCCGTTGCCATGACGACGAACGGCCCGCTCGAAAATCGACAGCCTCAAAAGGCACGCTAGCATCCGGGCATGCCGAAGGAGCACGAGGTCCTGCGGTTCGGCGACCGCGAAGTGACGGTCACGAACCCGGGCAAGGTCTTCTTCGAATCGATCGGGGCGACCAAGCTCGATCTCGTGCGCTTCTACCTCGCCGTGGCACCCGGCGCGCTCTTGGGTGCGGGTGGCCGGCCCATGGCCCTCAAGCGCTTCGTCAACGGCGCCGCGGGCGAGGCGTTCTTCCAGAAGCGGGCGCCGGACAACCGCCCCGAGTGGCTGCGCACGGTCACCCTGTCCTTCCCGTCCGGCCGAACGGCGGACGAGATCGTCGTCGACGACGCGGCGGGTCTCGCCTGGGTGGTCAACCTCGGCTGCATCGACCTGAACCCCCACCCGGTTCGAGCCGATGACCTCGACCATCCGGACGAGCTGCGCGTTGACCTGGATCCCGTGCCGGGCGTGGGCTGGGCGCAGATTCGCGACGTGGCCATGGTCACGAAGGAATCCCTGGAGTCCGTGGGGCTGACCGGCTGGCCGAAGACCTCTGGGTCGCGCGGAATCCACATCAACGTGCGGATCGAGCCGCGCTGGACGTACCCGGAAGTTCGCCGCGCCGCCCTTGCGATCGCCCGCGACGTGGCGCGCCGGGCGCCGTCGATCGCGACGTCGAAGTGGTGGAAGGAGGAGCGCCACGGCGTGTTCCTCGACTACAACCAGAACGCCAAGGATCGGACGGTCGCGTCGGCCTATTCCGTGCGACCGCTGCCGGATGCGCGGGTCTCCACGCCGCTCTCGTGGGATGAGGTGCCCACGGCGGAGGCCGAGGCGTTCACGATCCAGACCGTGCCGGCCCGGTTTGCGGAGATCGGCGACCCGGGCGCCGGGATCGACCAGGCCGTGGGGTCGCTGGAGGCGTTGCTGGAGCTCTCGCGCCGCCACGAGGCCGAGGGCGAGGGCGACGCGCCGTGGCCGCCGAACTATCGCAAGCAGGCGGGCGAGCCGCCGCGGGTCCAGCCGTCGCGCCAGCGTCGCGCGACCGCGGAGTACGACACCCCCGAGGCCGAGGCGGAGCGCGAGAAGAACCGCGCGGCGATGGAGAAGCGCTTCCTGGCCGAGGCGGAGCGACGTGCCGAGGCGAAGGCCGCGGGCACGCCCATCCCCTCTCGCCCCACGCCCACGGGACGGCGCCGCTCCAGCGTTCCGGTGATCGAGGTTGCCCGGGCCAAGACGAAGGCGGAAGCCCTCGAGGGCCTGGACCGCTGGAAGGCACGCCACCCGAGCCCCGCGGCAGCCCTGGAGGAAGCCGACGTGCTGGTCGACGGCATGCGCGGCCGCTCCTCGCTCTGGTACCGGGTCCGCGTGAATCTCACCCACGTGCCGGAGCCGGATCGCCCCGAGCAGGAGGCACTCGAGGTCGACTACGACCCCTGGGCGGAGTACGCCTTTCCGGACCGTGCCGGCCAGCTCGAGCGGGCCCCGCGGCGGCGCAAGGCGAAGGCGGCGGACGCCGACCCGGGGGCCGAGGGCTGATGCACCACCTGCGTGCCTCCATCGAGATCGATGCGCCGCCGCAGCAGGTCTGGGACCTGGACGCGGAGGTCGAGGGTTCGGTCGAGTGGGTGCCCTTCGCGGAGGAGATCCTGTTCGTGAGCGGGCCGGCGGGTCTCGGCCAGGTCTACCGCGAGCGAACCCGCGTCGGCGGCATCTCCGACATCGCGGAGTGGACCGTCATCGAGTGGGATCCGCCGCGACGACAGGTCCAGCAGTCACTCGGCAAGGGCATGGACTCGCGCCTGGTCATCGCCATCGAACCAAGCCCACGTCGCGGTTCGATCGCCCGCCAGGAGGTCACCCTCGACTCACGCGCGCCGGGTTCGCCCGGCTGGCTCCACGAGCGACTGTTCGGACTCGTGAAGGGTCGTGGAATCGAGTCCGCGCTCCGAGCGGCGAAGGCGCGCATGGAGGCTGCGTGAGCCCAGGCTGAACGCCGCGATCAGGCGAGGAGCGTGATTGACGGGAGATCGGCAAAGTCCCCGTCCCCGGGTCGGACAGTCGCTGGAAGCGCAGGCTCACGCGACTCCCCGTCGCCGTCGGTTCTTGATCGAAGGTGTTGGGGATCCCCACCGCACCGCGCTCGGGCGGGTTCAGCATCTCGGGTGTCCGCCGATCATACGAGCGGCCGCCGGCGTCAGCGGCCGTACTTGAACGGGTAGACGACCCAGGCGTCCGTCGAGACGACGTGGTGGTCCGGCGTCGAGCGGACCTTCGAGCGGCCCGGCTTGTAGTGCAGGACCGCGGTCGTCGGCGTGCCGCCGGCGAGTCGAACGCGCTCGACGACCGCCTCGATCGTCGTCCCGGTGTCCCAGACCTCGTCGACGATCAGCACGCGCTTGCCGTGGAGCAGCGGGTCGGATGGGAACTGGAGGAAGGCCGGCTGCTCGCCGGGCTGGCCATGATCGTCGTAGAACGCGACCGCGGCGACGAGGATGTCGCGCTGGCCCAGCAGGTACGCGAGCATTCCGGCCGGCACCAGGCCACCGCGGGTGATCGCGAGCAGCACGTCGTGGCCCGGCCCGACCTGCTCGGCGAGGCGCTTGACGAGCTCCTCGAGCGCGTCCCACGTGACGATGTCGCGCTCCACGTCCGAGCCGCTCACGCGCCCGACCCGAAGATCTGGGCCAGCTCGTAGGCCGCGGCCTCCTCGAGCTGGTCGTAGCGGCAATCGGCGGGCTGCTTATCGGGACGCCAGCGCAGGAAGGTGGTGCCGTGGCGGAACCGGTCGCCCTGCAGGTGGTCGTAGGCGACCTCGGCGACCCGCTCCAGCCGCAGCGGCTCCCACGACAGGTCCTTGCCGCGATTCCAGCGCGAGGTCGCGCCGGGCAGTCGTTGTCCTTCGGCCTGCGCAGCCTCCGCCCACTCGGCCCACTCCGCCCAGGGATGGCCATCCATCGCGTTCTCGCGGAGCAGCTCCAGCTCCTTCGCCAGTGCCTCTCGTCGGTCCCACGTGAACGACGAGGTGACCCCGACGCTGTGCAGGGTGCCGCCATCGTCGAACAGGCCGAGCAGCAGCGATCCGATGTGGGTGCCGGGGCCGTTCTTGTGCCACCGGAACCCGGCGACCGCGCAATCGGCGGTCCGCTGGTGCTTGACCTTGAGCATCGCCCGCTTGCCCGGCTGGTAGGTGCCATCGAGTCGCTTCGCGATCACGCCGTCGAGGCCCGCGCCCTCGAAGCGGTTGAACCAGTCGCCGGCGAGCGCGCGATCGGTGGTGGCGGGCGTGAGGTGGACAGCCGGGTCGAGGTCGCCTCCGAGCGCCCGCTCGAGGAGTGCGCGTCGCTCGCCCTGGGGCGTGGCGCGGAGGTCGTCGTCGCCGAGCGCGAGCAGGTCCCAGGCCACGAACGACGCCGGCGACTGCTCGGCGAGCATCTTCACCCGCGACGCGGCCGGGTGGATCCGGAGCAGGAGGCTCTCGAACTGGAGGCCGCCATCGCCGGCGATCACGACCTCGCCATCGAGGACGCAGCGCTCCGGCAGCGAGGCGAGGAGCGGCGCCTCCAGCTCCGGGAAGTAGCGGTTCAGCGGCTTGAGGTCGCGCGACTGGACGTACGTCTCGGGGCCGTCGCGGAAGACCAAGGCGCGAAAGCCGTCCCACTTCGGCTCGTACAGCCAGCCCTCGCCCTCGGGCAGGGAGTTCGCGGCCTTGGCCAGCATCGGCTCGAGCGGCGGATCGAATGGGAGCTTCACGCCCTCACGGTACCCGCCAAGGCCCGCTTGATGCTCGCCGCCTCGTCGCGACATCTTCCCGATCGGGGCCCGATCGCCGTGCCCGCAGGACACGATCGGATCGCTTCTGCGCCCGCTTCGTGTTTCTGACGTATCATCCGGCCGCCCAGGGCCCTCGGATGACCTGACATGGCGCTGTTCCGCGGGCATTCGTGCCGCTCAGACATTCGATCGCGTCGCGGGGATGGACTCCCGCTAGGGCAGCGCGGTGCCGAGGGCGTCGAACAGCCGGATCAGGAGCGGCGCCACGATCAGGCCGGGCAGGAAGTTCGCGAGGCGCACCTGCTTCAGCGAGCGCGATTGCGGGCCGACTTCGCAGCTCGAGCCCCCGTAGGTCAGGGCCTACGATGCCGGCGTGAGCTACGACGACATCGCGGAGGGCTACGCGCGCTACTGGGGCCCCACCATCCTGCCCGAGGCCGTGCGCGTCCTCGACCTCATCGCACCCGCGGTGGCGGTGGTCCTCGACGGCGGGGCCAATGCGGCGACCGGCACCCCGGCGATGCTCGACGTCGGCGCCGGGACCGGTGCGCTCTCCATCGAGGCGCTGCGGCGGTGGCCCGAGCTCAGCCTGATCGGGATCGACCCATCTGGCGGCATGCTGGACGTGGCGCGTCGGGAGGCAGCGGCGCAGCTCACCGCTGATGCGGCCGCGCGCTTTCGAACCGAGGTCGCCTTCGCCGACGAGCTGCCATTCGAGGACGGCTCGATCGACGTCGCGGTCTCGTCGTTCGTGCTCCAGCTCGTGGCCGATCGAGGCGCGGTCATGCGCGAGGTTCGCCGCGTGCTCAAGCCGGGCGCCACGTTCGCCTGGGTCTCGTGGCTCAGGACGGACCGCGCCTACGAGCCGGATCGGGTTGCGAACGCGGCGCTGGACGACGCGGGCTTCGATCCTCCGGAGCCGGACGGCAGGCCCGGCGACCTCGCCTCCGTGGCGGCCGCGGCAGCCGGGATGCGCCGGGCCGGGTTCCGCGACGTGCAAGCGACCGCGGGCGAGCTCGCCCACGAGTGGACGCCCGAGGGCTACGTCGACTTCTTCTCGAAGTTCGACGAGCAGTCGCTGTTCGACGAGCTCGACGCGAAGGAGCGCGCGGCGATCGAGGCGAAGATCCTGCGCGGCGTGCGCCGGCTCACGGCAGACGAGCGCACGCTGCGATTGCCGACCGTGTCGGTCGTGGGGCGCGTTCCCGGCGGCTGACGCCCGTAGCTGCCGGTGAGGGAGTGCCGGGAGGGTTACCCCTCGTTCGACTCGCCACCCTCCGAGCCACCGGACTCGCCGGCGGCGCCTTCGGCAGCACCCTCGCCACCCTCGGCATCGCCCTCGGCGCCCTCGCCCTCGGCGGCGGCAGGAACTGCGGCCTCCTCGACGCGCGGCGGGAAGACCTTGGCCACGACCTCATCGGGATCGGTGAGGAGCGCGGCGTCCGACGGGATCTCAAGATCGCGGACGTGGATCGCGTCGTCGAACGTGCGAAGCGACTCGATCGAGTAGTGGATGGACTGCGGGAGGTGATCCGGCAGCGCGCGCATGCGAATGTGCTCGATCGCCCGGAAGAGGGTGCCGCCGGCGTTCTCGATCGCCTCGGACTCGCCCTCGGCCACGAGCGGCACGTCGACCGTCAGCTCCTCCGTCATCCGCACGACGTACAGGTCGACGTGCAGCGGGCGGCGGGTGACGCGGTGCGTCTGCACGCCCTTCACGAGCACCGGCGAGGGCTTGCCGCCATCGACGGACAGGTCGATCAGCGCGTTGTCGCCGGCGTGGCGCCGGAGCTGCTCGAACTCGTGGGTGTCGATCGAGACGTTGTCGGAGTCCAGGCCGCGGCCGAAGACGACCGCCGGGAGGCGGCCATCAGCGCGCAGGTAGGAAACCTTCTTGCCGGTGACCTCGCGGGTCGAGGCGGCGAGCTTCGGTCGGGCGGGAGCGGCGGACATGCGGAACAGGGCCTCCGGAAGGTTCGATCGGGCGCGTAACCCTACCATGAGCGTCCCATGGCCGCCACGATCCTGATCGTCGAAGACGAGCACGCCGTTGCGCGCGGGATTCAGTACGCCCTCGAGCAGGAGGGCTACGAGGTGACCCTCGCCCGCTCCGGCGAGGAGGGCCTGGAGGCGGCGACGCACCAGGCGCCGGACCTGATCCTGCTCGACGTGCGGCTCCCCGGCATGGACGGGTTCGAGGTGCTGCGGCGGCTCCGCGCAGCCGGCACCAAGTCACCGGTCCTGATGCTGACCGCGCGCGACGAAGAGGTCGACAAGGTCATCGGCCTGGAGCTCGGGGCTGACGACTACCTCACGAAGCCATTCGGGCTGCGCGAGCTCCTCTCACGGATCAAGGCCCTCCTCCGGCGCGCATACGGAGACCTCTCGGACGCGGTCGGCGGGCGCGTCATCCGCCACCGCGACCTGCTGATCGACCTCGACCGCCGCCGGGTCCAGCGCGGGGATCGCCGGATCTCACTCACGCCCACCGAGTTCGAGATCCTCCGCCACCTCGCGAGCAAGCCGGGGCGCGTCTACACCCGCGCCGAGCTCCTGGACCTCCTGCGCGACTACGAGGCGCTGGACCAGGACGAGAAGACCATCAACGTCCACGTGAGCCACCTTCGCGACAAGCTCGAGGACGATCCGACGCATCCGGCCTTCGTCCAGACGATCCGCGGTGTCGGGTACGCGTTCGCCGAGCGCTGAGGGCCGGGCGGACGCGCTCGACGGCCTCGCGCCGAGGACCTTCCAGGGCCGGCTGACTCTCGCCTTCGTGGCCGTCGTGGCGGTCACGCTGGGCCTCGTCGGGCTCCTCGTCATCAACCGCCTCGGCGCGTAGTTTGATCAGCAGCAGACCGACGACCTCAGATCGAGGGCGGCGGGCGTCGCGCGCTACGTCATCGACGTCGCGGAGAGCACCGCGGCCATCAGGGCCGGCAACCCCGTCGTCCTGCCCGATGGCGAGCTGAACCCGCTGGTCGCGCTCGAGCTGCAGAAGGGCAGCCAGCAGCGCTTCATCGCCGAGCAGCTCGCTCAGTCGGATGTCCAGTTCCGCCTCGGAACCGTCGCCGACGGAGTCTTCTTCCCGGCCTCGAGCGGCGCGTTCACGGCCGTCGACCAGGCGGGGCCCCAGGCGCAGCAGCAGCAGCGGGAGCCGATCTCGAGCGACGTCATCGTCCTGGAGAACCGGGCGGCGGTCATGCCGTATGCGGTCGAGGTCATCCTGTCGAGCCCGTTCACCTACCGCGCTGCGGCGATCACCAACGTCACCGGGCTGCTCGCGATCATCGGCCTGATCGCCTTGGCGGTCGCTGTGGTCGTGGCAGCGGCGCTCACGCGGCGCATCACGACCCCCGTCCGGCGCCTCACCGAGGCCAGCCGCGACCTGGCCGAGGGCGACTTCGCCCGGCGCGTCCCGCTCGAGGTGATCGAGGACGGGCCGGTGGAGCTCTCCGAGCTCGGCGTCCAGTTCAACGCCATGGCCGAGCGGCTCCAGGAGAGCGTCGAGATCATCCGCCGGGACCGCGACCGCTCACGGGAGTTCCTCGCCGACGTGTCCCACGAGCTGCGGACCCCGATCGCGGCGCTGCGGACCTTCAACGAGCTCCTCACCGAGGCGTCACGGGCGCTCGCCGAGGGCGACCTCGCCAGCCGCATTCCGCGCACGGACGTCCGGGCCGGTTCCTCGGAGCTCGCCGCGCTCGCGACCCAGTTCAACGCGATGGCCGACCAGCTCGAGGAAAGCGTCGCGATCATCCGGCGCGATCGGGACCGGAGCCGTGACTTCCTCGCGGACGTGTCACATG
>DATLDP010000092.1:0-26228 GCA_035525825.1 Candidatus Limnocylindria bacterium
ACCGCCTGGCCATTGCGCGGGCTCGGACCGCCGGTCGCGATCGAGTCCCACGACTCGCCCGACCACTCGCGCGTGGTGAAGGCCCCCTGGAGCGCCCCGCCGTCGACGAAGATCGGGTGGCGCGGGCCCTCGACGAAGGACTGGAGCGGGCTGAACGGCGGCGGGCCGTCCCCGACGCGGTTCCAGGCGCTGCCGCTCCAGCCCCACAGTTCCGAGGCGTAGAGGGCTGGCTGGACCTCGGCGCGGAGGTCCACCGCGAGGGTCACGACCTTGGCGAGCACCGGGTCCCAGGCCATGTGGGTTGGGATGCGATCCGGGATGCCCGTGTTCCGAGCTGCTCCCAGGTGGCGCCATCCCAGGCCCAGGTATCGCGGCGGGTCACCTCGTCCGTTCCGACGCCGCCGTAGACGATGACGCGCTTCGAGGTCGCGTCCCAGGCCGCAGCGGCATGCACCCGCGCGGGCGGGCCCTCGACGTCCCGCTCGGTCCAGGCGGTGCCATCCCACTCCCAGGTGTCGGTGAAGACGCGCTGTCCGGCCCGGCCGCCGGTGAGGACGACCACGCCGCGCTGGGGATCGGCCACCAGCAGGGCGTCGTCGCGCCTCGGCGGGCCGTCCGATGTCAGCGAGCGCCAGCCCGAGCCATCCCAACCGTCGAGGTCGTTGGTGACCCCCGAGCCGCCCGAGCCGCCGAACAGGAGGATGACCTTGTGCGTCGGATCCCAGGCCATCGTGCCGCCCGATCTCGGGGCGGGCCGGTACGGTGCGGGCGAGCGGGTCGCGGCGGGCGAAGGCATCGGCGCGCTCGGGGTGGCCGGCAACCCGGACGCCGCATTCGGTGTTGAGGCTGGCGTGGGCACGGAGGTGAGGGTCGCGGCGCCGCCGCAGGCCGCAACGACCAGGCAGGTCGCGACAGCGACGCCGACGCGCTTGCTGGAGATCACGGCACGTCGAGCCATCGTGGGTCGCCGCTGTGACAGCTGGATCGCCGAATCCGGCGTCCCGGGCGGCCTATGCTGCCCCGTTTGAAGGAGGCCGGAGGGACCATGGCAGCCAGCGCTCCCACAACGGCGAAGCGAGCGGACCAGCTGGCGCTCGCCGCCGCACTGACCACGATCGTCTTCTGGGCATCGGCGTTCGTGGGCATCCGGGCGGCCGCTGCCGACTTCTCGCCCGGCGCCCTCGCGTTGGGCCGGCTCATCGTCGGGGCGATCGCCCTCGGGCTGATCGTGGCCTGGCGCCGGCCCAGGCTCCCCACGCGCCGGCAGCTGCCCTCGATCCTCGTCATCGGCGTGCTCTGGTTCGGGATCTACTTCCTCGCCCTCAATGCCGCCGAGCGCGAGGTCGACGCGGGCACGGCCTCGCTGCTCGTCAACGTGGCCCCGATCATCGTCGCGATCTTCGGCGGGCTGTTCCTCGGTGAGGGCTTTCCGCCCCGACTCCTGATCGGCTGCGTGATCGCGCTGGCCGGGGTGGCGCTCATCAGCGTGGCGACGTCCGGCGCGGGCTCCGGCGGCGCGACCACGGTCGGGATCCTGCTGTGCTTCGTGTCCGCGCTCGCCTACTCCATCGCTGCCACGGTCCAGAAGCCGCTGCTCCGGACGCTCCCCGGCCTGACCGTCACGTGGCTCGGCTGCACCATCGGCGCGATCGTCTGCCTGCCCTTCCTGCCGCAGCTCCTCACCGAGGCACCCGTGGCATCCGGCTCCGGGCTCGGGTGGCTGGTGTTCCTGGGGATCTTCCCGACCGCGATCGCGTTCACGACCTGGGCATTCGCGATGGGCCGGTCCTCCGTCGGCCGGCTCGGGTCCCTGACCTATCTCGTGCCCGCCATCGCCATCGCGATCGGCTGGCTGTTGCTTGCGGAGGTCCCCCAGCCGCTGTCCTTCGTCGGCGGGGCGATTGCGATCGCGGGAGTCATCGTGGCCCGCTCGGCGCCGGCCCGGCCCGCGGCGCCGACCGTGGTCGCCGGCGCAGAGGCCGCGTAGCCGTCACAGGGCACGCCGCGCGGCCTCCGTGGCGGCATCGGCCCACCAGGCCAGGTCCTCGGTCGCAGGCCACCCGCACGCGGTCGTGAGGCCCGCATCCGCGTCGAGGCCCTTCCGCCAGCCCCGCAACAGGAGCCCGATCACGAGCGCGAGGTCGCGCTCCCGGGCCCAGCGATCGTCGGGCGCCAGGCCGGCAAGCAGCCGGTAGCGCTCCAGCACGTCGTCCGGCGGGATGGTGAGGCCCGCGACGTTGCAGACGAGGAACCAGCCCAGCTCCACCGCGACCGGGGCGACGAGGGTCATCTGCCAGTCGATCAGGTCGACGCCTCCGTCCTCCGCCAGGGCGACGTTGCCGAGCTTGAGGTCGCCATGGAGCCCCGCGACCGGTTGCTCCGCCAGCGAGGCGAAGAGCGGCGCTGGGTCGGCCGTCAGGCTTGCGATGAGGTCCGTCGCGGCAGCGGGCGCGTGCCGATCAAAGGCGTCCCAGCCATTCCGGAATCGCTCCCCCACCCAGTTGCCATCGGCCTCGTAGGCCGCGGCAGCGCGGCGGGTCAGCAGCAGCACCCGGCGACGGAGGTCCGTCCAGGGGAAGGCCGTTGGCAGCTGGCGGTGCCAGGGGTCGGCGTGGAGCGCCGCCAGCCCGCCGAGCACCCGATCGAGCTGCTCGAGCGCGATGGGTGCCTCCCAGTGCAGCAGCGAGGCCGCGAGGTCCGGCATCAGGAGGGCGACGAGGTCGCCGTCGCGGGCGACGCCGAGGTGCGGGAGTCGCGCGGGCGGCGGCAAGCGCGGCGCCGCCGCGGCCAGGAGCGCCTCGCGCAGGTCGGGATCGTCGCCGGTCGTCCGGGCGATCCAGTCGAGCGCGAGCGAGTCCCGCTTGATGACGAACCGCGCGCCGTCGGCTCGCACGAGGCGCGAGAGCCGGGCCCCGGACCAGCCGTCGGCCTGGAAAGACTCCTCGGCGGCGCCCGTCAGCCCGTGATCGGCGAGGAGCTCAGCAAGGGGCGGGTACGTCGTCGCTCCCATCGGGACCTCCATCGACGTACACCACGTGGGAGTCGGGGCAGTTACGGGTCAGGACGACGACGAGCGGCTCGTTTGCCGAGGCGTTCTCCTCGACATGGATCTCGCCGGCCGGGATGTACACGAAGTCCCCGGCCGTCGCTTCCATCTCGTGCTCGAGGCCAGTTGGGCCCCACGTGTAGTGCGCTACGCCTGACTGGATGTAGATGCTCGTCTCGCAGGGCCCGTGGTGGTGGATACGGGTCTTCCCGCCTGGCGCGGTCGTGACGATCGAGGAATACAGGTTGGTCGAGCCGGCCACAGGCGCCGACACCGCGATCGCCCGCTCCATGTCGGTGTTCTGGCCCGTGCCGGTCTGGAAGTCGGCGGGTCCGATTCGCTTCGCCATCCCGGCGATCCTACCGGACGGCCGTGCGCTCGATACGATCCGACCCGTGACCGACAGCCCTCGAATCTCGCTCCCGAAGCTGCCCCGGGTGACCCTGCTTGATGGCCCGACGCCGTTGCAGCCGATGCCCGGGCTGTCCAAGGCCCTCGGCGGCCGGGTCGAGCTCTGGATCAAGCGCGAGGACCTGGGGCCGATCACCTTCTCCGGCAACAAGCTCCGGAACCTCGAGTTCCTCCTCGGCGCCGCCTTGGCCGACGGCGCGGATACCGTGATCACGTCCGGGCGGCGCTGGTCGAACCACTGCCGGCTCACGGCCGCCGCCGGCGCGCGCGTCGGACTGCGAGTCCATGTCGTCGTCAGCGGGCCTCCGGTCGAGCACTCGCCCAACCTCGACCTGATCCGGCTGCACGGCGGCGTCGTCCACGAGACCGGAACCGATGACCGCGCGGAGCGCGAGGAGATGGTCGAGGCAGTGGCGGCCCAGGGGCGCGCCGCGGGACGTCGCGTCAAGGTCATCCCGATCGGCGGCTCCGAGGCCGCGGGCGCCTGGGGTCACGCCCTCGCCGCCGTGGAGGTGTCGCGCCAGGCCGCTGCCCTCGGGTTCCGGCCCGACGTCATCGCGCTCCCGACGGCGACCGGCGGAACGCAGGCGGGCCTCGTCGTTGGGTCGTCGATCGGGACGCGCCAGCCGCCGCGCGTCGTCGGGGTCGTCGTCGCCCGGACCGGCATGGAGCTCCGGCCGGTCGTCGAGCGGCTGACCTCGGAGCTCGCCACGATGGCGGGAATCGACGCTCCCCTGGACCGGATCGAGCTCGACGAGTCGCAGCTCGGGTCCGGCTACGGCGTGCCGACCATGGCGGCGTCCAAGGCCCAGATCCTCCTGGCCCGGAGCGAGGGCATCCTCGTGGACCCGGTCTACACGGCGAAAGGCCTGGCTGGCCTGATCGCGATCGTTCGATCAGGTGTCATCGACGGCCGCCACGCCATCTTTTGGCACGGTGGCGGCCTGCCCGCCCTGTTCGAGCCGGGACCGCCGGGCGATTCGGGCTAGGCGCGGCGGAGGCGCACGACCGGGATCGTCCGCTCGACCTGCTCCTGGTACTTGGCGAACCACGGCAGCTGGGCAACGTGCTCGGCCCAGACCTGATCCCGCTCCGCCGGATCGACGACCTCGGCTCGGCCCGCGAATACCTCGTTGGCCACCTCGAGCTCGACAGTCGGATCCGCGGCCACGTTCGCGATCCACGCGGGATCGACGGGGCTGCCGCTCGCGGTCCCGGCGACGACGTACGTGTCCCCCTGGACGGAGTAGGTCAGGATCGAACGGCGCCGCAGGCCGCTCTTGGCGCCCGTGCTGTACATCAGGAGGATCGGGTGGCCGGCCAGCGGGCCGCCACTCGGCTTGCCACCGTTCGCGCGGAGGTCGGCGATCAGCTGCTCTTCCCAGGCTGTCGCGTCGTCGTTGGGCACCGAATCACCTCGCGTGTTGGAGTGGCCCCCTTCGTCGGCGCGACCCGCTTGTTGCGTCGGTGACGGAGACGGACTTCTCGGGCGCCAAGCGCTAGCTCGCGCCGGTGTCCCCTTCGCCGTCGGCCCCGTCGAGGGGCCGATACGCGACGTCGATCTCGGCGTCAGTCACGATGGCTCGGAACTCGATCGGCAGGACCGTGCCGTCGGGGCGTGTAACGATCGCTTTGCTCTGGACCTCGCGCTCCTCGTTGATCGCCTCGAACATCGCCTGCGCCATGGACCTCGCAGCGGGGCTCACGAAGTCGGTATACGGCCGGCCAACGAGATCGGCTTCGCTCGAACGCATCAGCGACGCCCACGGACCGGTCACGCTCGTCAGGCGCCCCGTCGTGCGCGAAACGCACGCTCGAGCCACGCCTTCACCCTTCCACCACGCTTCGCCATGATCCGGCTCGTAGCGGCCGTCGCGGTAGACGTAGAGGTGGGAGCGCTCGCCGCTGAGCTGGCGCTCGAAGACGCCGACCCGCGGATAGATGCGCCGCAGCTGGTCCGCCAGCTCAGCCGCGGATGCCGGCGGGTCCTCAGCCGTGACCCGGTCGACGACGCGCCGAAGCACGGCATCCCGCGACGGGATGGTATTGACGACGCGCTGCCGGACTGACATGTCGAGCCCCACGGTGCGGTCCGGGGCTGCCGTTTCGCTCAAACCGACGCCGCGTTTCCGTTACACGCGGCTCGCGTCAGCCTTTCGGAAGTCCCGTCCCTGGGCATCGCGGAACCCCTGCCGGGCGGCGTCCTCCGCGGTCCGGACAGCTTCCACGACGGTATCTGCGGTCGTCTGCTCGCGGCTTGCCGTCCGCGCCTCGCCCAATCGGCTTGACAGCCGTTGCCCCGTTCTCTATAACAAGCGTGTTCTATAACGTCTCGCTTATTGACTAGCGAAGGGGACGACGAATGACGATGGATCGGCTCGATGCCGTGTTCGGAGCGCTCGCGGATCCGACGCGCCGCGCGATCCTCGCGCGGCTGGCGAGTGGAGACCTCGCCGTCGGCGACCTCGCCGCTCCCTTCCCGGTGTCGCAGCCCGCCATCTCGCGCCATCTCAAGGTCCTCGAGGGCGCGGGCCTCATCTCGCGCAGCCGACGCGCGACCGCCCGGCTGAGCCACCTGGAAGCGGAGCCCCTTCGCCAGGCCACCTCCTGGCTCGCCCGCTACCAGGCCTACTGGGATGAGCGGTACGACCAGCTCGACGAGGTCCTCGCAGGACTGGAGCCCAAGCCGACCGACGGCTGACGTAGCAGCACGCACGAAAGGAGATCGATCATGGGCAAGACGAAGATCACGGCGCCGGAGGGCATGCCGTACGTCGACATGGAGCGGGAGTTCGACGCCCCGAAGGAGCTCGTCCACCGGGCCCATTTCGAGGCGGACCTCGTCAAGCAATGGCTGGGGCCGCGCAAGTACGAGATGGTCATCGACCGATTCGACCCGCGCGACGGCGGCGAGTATCGATACATCCACCGCGATGCCGAGAACGAGTACGCCTTCCATGGCGTATTCCACTCGACCGCGATCGACAACATGGTCCAGACCTTCGAGTTCGAAGGCGCGCCGGGCCATGTCTCGCTCGACACCTCGAAGATCCAGGACATCGGCGGTGGGCGCAGTCGCGTCCGAACCCACTCCATCTTCATGTCCGTCGCGGATCGCGACGCGATGGTCGAAGCCGGGATGGGCGACGGCGTCGAGGACGGCTACAACCGGCTCGACGAGCTCCTGGCCAGCCAGCCGGTCGCGGGCGCGCCGGCAGAGGGCTTGCGTCGGGTGCGATGATCTCGCCCATGGTCGAGTACGGCGGCGGCATCAACAACGGACCCGCAGGGCAGGTCGGTGGCGCGGGCGCGCCCCACGTCGGCGGGTCGTCGCCGGACCTCTTCACCAGCGCCGGCAACGCCGTCAACGACGCCGTGAACACCGTGACGGCGCTGCCCTTCGAGATGCAGGTCCTGCTCATCGTGGTCGTGTTCCTCGGTCTCATCGTCCTGCGCCGGGCGTTCTGACCTTTCACTGCGGCAGAGCGCGCAGACCATCGCGGGCGTCAGCCTCACGCGCGACAACGTGTTCGGCGAGGACGGTGGCGAGCAGCAGATCGGCGCGACCAGCGGCTCCATCGCCGACGGGCTGACCGTGGACCTCGCGGTGCCCCTCAGGACCGCGTAGGTTCGATGGGGCGCGGCTAGGCCCGGCCGCGCACCAGGTCGATCAGCCGCCCGAGGACCCGTTCGCCGTCGGCTCGAAGGCCGTTGTGCTCGTACTCGTTGGTGACCCACGGCTTGAGGCCCTTGATCTGGGCAGCCGTCTCCGCAGCGAAGCGCTTCTCGACGTACAGGTCGGTCTCGTAGATCGTGGCGGCGACCGGCACCTCGTTGCGGGCGAGCTGCTCGGCGTCGTAGAGCTTCGGCCAGGGATGCTCCGCGAGGATCTCCGCAGCGGCCTTGTGGGACCGGAGCTCCAGGTAGTCGTCCCACATCCAGCGGAACATGTGCTCGGCGGTGAACCAGCGCTCCTCGACGGCCTGGGCCGGCATCGTCCGCTCGGCGGACCAGCGCGTCGCGACGCCGTCCGCGTAGGACGACTCGTGGAGGGTGGCGTAGATCGGGTTGCGGCCGTACCTCGGCGCCCCATCCACCGCGTCGTGCAGGAAGCCCCTGGATCCGAACGGCTGCTCGAGGATGTTGTGGATGGCCTCGAAGCCGGCGCTGTCCCCGAGCTTGCTGCCGATCTGCAGGAACCGCCCCGACGTCAGGCGCTCGCCGGAGAACAGCCGCACGTCCCCATCGTCCAGGCGCCGGACGATGCCCCGGACGCGCTCACGGTCGCCGGGGTAGCGGTCGAAGTACGCCTGCTGGCGCTGCTGGACTCTGAGCCACGTGGCGGCATAGACGTCGTCGGCGTCTCGGCCGATCGGCGAGAGCCCGCCGGTCAAAAACGCCTCGCGCACGCCGTCGGGAAAGAACGACAGGTAGGTCATCGAGCAGAAGCCGCCGAAGCTCTGGCCGAGCAGGCTCCAGCGATCGATGCCGAGCTCCTTCCGGATGAGTTCCGCGTCCCGGACGATCGAATCGGCCCGGAGGTGGGTCATGTACGTCGCCTGGGCTTCCGGCGTGTCGCCCGGGATGTCGCCGACGGGGGTCGAACGGCCGGTGCCGCGCTGGTCGATGAGGAGGACGCGATAGTCCTGGATCGCGCGCTTCTGCCAGCCCGAGGGCGGCGCGGTCGGGCGGGTGGCCTCGCCGCCGGGACCGCCCTGGAGGAACAGCAGGTAGGGCCGGTCGAGGCCGTCGGGCGCGGCCAGCTCCCGGGTGAAGACCGAGATCTGCTCGCCACCGGGGCTGGCGTGGTCCAGCGGGACCTGGTGCTCTCGCTCCGTCAGCACGGCGCCGGGGACGCGGAAGGTGGCCTCGGGATTGCTCATCGGATGCGACCTTCCTTCAGGGCGCCAACGGACTTCTCGATCCGGCGCATGCGCGTGTCCGGGTTGTTGGTGCCGGTGACCTGCAGGACGTGCCAGCTCTTGTTCGAATACGAGAGCTTGTCGAAGGTCGCGCGGGCGGCCGGCTCGGCCTCCAGCGCCGCCGCGAACTCCGGCGGGACGGTCACCTCACGAGGAGCGGTGTCCAGCTCCAGGTCGACGTCGACGTCCTCGCCGCCGACGATGCCGGCGGGCGCGCGATGCTCCGAGGCCACCCCCATCATGTACACGCCACCCATGACCGCGACGGTGTTGCGGTAGGTGTAGCCGTTGATCGTCACGGTCACCGGTGGCCGCTTCCCGGCCCCGAGCGCCTCGACCACGGCCGGCGGCACCTCGAAGCCCATCGCCGTCTTGCCGGTCTGCTGGATCGTGGTTCGAAATCGCATGCTCGAACCTTAGCCCGGCGGGTCCTCAGGCGTGGAACGCCTCCAGCACGGCCCGCTCGGCCGAGACCCCATCACTCAGGGAGCTTGAGCGCGCGCTCGCCGAGACTCGGGTTCGAGGCCGTCAGCGCAGGGATTCCAGGAAGCGGAACACGGGCGCGGCGTTGGCGTAGCCCTCGGCGAGGAGATCGGGCAGGTCCGGCGAGAGGGCCTCGTCGTCGGCCAGGCGGCTTCCGAAGACGACGTCCTTCCAGAGGAACATCGCAGCCTGCGGGTGATCCTGCGGCCAGCCTGGCGGCAAGCGCTTGAGCTGGTCGTGGGGCAGAAGTCGTCGAGCCGACCGGGCTGCACCCGGGTAGTCTGCGCTCGACGAGCATCGCCGGGCCGAGGTGTGCGGCCGCGGGAACCGGAGGATCGAGATGACCGAGCGAGTGGTGCTGCTGGTAGGCACCCGGAAGGGCCTGTTCGTGCTCGACGGCGACGCGGACCGCGACGCCTGGGAGGTCCGCGGCCCGCTCTGCGACGGCTGGCCGATCCACGACGCGATCGTGGACCCGAGCTCCGGCGCGGTGTTCGCGGGAGGTGGCAGCAACTGGTACGGCCCGGCGGTCTGGCGCAGCGACGACCTCGGCGAGACCTGGAGCCACTCGAGCGAGGGGCTGACGTACGGCGACGACGGCCCCAAGGTCGCGACCGTCTGGAACGTCACGGCCGGACCGGACGCGCTCTACGCCGGCGTGGAGCCGGCGGGCCTGTTCAAGAGCGGCGACGGCGGCGCCACCTGGGCGCACGTCGAGGGGCTCACCAACCACTGGACCCGGCCGGAGTGGCAGCCCGGGAACGGCGGGCTGATCCTGCACTCGATCGTCCCCCACCCCGCCGACACCGATCGCGTCTGGGTCGGCATCTCGGCGGTCGGGGCGTTCGAGACGAAGGACGGCGGGGCGACCTGGGACCTCCGCAACAAGGGCGTCCGCGCCGACTTCGATCCCAATCCTGACCCGCAGTTCGGCCAGTGCGTTCACAAGCTCGTCATGGCCGCCGACGGGGGCGAGCTGCTCTACCAGCAGAACCACTGCGGCGTGTACCGGTCCTTGAACGGGGGCCAGACCTGGGACGAGATCACCCCGGGCCTGCCGTCGCAGTTCGGGTTCCCGATGGCGGCCCACCCGCGCGACCCGAAGACCGTCTGGACGATCCCGATGACGGAGCCCGACCAGGGCCGCTTCATGGTCGACGGCCACACCGCGGTCTGGCGCACCCATGACGGCGGGGACACCTGGATCCGGAGCGGCGAAGGGCTGCCCCAGGACAACGCCTACACCGGCGTCCTGCGCGAGGCGATGGCGGTCGATTCCTTGGATCCGGTCGGCGTCTACTTCGGCACCAGCACGGGCCAGCTGTACGGCAGCCGCGACGAGGGACGAACCTGGCGGCTGATCGCGGACAACCTGCCGTCGATCTGGTCGGTCGACGCGGCGGTCGTCGGCTGAGCGCCCGCCCGGTGGCCGACGTCCATCTCCCGCGGTCGCTCGTCGGGATGTTCCCGGGCGCCCCGCGCCGCCTCGAAGCCGCCGGCGCCACGGTCGCCGAGGTCATCGACGACCTCGAGCAGCGAATTCCCGGCATCCGCAACCGCCTCCTCGACGCCGGGCCCAGCATCCGCACCCATCTCAACGTCTTCGTCGGTGGGGAGCGGGCGTCGCTCGCGACGGCGGTCCCGGCCGATGCCGTGATCCACGTGATCCCGGCCGTCTCGGGCGGCGAGGACCGCTTCCTGCCGCCGGCCACGCCCGAAGGCCGCCCGATCACGGCCGAGGACGCGTCGTTTGCCGCGGCTGGCGCTCCGGTGCCCGCAGCGGGCCGCCTGGCGGATCCACGTGCCCTCCAGATCCTCAGCACGGAACATTGGAGCCTCCTGACGGCGCGATCGCTCGTCTACAACGAGTCCTTTGCGCGGGCCGGGATGTTCCTGGCGCTGCTCTCGGCGACGCTGGTGGCGTTGGGCCTGATCTCCGCCGCGACCGGCTTCAGCGACGCCTTCCTGAGCGTCGCCGCGCTGGTCCTCGGTCTGGACCTCTTCGTCGGGCTGGCGACCCTGGGGCGCGTGGCCGGCGCGAGCAACGAGGACCTTCGCTACCTGCAGGGGATGAACCGGATCCGGCATGCGTACCTGGAGATGGTGCCAAGCGTCGAGGACTACTTCATCACGAGCGGCTACGACGACATCGACTCGGTCACGGCGTTCTACGGGCCGGCGGGTGCCGGCCAGCTTCGCGGGATCGTCCACGGCCTGACCACCATGGGCGGGATGCTCGGTGTGATCTGTGCCGCGTTGACCGCCGTGCTGACGGCGATCGTCGTCCTGTTGCTCACCCACGATCCGGGCGTCGCCGCCCTGGTCGCCCTCGTCGCTTTCGCGATTGCCTTCGTCGTGATCACGGCGGCGATCGTCCGAGCCGTCGTCGTCTTCCAGAAGGGCTTCGGGGCAACGTTCCCGCGACCGACGGCGAGTCGGCGAGGTCAGGACCCGCGCGTCAGCTGATCACCACCTCGACGGGGATCGCGCGGGCCGTGCTGTCCGTGACCGGGCAGTGGTCGACGGCCCACCGGACCAGCTCCTCGAATCCGGCCCGGTCGGTGAACGCGGCGGCCGAGGACACGATCACTCGCATCGACATCGCGCCGGCCGGAACGTCCTCGGCGAGGCCCAGGATTCCTCGGTCATCCGACTCGGAGTCCACGAGGACCTCGACGGCATCACCCGGGATCTCGAGGCCCAGGGCCGCGGCCCGAATGCCGATCAGCGACGCCACGCACGAGGCCGCCGCCGCGCGGAAGTACCAGCCGGGCGAGGGCATCGTGCCGCCACCGCCGATCGCGGCCGGCATGTCCGTCTCGAGGCGCTCGCCGCTCGGACCGGCAACGTTCACCCGCAGCCCGTCGCCGAGTCGCGCCCGCGCGTGGGAATCGCGGTAGCGCGCCTCCGCGGGGTGCTCGATCAAGTACGTGCTGGCGTTCTCGACGGCCTGCTTGATGTGCTGCATCCCGGGATCATAGGGGCCACGGTCTGCGATGGGCCCACCCGAGACACCTCAGGTGTCGCGGAGCTCCCTGGCGAAGAGCCTTGACCGGGCGGCGTAGCCGCGGGTCGACCAGAAGGCCTGGGCACCCTCGTTGTCGTCGGGGACGTGGACCCTGACCTCGGAACAGCCGAGGTCGCGCAGCCCGGCCTCGACCTGCGCGACGAGCCGGGTGGCGATGCCCTGGCGGCGGTGGCGTTCTGCGACGGCGACGTGATAGATGGCCCCGCGACGGCCGTCCCACGCCCCCAGCGCCGACCCGACGATACGCGTTCCTTCGGTCGCGACCAGCAGCAGGCCCGGATTGCGCCTCGCCATGCGGCCCAAGCTCAGGTCGTCGTCGCCGAGCGAGCGGAAGCCGGCATCGCCCCAGAGAGCTCGGAGGCCATCGCCGTCGACACCTCGCAGCTCGCGGATCGTGACTGGCGGCCTGGTTGGTGTCGGCGCGCGGCGGGGTGTCGCCTTCGTCCGCGATCGCGAGGTCGCGAGGTCGACTGGGGCGCCATCGTTCGTGCCGGCGCCATCAGCATCGGCCCCGGTCGGCTTCTCCGAGTCCTGCTCAGGCTCCGGCTCCGGTTCTGGGACGATCGTTGGGCGACGCCGCGGCCGGCCGCTCGACACGCCCGCCGAGCCATGCCTTCCGCCGGTGAAGGTCGAGGTCGGCGCGGGCCCGATGCGGGCCGCATCGACGGCCGCACGGGCCTCGTCGAGCGTCGCGAACGGACCGCGGGCCAGGGGCAATCCGAGGTCATCGGACTGCTCGGCATCGATCAGGAGCCAGCCGCTGGACGACTGCTCGACGGTAAACCGCCCATCCAGGGTCCGGTACGTCCCGGCGCGCTCGCGCTTGAGCTTCTCTCCGTCGGCCACGCTCGAAGCCTACCCGAGGGCCCGGCGAGGCCGTTGACGCCGCGCCGGCCCGGAGCGACGATCTCCACGTGAACGACACCGACCGCCGAGACGGACCCGACGAGCCGATCGACGCCCGCGAGGCGGCGCGCACCCGACGTCGCGATCGCGACCTCGAGGCAGAGGCCCGCGACCTCATGCGGCCCGGCATGGGCAAGGTCTTCAAGCAGATCCTGGATTCGCAGGCCAGGGCGGCCAAGGCGCCGGCTCCACGGAAGAAGGCCCGGCGCGCATAGCGCCTGCCGGTTGCGGCCGTCTGGCCGCCCAGGTCCTGACGGGGCGCGACGTTCCGCCTAGCGCCGGCGATTCTGTCGGAGGTCGGATGGTTCCTCGGCGGTGGGGTCCACCAGCCGCGAGATCTCGGTCCTGATCGCGGCCCCCTCAGGGCGATCCCGGAGCCACATCAGGTAGCCCCGATCGACGCGGGCGACCTCCCCGATCGACCAGCCCTCGAAGATCCCGAAGTCGAGGACCGGCCCGGATGGCCGCCCGGGTGCCGGGCCGTGGGCGCCGAACCAGAACGGCCGGCGCGAATCTTTCCGTTCCGAGCGGGCCGTCGAGCCGTCGCCGCCCTGGGTTGCGTTGGCCGCTGCGCCGCCATTCGCGGCGTGCCACGCGGCCCGGCGCTCCTCGTCCTTGAGGGTGTCCCAGGCCTCGTTGAGGGCACGCATCGTGTCGAGGCCCCGCCGGCCCACGATGTCCGGATGGGAGTTACGGGCGCGTTCGATGAACGCCGCGCGAATCTGCTTCGTCGATGCGGTCCGAGGTACCCCCAATACCTCGTACGGGTCGCGGGGGTCGCTCACGGCCGGCTGTCGGCGCCCTCCCAGGCGCGATCGACGACGAGATGGATCACGGTCGGCCGATCGGCGACGAGGGCCTGGCGCAGCGCGGGCTCGAACCCGGCGTCGTCCTCGACCTTCACGCCGCGAGCCCCGAGGGCGCGGCCCGCGGCCGCGAAGTCGATCGGTCCGAGGTCCGTCGCCGGCGCCGATTCGCCCGGGCGGCGCTCCTGGTAGGTCCGGATCATCCCGTAGCGCTGGTTGTCGAACACGAGCACGATCGTCCGCAGGTTCATTCGCACGGCCGTCTCGATCTCGGCGAGGGTCATCCCGAGGCCGCCGTCACCGACGAGAGCCACGACGGCGCGGTCGCGATGCACGAGCCCGGCAGCAATGGCGGCGGGCAGGCCGTAGCCCATCGCGCCGGAGGTGGAGCCGAGGAACGTCCCGGGACGGCGGAAGCGGAACCCACGCGCGGCCCAGGTGCCGAAGCTGCCGGCGTCGGTGGTGACGATCCCGTCGTCCGGGAGCAGGGCTCGGAGCGTCGTCACGACCCGGCCGGGGTGGACGCCGGGTCCGGACCACGGGTGGGCGTCGATCACGGTCGCTGCCTCCCAGGCCGCGCGATCCTCGGCGTTCCGCGCGGAGCGTGCGTCGGTGGAGGCCACGTCCAGCACGCCTCGCGTTTCCAGGCGCGAGACCGCCGCCCGAAGGAACAGGCGGGCGTCGGAGGCGATGGTGAGGTCCGGCGAAGCGATCTCCGGCGCGACCCGCCCGGGAGCCACGTCGACGTGCGCCCAGCGCGTGCCGGCTGCCGGCACGGACCAGCCGTAGGTGGTGATCTCGCCGAGCCGGGAGCCGATGACCAGCATCGCGTCGGCGTTCGCCAATCGCTCGCGAACCGTGGGCGGCGAGCCGTAGCCCGTCATCCCGAGGTACAGCGGATGGTCGTTCGAGATGACGTCGCCGCGCCGCCACGAGGCCACGACCGGGACCCGGAGGAGCTCGGCGAAGCGGATCAGGTCGTTCGATGTTCGGGCCCGGAGGACCCCGGCGCCGGCGAGGATCACCGGGCGCTCCGCGTTGGCGAGGAGGCGGATGACGTCGCGAACATCGTCGTCGCCGGGTCGCGGCGGCGGGATGCGGCTGAGCAGCGGACCCATGCCGGCGGCGACTTCCTCGTCGAGGAGATCCTCGGAGACGGACAGGACCACGGGCCCGGGGCGGCCGTTCACGGCCTGGTCGACGGCGCTCACGGCCGCTTCCACGGCAGACGTGACGTCGGTCGGCTCGGCCGACCACTTGGCGAGGCGCCCGATCGTCTCGGTGACGTCGATCTCCTGGAAGCCCTCGCGGCCGCGGGAGGCCCGCTCCACCTGCCCGACGAACGCGAACATCGGGCTCGAGTCGGCAAACGCCGTGTGGATCCCGATGGCGAGGTTCGTGCCACCGACCGCCCGGGTGCCGATGCACGCGGCGGGGCGGCCCGTCAGCTGGGCATGCGCCTCGGCCATGAATGCGGCGGCGCCCTCGTGGCGCGTGGCGACGACGTTGATCCCGACCGACTCGAGCCCCTCGAGCAGCCCGAGGAAGCTCTCGCCCGGCACGGTGAACGCCCAGCGGACGCCGGCACGGCGGATCGAATCCGCGAACATCCGCCCGACGGACATGGCCTGCGGCGCCGGCGCGGGCTCCGAAGCCTGCGCCGCGGCGTTCGCGGGATCCGGCGTGGCCGCCCCTCCGTTCGACTCGCCGGACTCGGTGGCCGCGGGCTCGCCGGCAACGTCCCCACCCGCGCCCCTGTCAGCATCCGAATCCCCACCCGTGTCGTCGAGGTCGGATTCGTCCGAGGCCGGAGGGGCGTCCGCCGCCTCGGCGCCGTCAAGGTCCATCGGCGCCGCAGCGTCATCGAGGTCGACCGCTGGCGTTGGCTCCATGGTGTCGGTGCCGCTCGCGCCCGTCGACGCGGCCACCGCGGCGTCCTCCGACGCGGGCACCCCGACGTCCTCCGCCCCGGCAACGGGCAGCGCCGTCAGGTCCTCGGTCTCGGCCGGCTCGGCCGGCTCGGGCTGGGCCGCCTCGACCTGGTGTGTCACAGGGGCACCGGACCCGGGATGGACGTCAGGACCAGGCTGAGGACCAGCAGGATCACGACCAGGGCAACGAAGATCCGGGCGACGATCGGTGACGTCATCGGTCAGCGATAGTTCTGGAACTGGAGCTCGACGACCTCGTCAAGCTCCCGCAGGCGGGTGATCACCCGCTGGAGGTCGTCCTTGCTCTTGCCGGAGACCCGGACGGCATCGCCCTGGATCTGGGACTTGACCTTCGGGAACTCGTCACGAATGAGCTTCTGGATCTTCTTCGCGAGCTCTTCGGGCAGCCCTGTCCGCAGCTTGATCACCTGCTTGACCTTGTTCCCGCCGGACGGCTCCACCGGCCCCCAGTCGAAGAGCTTGAGCGACAGCCCGCGCCGGGTCGCCTTGGAGAGGATCAGGTCCTTCACGGCGGTCGCGCGGAACTCGTCATCGGTGAGGAGCGTGAGCTCTTCCTTGCCCTGATCGAGCTCGACGGTCGCGCCGCGGAAGTCAAACCGCTGCTGCGTCTCGCGGCGGACCTGGTCCAGCGCGTTCCGGAGCTCCTGGGCGTCGAACTCGCTGACGACGTCGAACGAGACCTCGCCACTCATGCTGGATGCCTCCCCTGGGCCGGCGCGGCAGATGCCCACACCGGAGCTGCGGTGGATGTCGGGCGCCAGTATGCCTGTTCGACGCGAAGCCGGACATCGGGCGGATTACCGATTCGCGAGGTGCTCCAGCAGCAGCTCGGCGATGCGGTAGCTGCGACCGCCGCCCATGACGAGCACCGCGTCGCCTTCCTGGACGTGCTCGCCGAGCCAGGTCGCGGTCTCCTCCACCGTGCCGGGGGCGGCGACGGTGATCCCCTCGCGGCGATGGCGGACCGCGGACGCGAGGGCTTCCGGCGAGGTGATCGTCGTGTCCGGATCGCGGCTCGCCCAGATGTCGGCGATCACCACGGCGTCCGCCTCGACCAGGGCGTCCGCGAACGCATCGAGCATCGCCGCGGTCCGGTGGTACGTCAGCGGCTCGTAGACGGCCCAGATTCGCCGCTCCGGCTCGCGCTCGCGAAGGGCGGCGAGGGTGGCCCTGATGGCCGTGGGATGGTGGCCGTAGTCGTCGTACACCACGACATCGCGGGCCTCGCCCTTGCGCTCGAGGCGCCGGCCGATGCCCGGGAAGCTCGACAACGCCAGCAGGAGCCGATCAAGGGATGCGCCGGGGCCGGCCTGGTCCAGGGCGGCGGCGAGCGCGAGGAGCCCGTTCGAGGCGTTGTGATCGCCGGCGCTGGGCAGCCGGACGCGCTGGCCACCGGCACGGAACCCGCCGACCTCCAGCGTGGTGCCCTCGGGCATTCGGCCGACAATCCTGCCGATCAGGCGGTCGTCGATCAGCAGGTCGTCGGCTCCGGGCGCCGGGGCGCTCGCCTCGGCGCTTTCGAGACCGCCCGCGCCGGCCAGCGAGATCCCGAGCACTCGTCCCGATCGCCGGCCCGCGAGCTGGAGGCTGGAGAGCACGTCGATGACGCCGCGGTCCTCGAGGTTCGCGACGAGCGTTACGTCGGGATCAGCCCGGCCGAGCCAGGTCGTGAACGCCTCGACCACGGCCGCCCGATCGGCGAAGACGTCGGGATGGTCCCACTCGACCGTCGTGAGGAGTGCCACGTCCGGGCGGTAGGGATCGAAGTTGCCGGCGTACTCATCCGCCTCGACGATGAATGGCGAGCCCGCGCCCATGGCGCCGATCCGAGCCGTCGCGGGAAGGCCGCCGGTCAGCGACGCCGGGAGCAGGGCGCCCACGAAGGCCGACGGATCCAGCCCTGCCTCGGCCAGCATCCAGGTCAGCCAGCCCGACGTCGTGCTCTTGCCGTGGGTGCCGGCAACGGCGATCAGCGTCCGTCCGTGGGCGGCATCGGCGACGACCTGCTGCCACGGTTCCGTCGGGATCCCGCGGCCGGCGGCGGCCAGGAGCTCGGGGTGATCGGGGGCGACTGCGGTCAGGGCCTTGGTCACCGCGAGCCGTTCCGGGGTGAAGCGGCTGGTGGTGATGTGGCTCGCGTTGTGGGACCACGCGATCGGAATGCCGGCGGCCTCCAGGGCGGGCGTGTATGGCGAGGGGCCGCCGGGGTCGCAGCCCGTCACGATGGCGCCCGCCGCGGCCGCGTGGAGCGCGGCGGCGGATGCTCCTGCGCCGGCGATGCCCAGCACGTGGATCCGCTCTCCCGCGCGAATCGGACGGGACTCGCGGGCCGAGGCGAGGCCCGCACCCAGCTCGGCGGCGGTCCGCGTCATCGCGCGACCGTTCCGGCGGCTTCGATCAGCCATTCCAGGGTCGCCTGCGCCGCCGCTTCCCGAACCGCTGCCCGGTCGCCGGTGAGCTGGAGCCGCCGAACGTCCGCAGCGCCGGCATCGATGCCGGCATCGCCGCCGGCTTTGGCGCCCGCGGCTACGGCCAGGTAGACGAGCCCGACGGGCTTCTGTGGTGTCCCGCCGCCGGGGCCCGCGACGCCGGTGATCGCCGCCGCGAGGTCAGCGCCGAATCTCGTCTTGGCCCCGTGCGCCATGGCCATCGCGACCTCGGCGCTGACGGCGCCGTGCGCTGCGAGCGTGGAGGCGGGCACGCCGAGCAGCGTCTCCTTGGCGGCGTTGGAGTACGACACGACACCGCCGAGGAAGTAGTCCGAGGAGCCGGCCACCTCGGTGACGGTCGCCGCGACGAGCCCACCCGTGCAGGACTCGGCGAGGGCGAGCGTGAGCCCGCGGTCGCGGCAGCGCTGCTGCAGCTCCTCCGCGAGCGCGACCAGGGCGCCGGTCATCGCGGCGGCCGGCGGCTCAGGACCGCTGCGTCTTCTGCGGCCCGGCGGGCGGAGCGAAGAGCCACGTCTCCGGCACGCCGCTCTTGCCGAGCGAGCCGAGGCTCACCCCGTTCAACGTGAACCGGGTGCTGCCCGACGAGCCCGTGCGGACCTCGACGGACGTCATGCCGCTGAACGTGAGCGTCTTGCCGGCCTGGTAGACCTGCCCCGCCTGCGCGCCGACGAGCTTGCCGTCCACCCAGACCTTGACCCACGCGGGTCCGCCCCGGATGCTCACGACGAGGTTCACGCCCTGGTAGGCCACGGTGATGTTCCGGGTCTGCGAGGCGGTCTTGGCCTCGGTCGAGGTCGCGGTCACGGTGATTGCCCAGCGGCCCGCGGTCAGCTCGAGGGGCGGCATCGCGAACGTGCCGTCGGCGGCCACGTCGACGGTCGACGTTGGCCCGCTCGGGGCCGAGGTCGGTGCCGGGCCGCTGGCAGCGGGGCTGGCGGCCGGGGCCGTCGTCCCGGCGGGCGCGCCCGAGTCGGAGCCGAGGAACCTGGTGGTGACCGTCACGGACTTGGCGTTGGTCGTCATGCCCTCGACGGCGATCGCGCCGTTCCCGTAGGTCGTGCCCTCGATCGGTTGCGTCAGGGTCAGGGTGGGCGCCTGGAATTCCAGGAAGGGCACGGTGATGACCACCGAGCGTGGCGACTCCGCCTCCTTCCCGGTATCGGGGTTGCGCGCGGTCACGTCGAAGCGGTTCTGGCCACGGCGGAGGTCGACCTGGATGGTCCACTCCCCGCTCGTCTGGGCCGTTGTGCTGATGTCGGGCCGCCCGGCCGTCTTGACCGTCACGGTGGAGCCGGCGCTCGTGACCCCGGACAGGCGGTACGTCGTGGCGTTCTCGTCGACCTCGAGGACGGCGGTGGCTGGGTTCGTGATCGAGAGCTCCGGCGGCTTCGAGTACCGGAGGAGCTGCGAGCCGAGGTAGACGAAGAACAGGATCACGCCCGCGGTCAGGAGCGCGGCAACGACGACCGAAGGCGAGAAGTGCAGGGGCCGGGTCGGCTCCTCCAACGGACGCGGCGGCACGATGACCGCCTCAGGGGCGGTTGCCTCACCCCGTTCGCGCCGCCACTGGCGCAGGACATCCTCGGGATCGAGCGAGAGGTAGATCGCGTAGTTGCGCAGGAAGCCCTTGGTGTAGACGGCCCCCGGCAGGTCCCGATAGTCGCCGCGCTCCAGCGCGCTCAGGTAGCGAACGCGGATCTTGGTCTCGCGCTCGGCCCGGACGAGGTCGACGCCCTTCCGCTCCCGGGCGGCGGCGAGGCGATCCGGCAGGCTCGGACCCGGATCCGTTGCCCCGCGCTCGGCCGTGCCGAACCCGAGCCGGTCCTGGGCGGTGCGTCGGGCGTGGTCGCGGGCGGTCATCGGTGGGTCATCGTCTGGTCAATCATCGCCCGCGTCGAGCCCGTTGTCGCTTGCGGCATTCTCCCTACGAAGTACTACCCGGGCGTTGGAGCCGTCGAAGGCCCCGATGTAGCCCCGGGCCTCCAGCTGGTCGATCATCCGGGCCGCCCGCGCGTACCCGACCTTGAGCCGCCGCTGGAGCAGCGACGCGGACGCGCGATCGTACTCGCGGATGACCTCGACGGCGTCATCGAGGAGGCGATCCTTGTCGTCGTCCGCGACGTCCTCCACCGAGCCCTTGCTGTCCTCGTCGGTCTCGATGATGCCCATGTCGTAGTGGGGCCCGTCGATCTGGCCCTTCCAGTGGTCGACCACCCGCCCGATCTCGGGATCGGACACGAAGACGCCCTGGAGGCGCATCGGTCGCGGCAGGTCAGAAGGCTGGTAGAGCATGTCCCCCCGGCCGATAAGGTCCTCCGCGCCCGGCGTGTCGAGGATCGTCCTCGAGTCGATCTGTGACGCCATTGCGAAGGCGATCCGTGACGGGAAGTTGGCCTTGATCAGGCCGGTGACGACGTTGACCGAGGGCCGCTGCGTCGCGAGGACCATGTGGATGCCGGTGGCGCGGGCCTTCTGGGCCAGCCGGACGATCGGCTCCTCGACGTGCTTGCCCTCGCGCATCATCAGGTCGGCGAGCTCGTCGATGACGACGATGATGTACGGCATCCGGTCCTCGGGATCGATCCGGGTCTCGTTGTAGCCCCGGATGTTCCGTGCGGTCGCGCCCGCGAACCGGCGATAGCGGTTCTCCATCTCGTTCATGGCCCATTTGAGGGCGTTCTTGGCCTTGTCCGGCTCCGTGATCACGGGCACGAGGAGGTGCGGCAGGCCGTTGTAGGCCGCGAGCTCCACCCGCTTCAGGTCCATCAGGATCATCCGGACCTCATGGGGCGTCGCGTTGCAGAGGAGGCTCGTGATCAGGGCGTTGACCATCACGCTCTTGCCCGAGCCGGTCGCGCCGGCGATCAGGAGGTGCGGCATCTTGGCGAGATCGACCGCCTGCGCGCGGCCCGCGACGTCCCGGCCGAGGGCAAACGTCAGCGTGGAGCCGGAGGCGGCGAAGTCGACGGACTCGAGGATGCCCCGCAGGGTCACCACGTTGAAGTCCTGGTTCGGGATCTCGATGCCCACCGCGCTCTTGCCCGGGATCGGGGCCTCGATCCGGAGGGTCCGTGCGGCCAGCGCCATCGCCAGGTCGTCCGAGAGGGCCTCGATCCGGCTGACCTTGACGTGCGGGGCCGGCTGGACCTCGTACTGGGTCACGACCGGGCCCGCGTTGCGACCCACGATCGTGGCCTGGATGTCGAAGCTCGCGAGCTTGTTGACGATGACCTGCTCGGTCCGGCGGTGGAGGGCCTCGTCGCCCGCCGGGGAGACCCGCTCGATCGTCTCGTCCAGCGTGGTGACCGGCGGCAGGGTGTAGTCGATCCGCTCGCGGGTCGGCGGGGAGTCGGAGGCATCCGTGACGTCCTCGGGGTCGCGGACGCTCCGCGGGCGCTCCCCCACCGCCGTGGCGGCTCCCCCCGGCGCCGTGGCGCCGGCCGTGGCTCCGACGCCGGTCCCCGAGCCGGGCGTCCGGGCCGGCGCGAACGTTGCAGAGGTGGGGACGGTGGACGGCGTCGGCGCCGGGGAATCCTCGCCCCAGATCCCGGTCTGGCCCGGCAGGTCCGGCGCGCCGGCCGCGACCCGCCCGCCCCGCGCTCGCCCGCCACTCCGGAGCGAGCTTCCCTCCGCGGCCGGGGTTGCCGTCGCGCTCCCGGCCTTCGCGCGAACGGGCTCGTCGTCCGGCGCGGTTCGCCTGATGCTGACCGCCGCCGTGGCGCCGACCCAGCGGGCCGTGGAGGTCATGGGCCGGAGCAGCTGGTGGAGCCGGAGGTTGAAGGCGATCAGGAGGCCCGCGACGGCCAACGCGCCGAGGAGGACGAATGCCCCGATCGGCGTGACCCAATCCGACGGGCCGTCCGCGAAGAAGGTGCCAACACGGCCGCCACCCGCGCCACGGCCCGACTGTGCGGGTGCGATCACGGACGCCGCGCCGAGCAAACCCACGTACGCGATGACAACGCCGGCGAGCGTCAGGCCCCAGCCGGAGCCGGGCGCCTTGCCAGGTCCCCACTCGATGTACCAGCCGGTCGCGAGCAGCAGGAAGGGAAGCAGCCAGCGGAGGGTCCCGAACCACGGCCCAACGGTGTCGCGGAACCAGGTGGTGACCGAGCCCTCGCCGGGCAGGAACGCGATCAGGGTCACCGCCGCCAGGACCAGCAACGTGATCCCGACGAGCGACCTCGCGACGTCCGCCCCGACGTCGGGCAGCCGGAAGCTGGGCAGCCCGAGGCCGCTCCGCTTGCGTCGTGCCTGGCGTCGCCGCCTCGTGGCCACCGTCGCCTAGACCTCGACCACCACCGGAAAGACCATCGGGCGGCGCTTCGTCTGCTCGAACAGGAAGCGCGACACGCCGTCCTTGATCTGGCTCTTGAGCAGCGCAATCTCGCTGATGTGATCGCCCGGGTTCTCGACCGCCTGGAGGACGCGCCGGATGACCTCCTCGATCATCGGGTCCTGCTCGTTCCCGTGGACGAAGCCGCGGGTGATGATCTCCGGCTTGCCGAGCACCGCTCCCGTCTGCTTGTCGACGGTCACCACGATCATGAACATGCCGTCGTTCGCGAGCGCGCGGCGATCCCGCAGGACCACATCGCCCACATCACCGACGGACAGGCCATCGACATAGACATAGCCGGCCGGCACGGGCTGGCCGCGGCGGGCCGAGCCATCGGGCCAGAATTCGATCGGCATGCCGTTCTCGATGATGAAGACGTTCTCCGGCAGCACGCCGGTGTCGACCGCGAGCCGGCCATGGTGGACCTGCATCCGGAACTCGCCGTGCATCGGGATGAAGTACTTCGGCCGGACCAGGTTGAGCATCAGCTTCAGCTCCTCCTGGCTGGCGTGGCCGGACACGTGGGCGTGGCGGATGGCGTGATAGATGACGTTCGCGCCTGCCTTGAAGAGGTTGTCGATGGTCCGCGAGACGTACTCCTCGTTGCCGGGGATCGGGCTGGCGCTCAGGATCACCGTGTCCCCGGTCTCGATCTCGACGAACCGGTGGTCGCGGTTGGCCATCCGGGCCAGGCCGGACATCGGCTCGCCCTGCGAGCCGGTCGTGGCGATCACGATCTTGCCGTCCTGGACGTCGCCGATGCGGTCCTTCGGCACTATCTGGTCCGGGCCGTAGGTCAGGTAGCCGAGGTCGGCGGCGATGCGGAAGTTCTGCTCCATGGACCGGCCGATGACCGCGACCTTGCGGTCGAACGTGGCGGCCGCATCGAGGACCTGCTGGATCCGCGCGATGTTGCTGGCGAAGGTCGCGACGATCACCCGCCCGTCGAGCGGCTCCATGATCTCCCGGAACGCCTCGCCGACGGTCGCCTCGGAGGGCGTGTAGCCGGGGCTCTCGGCGCGGGTCGAGTCGGAGAGCAGGCAGATCACGCCCTCGGCGCCGAGCTTGGCGATGATCGCGAAGTCGGACAGCTTTCCGTCGACCGGCGTGTGGTCGAACTTGAAGTCGCCGGTGTGGACGATCGTGCCGACCGGGGTGCGGAGGGCGATGCCCATCGCGTCGGGGATCGAGTGCCCGACGCGGAACGGGATGACCGTGAACGGCCCCACCTGGATCTCGTCGCCGGGATCGAGCGGGCGCAGCGGGTTGGAGGTGAGCTTGTGCTCCTTCACCTTGATCCCGAGCAGGCCGCGGGCCAGGGTCGAGGCGTAGATCGGGACGCCGGGGAAATTGGGCAGGATGTAGGGCAGCCCGCCGACGTGATCCTCGTGGGCGTGGGTGATCACGAATGCCTTGACGTTGGCCTTGCGCTCGCGCAGATAGGTGACGTCGGGGATCACGAGGTCGATGCCGAACATCTCCTCGTCGGGGAACATCAGGCCGCAGTCGATGACGACGATGTCGTCGCCGTACTCGAACACGTACATGTTCTTGCCGATCTCCCCCACCCCGCCCAGCGGGATGATGCGGAGCGGCGTATCCCCGGGGTCCTGGATCGGCGCGCGCTTCGGCATCCGGTCAGGCCTGGAAGAGGGTCGGCGCGTCGGCGCCGGGATCGGGGGGCATGGACATGGGCTGCAGCTCCGTTCGGGGTTGGGTCGGCTCGGGGGTGGCACGGTCGGTCGCGGCCGTTGCGGCCGTTGCGGCCGTCGCCGCTGTCGCGGGCGCGGCACTCGCCTGGGTGGTGACGATGGCGTCGACCGACCCTCGCCGGGCCCGCGACTCGCGCAGGACGCGGGGCAGGCTGGCGATGTCGTCGTAGGACTGGCGCTCGACCTCCGTGCTCCGGAGCGCGGCCGCGGGATGGAAGAGCGCCATGGACATCGCGGCGCGGGCGCCGGTCACCGGCGCGACCGAGGCGTGGGTGCCGTGGATCTGGGTGATTCGCTCTCCGGGCCGGAAGTGGCCCATCGAGAAGCGTCCGAGGGTCACCACCACCGCGGGATCGAGGACCTGCAGCTGGCGCTGGAGGTACGGCGCGCAGGCCGCGATCTCGTCGGGCTCCGGGTCCCGGTTGCCGGGTGGCCGGCACTTGACGATGTTGGTGATGAAGACCTCCTGGCGGCGCCAGCCGATGGAGGCGAGCCACTTCACCAGCAGCTCGCCCGCGCGGCCAACGAACGGCCGGCCCTGGGCATCCTCATTCTGCCCGGGACCCTCGCCGACGAACACGACCTCCGTGTCTCCTCGCCCTTCCCCCGGCACCGCGTTGGTCCGCGTCTCGGCCAGCCGGCAGCGGGTGCATGCGCGCACCTCGGCGCCGATCGCTTCAAGGGCAGCGGCTCGCTGGTCGGTCGTCAGGTTTGCGGTCGCGATCGCGCCGCTCGTGGATTCGCCTGCGGTCGCACCGGACGTCACGCGGGCGCCTCGACCAGGGGCTGCCGGCGCGAGCGGGCCTTGACCCAGTCGCGAGAGACCAGCACCTCGGCCAGCTCCACCGCGTTCGTGGCGGCGCCCTTGCGGAGGTTGTCGGAGACGACCCAGAGCGCCAGGCCGCGACCATCCGGGATGGATGGATCCTGGCGGACGCGTCCGACGAAGACCTCGTCCCGGCCTGCCGCCGCGGTCGCAAGCGGGTAGTCGTGGTTCGCGGGATCGTCCTGGACGACCACGCCCGGGACCGCCGCAAACAGTCGGCGCGCCCGCTCCGGGGTGAGCGGCTCAATGGTCTCGACGTGCACCGCCTCGGAGTGGCTCGTGAACACCGGGACGCGGACGGCCGTGCAGGAGATCCGGAGCTCGGGAAGGTGGAGGATCTTGCGACTCTCGCTGACGACCTTCCACTCCTCCTTCGTGTAGCCGTTCTCCAGGAAGACATCGATCTCGGGGAGCGCGTTGAAGGCGATCGGGTGGGGGTAGATGCTCGCCTGCTTCGGCTCGCCGGCGACGTGGGCGCGAATCTGGCCCTCGAGCTCCTCGATGGCGTCGGCGCCCGTGCCGGACACGGATTGGTACGTATCCACGACGACCCGCTCGATCCCAACCGAGTCACGTAGCGCCAGCAGCACGGGCGCGAGCTGCATCGTTGAGCAGTTCGGGTTGGCCACGATGCCCTCATGCCAGGCGAGGTCGTCCGGGTTGACCTGGCTCACGACGAGCGGGACCTCGGGATCCATGCGCCACGCCGACGAGTTGTCGATCACGGTGGCGCCCCGCTTGGCGGCCTCGGGCGCCAGCTCCTTCGAGGTATCGCCGCCCGCCGAGAAGAGGGCGATGTCGACGCCCTCGAATGCCTCTGGGCTGGACTCGCGGATCTCGATGTCGCGGCCCGCCACGTTGACGACCTTGCCCGCCGATCGGGCGGTCGCGAGCAGTCGCAGCTCCCCGATCGGGAAGCCGCGTTCGACGAGGACCTGGACCATCGTCCGGCCGACGACGCCGGTGGCGCCGACGACGGCAACGGTCAGGGGGTTCTGGTGGGTCATCCGGGAACGGCTCCGGGCATGGCTCCGCAGGGTGGAATGGTCATGCGGGCACGGCAGCGAGTATAGCCGAGGGGAATCACGAGACCCCGGCGGGGCCGGGGTCTCGATCGGATGCGAAATGGTTGCGGCGCAGGAGCCGCCGGGAGGCTTATGCCTCCACCGGCATTCTCGGGCCGATGGCTAGCGGGGCGTCGCCTCGGACCTCGGAGAGCCGATCAGCGTTCAGGCTTCCACTGGCTCCTTGGCGAGGTGGCGCTGCATGGCCGCCTTGCGGGAGAGGTTGATGCGGCCCTGGCGATCGACCTCGATCACCACGACCATCACCTCGTCGCCGACGGAC